>NZ_JAMYUW010000018.1:0-123015 GCF_040323315.1 Mesorhizobium sp. M0047 | reverse complement strand
GGCAAGGGTCAAGGTAGCGCTGCCGTTGTCGCCAGGATCGGATCGGTGCAGATCAGCGCATCTGCCGGCGACGTATCCTTTCGCTGGGTTCATCCGTCGGGCGATCTGGCGCCAGGCACAATCCCATTCCCTCCAGGCGCTGTCCCAGACATTTGGGTCGAACCCGTGCGATAGGTCGGCGACCTCGGAAAGCGTGATCTTGTAGGCGGCAAGGGTGGCGGGCGGGGTATGCTGGCGCCCTGCTTGTATTCCTCCAACGCCGTCTGAGGCGCGCGGGACAGGTAAAGTGCTTCGACGCCGGGCCCCGTCGATCGCTGCTCCTGCGCCACTTGTGGGCAGGAAAGCCCATTTGGGTGTCAGATAGCGATGGAATATCTCGTCCGGCCCGACTCGGGTGACTTTCACCCGCGCGCCCCATTCTCGAGATCCCGAATGAAGGCCAGGACTGCTTCGACCTGGCCGCTGGCGACGAGCTCGGCCGCCGTGCGATGGCCATAGTCGGCGATCGGTTCATTGCGATACCAGTAGATCGCCTTGTTGACGTCCCCGGTGAGCTCCGTCGCGGCTGAAATCACCTTCACCATCTCACGCAGCCGACCCTGCAGTCGCTCCGATGATGGATTGCGGAGCGTGTTACGGTGGACGCCGGTCAACTGCGCCAGGTTGGCTACCTTGACGCCCAGCGCCTGCGACAGGCGCCTCGGCGAGATATATGGGGTGCGCGGTTCCTGCAGGCTGTCGACAAAGCCCGAGATCATTGTGGAATGTGCTAGCTGTGCATGGGCCATGACAATTCTCCGACCTCTCATTGCACAATATATGCACATTTTAACGCATAGCAAATGAACGGAGGCCTGACCCCTTGCAGCGCACTGCTGTCCTTCCCCATTATTCAGCGGTTGCTAACCGCAGTAACGCTCCATCTCGGTCACTTTACTAGCGCTTTCCGTCTACCAGACGCGGATATGGCCGGGTCAACACCTACCCGACATTCACGGCACTCGGCACTGACTCCTTGCTGACCTTGTCCAAGACGAGCCCAAGGGCAAGTCGTAGCCCAAGTGGGGACAATCGACAGCTGCGATGACCGTATGTAGCTGCTTGGCGATCGAGCCTCGAAGTCAACCTGATAGACTTTTGAAATGGTCGGCATAAAATTCGCTTTTCTGCTTTCAATGAAAGCAACGCGAAATGGCCGAAGAACGCCCCCAACGCCGCCTTGCCGCCATATTGGCTGCCGACGTGGTGGGCTACAGTCGACTTCTGGACGTGGACGAGCAAGGAACGTTGGCCGCGTTAAGGAGGAGGAGGAAGGAAATTCTCGAACCGCTCGTGCGCGACCGTAAAGGCCGTATTGTAAAAGTGATGGGTGATGGCGTTCTGGTCGAGTTCGGAAGCGCCGTGAACGCCGTGTCATGCGCCGTGGACCTTCAGAAGCGGATGGCGGCCGCAAACGAGGGTGTGACCGCCGACCGGAGAATCAACCTGCATATCGGCATCAATCTGGGCGATGTCGTCGTCGAGGACGGCGATCTGTTCGGCGACGGCGTCATTGTCGCAGTGCGGCTCCAGGCAATGGCCGGGGCAGGAGATGTCTTTGTGTCCGGCAGCGTCTACGACCAAGTCAAGCGGAAGCTCGATTGCGGCTTCGACGAACTTGGTCCGCAAGCGATCAAGAACGTCACCGAACCGGTGTCAGTCTACCGGATCTCGTTGTCGACCGCGTCGGACGATGGCGGGCTCGCAGAGAAAGCGCCTCTGCAGCTCCCCGCCAAGCCGTCCATTGCCGTCCTCCCCTTTACGAACATGAGCAATGATCCGGAGCAGGAGGCATTTGTCGATGGCCTCACCGAAGACTTGATCACGGATCTGTCGAGGACAAGCGAGGTTGTTCGTCATCGCCAGCAACTCGGCATTTGCATACAAAGGCAGGCACGTTGATGTGCGTCGCATCGCGCGCGAATTGGGCGTTCGCCATCTTCTTGAAGGTAGTGCACGGCGGGCCGCTGGACGGGTGCGTATCAACGCCCAACTGATCGACGCGATCGCGGGTGACCACCTTTGGGCCGAAAGATTCGACCGCAGCCTAGAAGATATCTTCGCTGTTCAGGATGAGGTGACCGGCAAGATTGTCGAGGCTCTGGTTGGCCGCCTGACCACAGCGCCGGCGCGCAGCAGACCGAGCAACCTGGAGGCTTATGATATCTGTGTGCGTGCCCGGCCCCTTGGTCTGCAAACGGCGCTTACCGCGAAAGAGGCCATTTTGCTGCTGGACCGCGCAATCGCGCTCGACCCGGAATACGCGGAGGCGCACCGTTGGCTGGCACTCAACCTCTGGCTGGGCTGGGAGTTCTGGGATGAACCGATGGACCCCAACCGCGCAAGAGCGCTCGCCGAAGCGCAGCTGGCGGTCGAACTCGATCCGAACGACGCCGGGAACAGATGGGTATTGGGCGTCATATTGGGACATGAGAGTCGCTGGGCGGAATCGGATGCCGAATTCAATGCTGCCCACGAGCTGGATCCCAACCACGCCGATGCTTGGGCTATGCGGGCCGAATTGACGACGCAAAAGGGCCGACCTGCCGAAGCCATAGACCAGGTCCGCAGGGCACTGCGACTCAACCCTCACCCGCCCGGTTGGTATTATTGGATGTTGGGTCAGGCCCAATATGCCATGGGCGACTACGAATCCGCGATCCAAACGCTGCGCAGGCCCGAAACCTATCGCACGACTTCACGGCGCCTGCTTGCAGCAAGCCTTGCGCAACTTGGCCGTTTGGAGGAAGCGCGCTGGGAGGCGAAAATGTTCATGATGAGCAATCCGCACTTCACTATCCGGCACTGGTCGGAATCGCAGCCATTCCCGGCCGAAGACGTGCGACGGCACATCGAGGAAGGTTATCGCATGGCGGGCCTGCCAGCATGACTGTCATTAGTTATAGCTTCGGCCTGCTGTCGACAGGCGTCCCAAGCCTGTCGCAGCAGCGAACATTTGGTCTTCTGACGGAACGAAATTCGCCATATCGAGCGTTTGTTTCGCCTCACGGGGGGCTTGAACATGGCTAGTGAAGACTTTCGGCACCGGATAGCACGACGCGAGGACCTCGCCTCCATGATCGCGCTCATGGACGCAGCGATCTCCGAACTCCAGAAACCGTTTCTCGACGATGACCAGATCCGATCCAGCCGCGCAATCATGGGGCTGGACACGCAGCTTATCGATGATGGCACCTATTTCGTCGTGAAGCACGACGGCGTCCTGGCAGGGTGCGGTGGCTGGAGCCGGCGCACGACCATGTATGGTGGCGATCAGTTACCGGTACGCAACGCGGCACTGCTTGATCCAGCCACGGACGCGGCACGTATCAGAGCCATGTATACGCATCCGGACTTTGTCCGGCGAGGCGTCGGCCGTCTTATCCTTTCACTTTGTGAACGTGCCGCTAAGGCTGAGGGCTTCCGCCGTGCCGATCTGGCAGCCACGATGGCAGGAGAGCCGCTCTATCGAGCCTGCGGCTACCAACCCGCCGAGAAATTCGTCGATGACCGTGGCGGCGCTCCGGTTCCAATCCTGATGATGAGCAAGACGCTCTGAGCCACGGCTCAAAGGTCACTCGCTCGCGGCCGGCACTCGCTCCGGCCAGTATGGCAGCAGGAGAATGCTGGAGATTGAACCAGGCCATCTCGAACGAAAGAGAACTTCGTCCGTGAACTATCCGCAAGCCATTGATGGCATCCTGATTTTCATTTTGGACACGGGCTCGCGAGGCGGGCCTGATCGCCAGCCAGGCAGTGCTGGTGGCGATCGGCGTGGATTGGGAGGGCCGGCGCCAGGTTTTGGGCGTTGAGCTGGCCAACCGGGAGAGCCATGGGCGTCGGAGACGACGAGCTTGACGCCGCGCAGGCCCGTCGGCTTGCGCAGGAACTCCGTCCAGGTCGGCTCGGCCTCAGACGTGCCGATCTCCATGCCCAGCACCTCGCGTCGGCCGTCCGCATTGACGCCGACAGCGATAATGACGGTGACCGAGACGATGCGGCCGCCGCAGCGCACCTTCAGGTAGGCGGCGTCGATCCACAGATATACCAGTCGCCGTCGATGGGTCTTTCGAGGAACGCTTTGACCTTGCCGTCGATCTCTTCGCACAGCCGGCTGCCCTGCCTCTTGGAGATGCCGCTCATGCCCATGGCCTTGACCAGGTCATCGACCGAGCGGGTCGAGAGACCTAGGTGTGAGCTTTCAGAGGGTTGTCCATTCGGACCGGACCGAGGAGACTGGAGTTACCAAGCTGCAGCACTCACCGGAAGGTCCGAATGAACATCCACAAGAATGCCCGTCTCACGCTTGAACATGCCGCAGCGGCCGGACGCCATGATGATCGCCGACGCGAAGGGCGCAACGCCCTATTCCGGCGTTCTGGCCCGACGCCATGAGTGCCGTAGCGACGAAACCGACCGGCAGCGCAACGCCGCCGGGCTTGCGGTCTGGGAAATGAGGGCGGGACATCGGGACGCGACTTCGCGGCTTCGAGCTTCTCGGTCGGATTGAACGTCGGTATAGCCTCCCAGAGGGGTACTTCAAAGGAAAGCTCCCGCATCGGGCACGATCAGCGACCGGACATATGGCTCGACGATATCGGTCCGGCTGAACGCAGACGTCTGGCGTGGCATCTTCCCGAAGATTTCAACTCGCGTCCGACTGTCGAACAGGAACAAATCTTGGAATGGGTGCGTCGCGTGATCATTTCGGGCTCAACCGACTAACGACGTTTTCAGGCGGCAGCCATTTCCAGGCGTGTCTTATGGCCAAACCGAATTAGCCGATCGCGATAACACTGAAAATTTCGAGATTCGCGAGTTGGGCGAGGGAACCTTCGCAGATCCAGACTTGTTCGCGGTGTGATCGATGCGCCGCCTACGCCGGCAATGGAAATGGCGAGCTGATCCGCTTCAAGACGTCAACGCCTTACGGCGGAAGTCAAACAGCGTTTTCCGAGGAGCGGAATGCATAGCAGGAGCGAAGGAGAGATGGCTAATATACCATTGAGTTTCGCCGGAACAACGGCGCTGTCCCAACGTTGTGAATCGTGAAGTGCCGCGCCCGATGTCCCGCAGGGCCGCGCGGCCTATACGAAATCAGGCACAGGAGAGACTATCATGATTCGCACCCTTTTAGCCACCACCGCCCTCGCGACATTGATCGCGACAGGCGCGTATGCGCAGAGCACGAGCACCCCGACGCCTGCCGCCCCACCATCCGCGCAGGAGCCCGCGGTCACCGCTCCGGTACCCCGCGCCGAGGGCAGCATCGTCACCAACATCATCGGCGAAACCGTCTACAACGGCACCGGTGACAATGCCGAGAATATCGGCAAGGTCAGCGACGTCGTCTTCGACAAGAACGGCCAGGCGAAATCCGTCGTCATCGGCGTCGGCGGCTTCCTGGGTGTAGGGACGAAGAATGTCGCCTTCGATTTCGACAAGCTGCAGTGGGCCGAGAAGAACGGCGACCGCTGGCTGGTCGCCCAAACGACCAAGGACGAACTGAAGGCACGGCCGGACTTCGACAGCAACGCCTATGCCCCGCCGCCCGCACCATTGACGACCACGCAAGCTCCGTCGGCTTCCGCGCCGACCACCACCGCGCAGGCCCCCGCCACGAACACCGCCCCGGCAGAGCCGGTGAAGCGGGCCGATGGCAACCTTGCCACCAACATTCTCGGCGAGACCGTCTACAACGGTACGGGCGATGACGCGCAGAATATCGGCAAGGTCGAGGACATCGTTCTGTCCAAGGAAGGCAAGGCGCAGTCCCTGGTCATCGGCGTGGGTGGTTTCCTTGGTCTGGGCACCAAGAACGTCACCTATGATTTCGACAAGGCACAGTGGGCGGAGAAGAACGGCAACCGCTGGCTGGTGGCGCAGACCACCAAGGAGGAGTTGCAGGCGCAGCCGGATTTCAATCGCAAGGCCTACGACCCTGCACCGGCCACAACGGCATCCAATCAGCCGGCTGCAACCGCCCCAGCCGTGACCACGGCCCCTGCCGCCGCTCCCGCCAACAAGACGGCCGCGGCCCCTGCGGCCACTACGGCACCTGACCAGACAACGACCGGGGCAATCGACAAGTCCACGCTCAAGCAGATGCCGATTGGGGAAATCCGAGGTGACGATCTGAAGGGCACGACGGTCTACGGTGCCAATGATGCCAAGGTCGGCCAGATCGGCGATGTCGTGCTGACGCCGGACAAGAAGCCCGACGCGGTGATCGTCGATGTCGGCGGCTTCCTTGGCATAGGTTCGAAGGAAGTGGCGGTCGGCATGGACAATTTGAAATTCATGACCGACAAGAATGGCAAGAAGTATCTGTACACGACATTCACCAAGGAACAGCTCCAGGCACAGGCCGCCTATGACAAGGGCAGCTATGCACAGAAGCGTGACCAGCAGCGAATGGTCGTGCGGTAGCTAGAATAGGCGCCCCGGCGAGTACAGCCGCTATTTGGCTCCGCTCGCCGGATCTCTTACGCCAAGAGGGGTAGCAGTGCCGTGACTTTTCCACCGTCGTAGCACTTGCGGCATCCATTGTCCGACTTCTGCCAAGGACGGACGCGCGCGGCGACATTCACGGTCTGGCCGAAATAGTCGAGGTTGTCGTTGAGTGTCACGGCGATCGACCGTCCACGGTGGGCCCCGATCTTGAGGATGAACCCTGGCCCGTCATGCTCGTCGAACTAAACTTCGGGTCAGGGCCTGCCGCGCGGGATATATCCGGCGTTGCGTAAAGCGCCGATGAAGAGGCTTGCCGGGCCGGTGATACTCGTCCTGGCCTGCATGGGCAACGGCAGAGTGTTCCAGTCCGCCAACGGAGCGATAAAGGTGGAGAAAGTCCCATTGACCATGCAATGGCTGATCACCGAGCCCTGCTTGTCCAGCGCCAGGATGCCTGTCTGATTGCTCGGATATTCGATGGCGGCGATCCGTTGCATTTCCAAGTCGCCATCGATGCGCAAATCGAAAAGCAGGACGCCGTGGCTTCTGCTGGCGATTTCTGCGACTTTTTCGGTGAAGCCAACGGGAAGCGCACGAACGCCGTCGACCGCCATCCCGAAAACAAGCGCGTCCAGCTCTTCCGCCGCCATGCCAAGATTTGCTCCCAAGAAGATCAGGATTGCAATTGATCAGTTGGTTTGTGCACAACCATCCCACTCGCCTCTTTTCGACCAAACATGATCAAAGAATTACTCGATCGGCGGCGAGTCTCGACACCGGCTTGGGGCAAGTTTAATACAGAGCGACCGCATTTGGCCGGTGCCGAATGTCGAGCGGACCCGCAAAACCGCCTGATCCAGTCGGCCCTCCGACCCCGACGTCCAGGCCGAACAGTCTTGCAAATCCATCGGCCGCAGTGCATTCCGGCTATCTGTCGACCGGAGTGGAACTGCTGACACAACTGCCTCGCATGCCGCGTCGGAGTGCTAACCGCCTTCGCCCTCGACCAGATCTCGCAAACCGATTGTGTTGGGGAATTGCAGCGGTCTTTCGGAACGATTCGGGCTTTCGTTCGTTGTTTCGGCGCCGACCGGCCAGTGCGCCACCTCCATCGCTTGGAAGGAGAAAGGGCAGCCGCAACGCTGGGAGAACAGCCGCCGGTCGGTAGGTCTGCGTAATCTTAGGGGCCGTTGTCGGCCGGCGAGGAAATCACCTTCACCATCCTGGTGGTATGGGTTCGTCTTCACAGTGGCAGTGGAGGCCTTTGTCGCCCGCCGCAGTGCTAGTGGGTGGGGAATTTCCACGAGAGCCAATCGCCGCCACAGTGCCAGTGGAAGCCCTTGTGAACTGTGGGGTAGATGCTAGTGGGCAACCTAACCCCATCCGCCCCTCACTGCGGACCAAATCGCCTGCGTAGTGCTAGTGGAGATGTTATTAGGCGGTTCTAATGTTCGACCGTCACAGCACTGGTGTCCCTATCGGAAAGAGCAGGCAGCGGCCAGGATTTGTGATAGTTCGAGTCACCGATTGTGGCTAAGTTGGCTAGCAAAATCAGTAGGTTACTGCGAACCGCCAGGTCGATCGATTGCTGCAGCGCATCGGATGGGGACTGCGTCCTTCATCTACGACCTTACAGATTGTCAACAATCTGTAAAACTTTTGTTGACAAATAATAGATTCGAGCCTTCACTCACAAAAGTCGCGTATCGGTCGAGTTCTGTCGCAACAATGCGCGGCCTCCAAAGGGGAAAGAACAATGATCAATAGACGTTCAATAATCACATTCGCCGCGCTCGGCGCCGTCTCTGCGCTGGCAATCATGGCCGGCGGCACAATCACGGTGCACGCCGCCAACAAGGAACTCAAGATCGGCTTTGTCGGCGTCACGAGTGGCGCGGCCGCTGCGTGGGGCACATCCAACGTCCGCTCGATGCAGACGCGCGCCGCCTGGATCAACGAAACCGGCGGTGTGAAGATTGGTGACGAGACCTATGACATCAAAATTGTTACCTTCGACGATCAGAAGGACCCGAAGCGGGCGATCGCCGGCATGGAGAAGATGGCCCAGGAGGGCATCCACTATGTCGTCGGTCCGAATGTCGACGACGGCGCGGCGGCGGTGCGCCCCGTGGCAGAATCCAAGGGCATCATCTATTTTCCCTACGCATTCCCGAAGGAACTCTACACCCCGCCGGCGTCCAATGCCGTGCTCGGCATGATCGCCAACTACCAGTCAGCTCCGGCGATCTACAAATATCTCAAGGAAAACAGGGGCGTGAAAAAAGTTGCCTTTGTCGCCGCCAACGAATCCGATCCGCTGAGCCAGCGGGATGGCGGTGTTGCCGCGGCAAAGGCGCTCGGGCTTGAGGTTGTGGCTGCCACGGACGTCTACCAAAACGATACCCGCGATTTCACCCCGGTACTGACGCCGATCGTTTTGCAAAAACCGGACCTGCTGGTGCTTTCGGGTGTCGCGCCCGGCAATGCGCCGCTGCTGATCCGCGCCGCGCGCGAGCTCGGCTACGAAGGTCTGATCTCCACCGAAACGGCGCAGGATGCCAAGGTGCTGGAAGAGGGCGCGGGCGAGTTGGCCAACGGCTTCATCTCAGTCGGCGGCGCATCGACGCCCGAAATCGCGTCCGACATGATGAAAGAGTTCGTCGACCGCTATACGAAAATGTTCGGCGAATACAATGACGAGTCCAACACCAAGGTCTACGCGCTCGAATACATCATCGAGACGCTGAAGGCGAACCCGGCCGCGATCAACAATGTCGAAGAGTTCAAGAAGACGATCGACACTTTCTCGGCACCCAATCCCTATCTGAAGGGCGATGCCAAGCTGACCTATGTCGGAATGACGTCGTTTGGCCAGAAGCGCCAGCTTTCGGTCCCGATGGTGGTCACGGAATACCGCGACGGCAAGTTCGAGACGCTCTTCGTCGCTCAAGTCGATTGACGCAACTGCACTGAAGCGGATTGCCGCAGAGGCTCGTGCATTCGCCTTGAGCCTCTGAATGGCCGGGAACCATCCTGATGGAACAAGTCATCGCCAACGGGCTTTATCTTGGCGCGCAATACGCCTTGATCGCGCTCGGTCTGACCCTGATCTTCGCTCTGATGAACGTGCTGAACTTTGCCCATGGGCAGATGTACGTTCTCGGTGGCTTCGTCACCTACACCGTCTATGGCCAGCTCGGCATGCCTTTCGTCGTCGCCCTCGTCGCGTCCGGGATCACGCTGCTGGTCATTGGAGCGCTGGTCGAGAAATTCCTTTTCAGAACGGTGATTAGGCGAAGCGTGCGGGAGGAAAGTACGATGCTTCTCGCGGCGGCGGTCGCATTCTTCCTCGACGCCGTGATCCTCCTGCTGTTCGGTGAAAAGCAGCGCGGCGTGCCGAAGATCGTCAGCGGCGTCTTCGTCTCCGACGGCCTCATAATGCCTTACGACCGGCTGCTGGTCGGCGCACTCGCCATACTGTTCATCGCCTCCTTCGTGCTTTTCATGCAGTATAGCAAGCCGGGACGCGCCATGCGGGCGCTGGCGCAGGACCGGATCGCGGCGCAGCTTATGGGCGTCGACGTCGACCGCTATTCGATGATCGGCTTTGCGCTTGGCGCCATGCTTGCCGGCATAGTCGGCGGACTGCTGGTCGCCATCACCGGCGTCAATTCGGGCATCGGCGGGCCGATCTCGATCAAGGCGTTCTTGATGGTGATGATCGGTGGAGCCGGCGTCGTCAGCGGAGCGATCGCCGGCGGCTTCATCCTCGGCATGATGGAATCGGTCGGCCTGACGGTGCTACGCCACTATGGCGACGTCACCTATCTCGTCATCTTCGCCGCGCTGATGGTCTTTCTCAGCATCCGCCCCAACGGGCTCATGGGCAAACCGTGGGGATGATCGACATGAAGCGTACACGCAACATCTTCGCCGTCGCTGTCTTCCTGCTGGTCGTACTCATCGGCGTGCCCTGGCTGATCGAGGCGACCGGTCGGCTCGACCTCTACTACACGCTGACCTCGGTCGCTTTGCTGAGCATCGCCAGCGCCGGCGTGTGGGTGACCTTCTACATCGGCCGCATCAATATCGGCCAGGGTGCCTTCGCGCTTATGGGCGGCTATGTTTCGGCCATCCTTGTCGTCCAGCACGGTTTGTCGTTCTGGCTGACACTGCCGCTGGCCGGGCTGTTCTGCGCCGCTGCAAGCGTGCTGATCGGACTGCCCATCCTGAGGCTCCGCGGCGTTTATTTCGCGATGGTCACGCTGGTGTTGACCGAAGTGGCGCGGCTGCTGGCGCTGGCGCTGCCGATCACCAACGGCGCCAAGGGCATGGTGAGCATTCCGCTCCCCGGCGGCATTTCGATCTTCGGCCTGACCATCCTTCCCGATTTCGCAACGCTCGCCAATCCACGCCCGGCGTTCTATCTCGTTTCGGTGGTGCTGATGGTGCTGTGCTTTGCCGGGCTTTACCGCCTTGTCCATTCGCGCATCGGCAAGCTCTGCCAGTCGCTGCAGCAGAACGAGGAACTGGCCTCCTCGATCGGCGTCAACATCGCCTATCTGCGCGTCATCGCCTACGCCATCTCCTCGTTCCTCGGCGGTCTCGGCGGCGCAATGTTTGTTGCCATTTCGCAGTCGATTTATCCGTCCAGCTTCACCGTCACCGACTCGGTGAACTTCATGCTGAACTGCTTCCTCGGCGGGCTCAGCTACGTCTTCGGGCCGATGATCGGCACCTTCGTGCTCTATTTCGGCTGGGATTTCCTGTTCGAGACCGGCGAGTTCCAGTTGCTGATCTTCTCGTCGGTGCTGATCGCGCTGATGCTGTTCCTTCCCAACGGCCTGCTCAGCCTGCGGCTGTTCGGCAAGAAGCAGGGCTAGGACCATGACCGAACTTCTCCAGATCAAGGCAGTGACCAAACGCTTCGGCGGGCTGGTCGCGGTCAACAACGTTTCCTTCGCGGTCCGCGAACGCGAAATCCTCTCCGTGATCGGTCCCAACGGCGCCGGCAAATCGACGCTGTTCAAGCTGATTTCCTCTTTCCTCAGTCCGAGCTCGGGCGAGGTGCTGTTTCGCGGACAGCGGATTTCCGGCCTGGCGCCGCATATCGTCGCCCGGAAGGGCGTCGTCCGCACATTCCAGGAGACGACGATCTTCAAGGGCATGACCGTGCGCGACAACGTCATCATCGCACATCACCTGCGTTCCAATGCCACCCTTGCCGGCTTCTATCTTGGCACGATTACAGCGCGGCGCGATGAGGCCGAATTCGGACGATCCGCCGACGAGATCATCGATTTCCTCGATCTCGGCGCGCAACGGCATGAGATCGCGAGCACGCTGCCGCACGGGCATCTGCGCGCGCTGGGGATTGCCATCGGCCTCGCCACCAACCCGACCGTGCTCCTGCTCGACGAACCCTTTGCCGGCATGAACCACGAGGAAACCGTGCGTGCGGTGAAAATGGTGCGCGGCGTACGCAAACGCGGCGTGACCGTGCTACTCGTCGAGCACGACATGCCCGCGGTGATGAACATTTCCGACCGTATCGTCGTCCTGAACTTCGGCGTGAAAATCGCCGAGGGAACGCCGAAAGAAATCCAAGAGAACGAAAAGGTCATCGAAGCCTATCTCGGCGCCGAAGACGAGACGATCGGATTTTAGCCATGAGCGAACTGCTGAGCGTCTCCAATGTCGAACTCTACTACGACCACGTCTATGCGCTGAAGGGCGTGTCGCTGAGCGTCAACGAGGGCGAGACGGTAGCGCTGATCGGCGCGAATGGTGCGGGCAAATCGTCAATCCTGCGCGCCATTACCGGCCTGAAAAAAGTCATTAGCGGCGAGATTCATTTCCAGGGCCGCCGCATCGACCAAACGCGGCCTGACGAGCTGGTCAGGATGGGCATCGCTATGGTGCCGGAGGGCCGGCGCGTCTTTTCCTACATGACCGTGCGCGACAATCTGATGATGGGCGCATTCACCCGCACCAACAAGGCCGACATCGCCACGACGCTGGAGATGGTGCTCGGGCGTTTTCCGCGCCTGAAGGAACGCTATTCGCAGACCGCGGGCACGATGAGCGGCGGCGAACAGCAGATGCTGGTGATCGGGCGGGCGCTGATGGCCAAGCCGAAGCTGCTCTTGCTCGACGAACCCTCGCTCGGCGTCGCGCCGAAGCTCGTGCAGGACATCGCCCGCTCGATCGTCGCGATCAACCGCGACGAAAAGGTCAGCGTGCTGCTGGTCGAGCAGAATTCGCGCATGGCGCTGCGCATCTCGCAGCGCGCCTACGCACTGACGACCGGAACGATCGCGCTGGCCGGAGATTCGGCTGAGCTGCTTGCCGACGATCGGGTCAAGAAACTCTATCTCGGCGGCGAAATATGAAGGCGCAAATGGACATACTCGTCGTCAATCCCAACACCACTGCGTCCATGACCGAGAAGATCGGCGAGGCGGCACGCGGCGCGGCTTCGGCCGGCACCAGGATCATCGCGACCAATCCGAAGGATGGGCCGCCGAGCATCGAAGGCTATTTCGACGAGGTCTTCGCCATCCCGGGAATGATCGGCGAGATCCAGAGACATCCGGCGTCGAGCGCCTGCGTCATCGCTTGCTTCGACGACACCGGCCTCGACGCAGTACGCTGCGTTGGCGAGATGCCGGTGATCGGCATCGGCGAAGCGGCGTTTCACATGGCGAGCCTGATTGCCGGCAAGTTCAGCGTGGTGACGACGCTGTCGCGTTCGGTGCCGGCGATCGAGCACAATCTAGTGCGCTACGGCCTCGCCAGCCGCTGCGCCAGGGTACGAGCCAGCGACGTTCCCGTTCTGGAGCTCGAAGTGCCCGGCTCCAACGCCCGCCATCGAATTTCGGAGGAGATCGAGCGCGCCATCCGCGACGACCGGGCCGAAGCGATTGTGCTGGGATGCGCCGGCATGGCCGACCTCGCTGCCGCGCTCAGCCGCGAACATAGCCTTCCCGTGATCGACGGCGTCGCCTGCGCAGTAAAACTCTGCGAGAGCCTCGTCGGCCTTGGCCTGTCGACCTCAAAGCGCGGCGGCTACCAGGTTCCACTCGAAAAATCCTTCGCCGGAATCTTTGCGCCCTTTTCGCCCACCGGCCGTGCATCCTGATGCGTGCAAAATTGTTGACATTCCCACACAGGATGTTTGATGTGCGGCCGGAAACGCGGTGTTCGCGCCGCTATGCGATCCGGCCGCCGGGACAATGAGACGATGGACCTGCTTGGGCCAAAGCCACGGGATGGCGACAAGCCGACGATGCGCTGGTTTCCGGTCTATGCCGGCCTGCGCGACGCCATCGTCAGCCACCGCATCGCACCGGGCACAAAACTACCCGAGGACGAACTCGCCTCGATCTATTCGGTGAGCCGCGCGGTGATACGCGCGGCGCTGCAGGCGCTGTCGCATGACCGCTTGGCTAGGCTCGAGCCGAACCGCGGCGCGTTCGTCGCCCAGCCGACCAAGCAGGAAGCACGCGAGGTGTTCGAAGCGCGGGCGCTGATCGAGCCCAAGGTCGCGGCGCTTGCCGCCGAAGTGGCAAAGCCGGACGAGATCGCGCAACTGCGGCTTCATCTCGAAAAGGAGCACGAGGCCCTGCATGCCGGCCGCGACAGCGACGCCATTATGCTGTCGGCAAAATTCCATGTCGGCATCGCCGAAATCGCCGGCCATTCTATCCTGACCAGTTTCGTCAAAGACCTGCTGTCGCGGTCGTCGCTGATCATCGCGCTCTACTGGCGCCGCCGCGACACCACCTGCGAAAGCCACGCCCATCACGCCCTCGTCGATGCCATCGAAAAGCACGACGCACAAAACGCGTCCGACCTGATGCGAAGCCATCTCGTCGAACTTCTGTCGGGCCTTGATCTGTCGCTTGGCGAGAAGAAGCCCGAGAGCCTGTCGGACATCTTGCGCTGATCTGCGCTGTCAAACTCTTCGCCAAGCTTCGCATTGCAGGTGTCGTCGCGAAGCTGGGCGAATATCGGATCACCCGCAACCGAGGGGCCAACGAAGGTCGCGCGTAAGTGGCCGCGCTGTCTAGATCGAAGAGGGCTCGATCGCGCAATCGCCGCTCTCGATCGAGAAAGAATCGGATCGCCCATATCTGTCGAGGTTTGAGCGGGCGTTTCGTTCCGACCTGCTTGCCGCGTTCCACGCGCGGCGATCCGGAGCGGTGGGGTCATAGTAAGAATGTCCCATTTCGTTTCTCCTTCGGCCATGATTGGCCACGGGAGGAACGCCCAGGTACTGTCTCGGTTGGGATGGGGCCGGAATTGGCCTGGCAGCTTGTCAGCAGCGGAGGGTCCAAAGCTGACATTCAAAGCGGTGCATCCTGAGGGTAACTGACGAGGCGGGGAAGGATGCTGCCCATACACCGGCCTCCAACCGAAACTACTTCATTGGCACTCCCGCGGCCACCAGGTCGGCCACCTGTCGATCAATCACTGCAGGATTGATATGGAACGTCATATCGCGCCATCGCGTCGCCTTAAGCCACGGCTGCATGGCAAGCGCCTTGAGGACTTCGCTGCGTGCAGCGACAGTTTTTCCAAGATGGACATCGTTGATGGCACGTAGCAGCGGAACAGTGATCAGGAAGTCTGACGCCTTCGTGATCAGGGCATCAGATTCGGCGTACTTTTCGATATCAGTCAGGGCATTCGCCTTCATCACCAGATAATAATCGGCGAAGTTTGGATCGTTCCTGAGCCCGTATTCTGCTCGCTCAATCGCCTTGTCAGTCAGGCCGCTGAAGCGGGCTGCTGATGAAAGGTCGCCGATGAGAAACGCGTCTCCGGGCGAAAGCGCGATCACCTCGTCGGCCCTGCGCAGAGACAGATCAAATTTCCCCTGATAAGCAGTGACGTAGACGGATGACCACAAGCAGCTTTTTCTTGCGTCGGGTCCGAGGTTAGCCCGTGGAAGAATCCTTGCTTCCAGTTCAGACGCCATGCGCCAATGCTCTTCAGGCTTATCGTCAAAAGCGAGGCCAGCCGCCAAGACGTGATCCCAGGCCAGTCCGCACGATAACAGCGACGAATCGGGAAATTTGGCCAAGCCCTCAAGAATTATGTCCTTCGCCTTTAGCAGACTCTCGGGCGTAAACTGCCCAAAAAAGAAATTGGATCGAAGGAAGAAGTCGTACTCTTCAAGATCCGGTGTGTCCTTTTGCCAGACCTTCTTGTACTCCATGTCGTACATTTTTCCGCGCTGGCCACCAAGCGTGCCAATGATTCGTTCGATCGCCTCGTCCTGAATCACAAGGGGATTGCTTCCAGAGCGATCGAACTTTTCCGCCCAGAGATTTTCGCCTGTGCGCGCGTCGATCAGCTGTGCAGTGATCCGCACCCGGTCCGTCTCTTTCCAGATACTGCCCTCAATCACGTAGGCCACGTTCAACTCTTGGCCGATTTGGCGGACATCGGTTGGCTTGTCCTTATAGACGAAGCTCGAACTATGCGAGAGTACCTTGAGTTCGGTGACGCCTGCCAGCATCGAGATCAAATCGTCCGTCATGCCGTCGCTAAAATAATCTAGCGTCGTGTCGCCGCTCATGTTCTTGAATGGCAAAACTGCCACGGTCGGGATGCCACCATGGCCTATCTCGCGCTTTATTCCATAGAACTGCCACCACGCCAGGACCGCTGTGACTGTTAAGACCAGCACTAGGAAGGTCGCTACGACTGGCAGCCACGACCGGCTGCGGCTTGTGCGCATGGGCTTGGCCTTGCCGTCGGTCGTGACACGGTATGCCTCAACCGGCTCCGCGATGTTCTTGACCTTCCGCGGGCCCATCGACTGAAAGCCGAAAGCCAGCTTCTTCTCAACCTCGCGCGCCACCTTCGCCGAAACCCAGATACCGCCAGGCTCAGCAAGTTGTTCTAGTCGCGCCGCGATATTTACGCCCTCGCCAAACCGATCGTCACCCTCGACAATCACCTCGCCAAGATTGACGCCGATGCGCACTTCCACGCGCTGGTCTTTCGGCAACGAGGCGTTTCGCTCGGCCAGCCCACGTTGCAACGAAACCGCGCATTCCATCGCCTCGACGACGGAAGAAAACTCCGCCAACAGACCGTCGCCCATCAGCTTGAAGATAGTGCCATGATGACGCGTTACTGTCGGCTCGAAAAGTTCCTTATGACCGGCGCGCACCCGTTGATGCGTACCCGCCTCGTCGCGCTCCATCATGGTAGAATATCCGACGACGTCAGCAGCAAGGATGGCGGCGAGCTTGCGGTCCATTGCGGAGCACTCTGTCGGCGGCCAACCTCGGAGGCGAGGTGGCAAACCCTGCCGGGCTCCGATCAGTTTCGCCTATCAGGACCTTACCCGCAAGCGACTTGATGTGGGCCGGGACCAGCAAATCCGCTTGTGGCCGGTGAAGAACGATAGCGGACCTTCAGCCGATATCGTGACTTGACCCACGCCAGCCATGCGGCAACATCCGGTTTCGCTCATAAAGTACCCATGTGGGCAATGTGTTCAAAAACGACGTGGTTGCATTATCCGTGTCCAGTAAGCCAAGCACGCTCGCATTCGAAACCTCAGTCGAATAGGCTCGTCGGCGAAGCTTGGGAGGCAGGACACCAACACATGGAGCGACGGCTTACCGCAATCCTTGCCGCCGACGTGGTCGGATACAGCACGCTCATGGGCGAAGATGAGGTTGGCACGCTCGAGCGGTTGAAGAGTTGCCGTCGCGAACTGATCGACCCTGCAATCAAGGAATTCCGCGGCCGCATGATCAAACTCATGGGCGACGGGGCGCTGGTCGAATTCGCGAGTGTCGTCGATGCCGTCCAGTGCGCTGCCGCGATTCAGCGCCGGATGGCTGTCCGAGATCAGGACACCTCCGACTCCCGCCACATCCGGTTTCGCATCGGCGTCAATCTTGGCGATGTCATTGTCGAGGAAAATGATATCTACGGCGATGGCGTTAATATCGCCGCGCGCCTGGAGTCGATGGCCGAGCCGGGGGGTGTATGTATCTCGGGCACGGCGTTCGATCACGCGGTGCACAAGGTTGATGTGGGCTTTGCCAGTCTTGGCGGGCAGCGCCTCAAGAACATCGCCGATCCGGTTCGCGCGTATCGGCTACTGCTGGATCCCGCAGCCTCGGGCAAGGTCGTGGACGCGCCACACCGGCCGGGCTCGCGCGTCATGATCCTGGCGAGTGTCGCGGCTCTGGCATTTGCCGTGCTTGCCGGCATTTTTGCGTGGCACAAGTTCTCAGCGCCATTGCGGCCATCCGTTGCCGTGCTGCCGTTTGCAAACCTCGGCGGCGATCCAGGCCAGGACTATTTCGCTGACGGCATCACCGAAGATCTGATCACCGACCTCACCAAGCTGTCCGGTCTAGACGTCATCGCGCGCAACTCGGTATTCGCCTACAAGGACAAGCCTGCAGCGCTGGCGGACGTCGCGAGCGACCTTGGCGTCCGCTTCGTTGTCGAGGGGAGCGTTCGTCGCACCGGCGAGCAGATCCGCCTCAATGCCCAGCTCATCGATACGGCAACGGGCGACAATCTGTGGGCCAACCGGTTCGACCGTGGCATGGCCGGCGTGTTTGCCGTCCAGGACGAGATGAGCGGGGAGATCGCCAAGGCGCTTGGCATGCAACCTTCGGCAGCGGAAAGTGAGCACATGGCGCGCCCGCCGACCGAAAACCTTGAAGCCTACGACTTCTACCTTCGGGCCGAGCAGACAGCACGGACCGGCCGGCGCGACGGGCTACGGGAGGCGCTCACGCTTTACGACAAGACAGAGGAACTCGACCCTGCTTTCGCCGAAGCTTTCGCGGCCGATGCGGCTACGACCGTCTACATCTGGCGAGCGTCGTTCAACGACATCTTGCAGAGCGCGCCGGCACGCAAGCGCGCCTATGAGAAGGCAAGCCGCGCCTTACAGCTCGATCCGGACCTGTCCTCGCCCTACGCTATTCTCGGGGTCATGCAAGTCGTGGATCGGCGCTACGAAGAAGCCATCGCCTCGGCCGAGCAAGCCGTCGCACTCGGGCCCGGGGACGCCGAGACGCAGATAGCGTTGGGATATGTTCAGCTGTATGCCGGCAATCACGCCGAGGCAGCCGCGGCCGTCGACATGGCGCTGAGGCTCGATCCCAGCCTTTCGGCCGTCAATCGGGAAGTCGCCGGACTCGTCTTTCTCGTCCAGGGCAACAACGGCAAAGCGGTCGCGACGCTCGAGCGCGCTTGCGACGATGCGCCGGCCGTCGGCGATTTCAGGATCACGCTCGCGGCCGCCTATGCCCGCGCCGGCCGTTTGCCGGATGCGAAGGCAGCAATCATCGAGGGCCTTCGCCTGATGCCGACACCAGGGTACGATTCGCTGTCTTCGTGGCGGCTCGCCGGTGCCCAATATCGTAACGCCCGGGATTCGGGCCTTATCATCGACGCGCTGCAGCAGGCTGGCTTGCCGGAATGGCCGTTCGGCTTCACCGGAGACGAACGCAACCGCTTGAAGGGCCAGGAGATCGTTTCGCTGGTGCTGGGCCATACGCTGCAAGGGCAGCTTGAACCCGGCCACCAGCCGGCTATTCTGCAGATCGGCAAGGACGGCAAGGCAGCCTTCCGCTCGACCACGCGGCTGGTTACTGAAACCGTCTATGTCAATCGCGATCTCCTGTGCGAGCAGAGCGAGAATATGTTCGGGCGCCCCGACTGCGGGCCCGTCTACAAACGCAGCGACGACGCAAGTAACGGCTATTCGTTCGCCAATTCAAGCAAGGTGTTTCACTTTGCCGTGGTCAAGTAGGCTCGCCCATCTCACTGGGCATTGATCAATTTCCAATTCGGCTGATCAACCTCCAACTCGGCCTTAACGATCGGCCAATTGATGTCGCCCGTTCGGACGAGATCGCTCGCGCCTTCAGCGAAAGAGTTGGCATTGCCGGCGTCGTAAATCAGGTAGAGCTTCCCGTCGATGATCTTGAATGCTTCCGGATCGACATTGACCGTAACCGATCCGGAGCCGGCGACTTCCGCAGCGCAGTAACCACCATATTGAGGAGCATACTTGACCGGGTCGCTCACGAACATTTGCTGATGTTTCTTCGTTGCGAAATGCCACGGCGTCCCCAGCCAGTCAGTGGAGAACTCTTCGGAGCCTTTTACCGCCTTGCCGTCGGTGAAATAGGCGACCGTGTCGTAGCCCATGATCGCCACGCCGCCGAAGTAGCCGGTATTCACGGAATCGTCGGCACAAGCCAATCCCGTGCCGGCAGTTGCGGCCACCGCGAATATCGCTGCCGGCACCAAATTCCGAACCAGTCTCGACTTGATCGCGTTGTTCATCTGGGCCCTCCATTCAATCGTGAATCGCCATACACTTCGTAACGTTCGCCTCGCTGCCCAGGACATTGGCCCCCTGACAGGTCGCGCCATGGCGCCTGAACAATCGTATGATATCCGTGTTTCCCTTCCAGAAAGCGCGGGTGATTGGCATAAAGCCATGACCCTCAGCGTGGTCGACGTCCGCACCTTTCGCAATGAGGAATTCTGCCAATTCAACGTGGTTCTCCTCGCCGGCCACCATCATTGGCGTGACGCCAGCCTTGTTGGCGGCATCGTCAAGCACCGCGCCTTTTTCCAGCAGCAGCTTGGCGATCGGCAGGCTACCCGAGAAGGCCGCCGCATGAAGCGGGGTGAAGCCGCCCGAGTTACGCGCCATGACGTCGGCACCCTTGCCCAGCAGGAATTCGGCGATTTCCGGCTGGTTGTCGAGCGCTGCAGCGATGAGGAGGGTTGCCTGGTCGCGTGCCCGGCTGTCAGCGTCGACACCACCTGCCAAAGCTTGCTCCACGGCAGTCTTGTCGCCGGCAGCGATGGCGTCGAACAACAGCTCACCTGCGGCCGCTGTTGTAGCCGCCAGTACCAGCATACCAAGTGCCAGCAGTCCGCGCATGACGCAGGGGTAGCATATTAGCTTGGAGTCATACAAGCGGCGTTGGGCTTACCGGGGCGGATGCCGGCGCACGACGCGGCCGGATGTCCCCTTTTGGGATGGGGCCATGGCTGCTCAACGGCCGACATCAGGCGCGTTGCATCCACGGCTCCACTCGGAAATGGAGCCGCATCTGGTTAGACTTCCGTGGCCTCGGCGAGTTCGAGGGCATCTTCTACGTCGACGCCGAGATACCTCACTTTGTTCTCGATTTTGGTGTGGCCCAGCAGAATCTGGACAGCGCGGAGGTTACCTGTCGTCTTGTAAATGGTCGACCCTTTGGTACGCCGCAGCGAATGCGTGCCGTATTCTTGGGGTCGAAGTCCGATCGCCACAATCCATTCGTCCACGAGGCGGGCATACTGCCTCTTGCTCATGTGACGCTTTAGGTCGATCCTGCTCGGGAATGCATAGTCGTTGACCGTGCCGCCGCGCCGTTCCAGCCATGCGAGAAGACTGGAGCGTGCGTCGCTCATCAACTCGAACTGAACAGGTCGGCCCGTCTTCTATTGCACGACCATCGCGCGGGTTCGAATTTCCGGCCCGAGAACCAAGGTGCCGATCTTGATACTGACGAGATCGCAGCCGCGCAACTTGCTGTCGATTGCTAGATCGAAGAGGGCTCGATCGCGCAACCGCCGCTCTCGATCGAGAAAGAATCGGATCGCCCATATCTGTCGAGGTTTGAGCGGGCGCTTCGTTCCGACCTTCTTGCCCGCCTTCCAGGCGCGGCGATCGGGAGCGGTGGGGTCATAGTGTGAATGTCCCATTTCGTTTCTCCTTCGGCCATGATTGGCCACCGGAGGAACGCCCGGGTACTGACTCGGTTGGGATTGGGGCCGGAAACAGACGGTCGGGTCTGGAAGCCAGAAAGGCGCCATTCCGCTGGCGACCTCCATCTTGGCCGCAACGACGCTGCTAGCTATTACTCGACTGTGGCACCGCGTGCCCGCTTGCTCCAGTGTGGCACCGCGTGCCCGCTCGCTCCAGGAGGCGACATGCCGGTCCTACCAGAACGTTCGTGATACGGTGCCTACATACTGAAAATCGCGCACTTCATCGAATCTGCGGTTGGGGTTGGGAAAGGAGACGTCATGATTGGCCCGCCGCTGCCTCGGGTGGGACAATTGGCGGCGCCGCAAGCCGCGCCCTCCGGCGCGCGGCATTGCGGTGGTTGAGGGACAACATGCTGCGCGTCGCATCCGACCGGCTGAGGCCGGTCATCGCACCACCGTCGATCAGCGCCGGAATTCCGCTGAAGACATGATAGACGGTCCAGGACCGATCCGCTTCGACGCGGCGGCCATACTGACGGTCCGCGAAGTCGCGTGCCGATGCGCCACCCTCATTTTCCCAGGCCGCAAGCCCGGCGGTGTTGCGCTGCCGATCGGTTTCGTTGCTATAGGCATTCATGGTGTTGGCCTTTCCTCATTAATCGCTTCCTTGGCCAGAACGCCGGAATAGAGCGTCGCGCCATTCGCGTCGACGATGGTCATGGCGTCCGGCTGCTGCGGCATGTTCAGGGTTTTTGCCAAAAGCCTGGCGACCTCGATCGCATGGTCGAGGTTGGCCGCTTGCGCCGTCTCGCGCCCGACTACGGCATGCGCGTCGTCCGAGTTTCGGGTGCGATAGAATTCGATCACGATCTTCATCGTCATCCGTGCCCGTGTCGCGACGTCAGTTCTTGCCCTTGCCGCGCACGGCACTGATGTTGGCGGCAAGTCTGGTCTGGGCGCCGAATACGCTTTCAGCCTTGGGCGGGACCTTTTCCAGCTTCGGCTTCCTGATCTCCCGGCTAGATCGTTTCTGTCCCTTTGACATGTTCGAAGATCCTTTCGCTTAGCGTTATGCCCGGCGACGTGTCGACCGGTTCGAGACTGTCCTGCGTCGCCACCCGTTCATGAGGTTCGACGTCGCTGCAGATGCGGTACTGCAGCGAATTTCCGCTCGGCGGGAGCGTTGCTGTGACGCGGTAGATTTCCGCGGCCTTTGGAAACGTGCCGATGCCGCTCTTCAGCCGGATAGCCTGTCCGACGGCGAAGAGATGCGTTGCGGCTTCGCGGCGGACCGGGCGTGCGTTGCGTTGCATCAGGGTTGTGGTTCTCATGATTGTCTCTCGTCCAGCTCCAGCGAGGCTTGAAGCAATGCCGGTTCGATCGGCACCATTTGCTGCGTAGCACCGCTCGCGGTGATCGCCGGCAGGTGAATGAAGGTGGCCACGCGGCGCCATGCGATCTGGGAAGTCCCTTCGAGGGCCTCCTCGTCATGGTCGACCCGATACTCTCCGGGCGGTTGCGGTTGATCAAAGCCGGGCAGCGGAAACGCCGACTTGAAGCGAACGACTGTATTTGTGGTGCGGCTGGTCATGAATTGCGATTTTCCGCGGAAACGGGCGGCTGCGCTTTTCCGTATCATTCCTACTCGAACCGCTGGGACGATGCCCGACGCTGCCAGTGCATCCGTGGTCAGCATCGGTTTCATTCCAGGGTCCGAACGGAACTAAATGTGCGCCGGACCGGCGCATGCACTCGTTTTCGAGAATTCGGTGGTGAATGGCGAGGGCTCTGACATAAAGCCAACTCGATCCAAATCAACGAATTTTGCATATGCGCCTCAATTGAGTTCCAAACAAGGTCGCGGCCATCCTCTGTTTGATCTTTGAAATAATAACTTGCATCCGCGAAATTCAATCCGGCAAAAGGTTTTCCTCCCATCCGAACGAATTTCTGCGCGTCTCGAATTATATCATTCAAATTCTTGGCCGTTGGCGAGAAATAATTCTGGCACTTCTATCTATCGAGTGCCAAGACGCCTATATCAGGAGGAGCGGCCGCCCATGCCGGCCCCAGAAAGAAAGTTCCCATGAAATTTCGGCCACTCCACGACCGCGTCGTCATTCGTCGCGCCGAAGGCGATATCAAGTCCAAGGGCGGTATCATCATTCCCGACAATGCCAAGGAGAAACCGCAGGAAGGGGAAGTGATCGCTGTCGGCCCGAGCGCACGCGACGAAAACGGCGTGCTTGTTCCACTCGACGTCAAGGCAGGCGACTTCATCCTGTTCGGCAAATGGTCGGGCACCGAGGTCAAGATCGACGGCGAGGACCTTCTGATCATGAAGGAAGCCGACATCATGGGCGTCATCGACAAAGCCGTCGAAGCCAAGAAGGCCGCCTGACTGGAGCGGCGCGTGCGGCGCGTTTCCCTCAGGGCGCGCAAAGGTCGCTCCAGTACTTGAAGAACAAGCGCAGCGCGTTCCGCGCGGCGACCGTTCCACTCCAAATTCGACGGGATAAAAATCATGTCTGCCAAGGAAATCAAATTCTCCACCGATGCGCGCGACCGCATGCTGCGCGGCGTCGAGATCCTCAACAATGCTGTGAAGGTCACGCTCGGTCCCAAGGGCCGCAACGTCATCCTCGACAAGGCCTATGGCGCGCCGCGCATCACCAAGGACGGCGTCACCGTCGCCAAGGAAATCGAGCTTGCCGACAAGTTCGAGAACATGGGCGCGCAGATGGTGCGCGAAGTCGCCTCGAAGACCAACGATCTGGCCGGTGATGGCACCACCACCGCTACGGTGCTGGCCGCCTCGATCCTGCGCGAAGGCGCCAAGCTGGTCGCCGCCGGCATGAACCCGATGGACCTCAAGCGCGGCATCGACCAGGCGGTTTCCGCCGTGGTCAAGGAAATTCAGGCCCGCGCCAAGAAGGTCAAGTCGTCGGCCGAAATCGCCCAGGTCGGCACCATCGCCGCCAACGGCGATGCCAGCGTCGGCGAGATGATCGCCAAGGCGATGGACAAGGTCGGCAATGACGGCGTCATCACCGTCGAGGAAGCCAAGACCGCCGACACCGAGCTCGACGTCGTCGAAGGCATGCAGTTCGACCGCGGTTATCTCTCGCCCTATTTCGTCACCAATGCCGACAAGATGCGAGCCGAGCTGGAAGAGCCCTACATCCTCATCCACGAGAAGAAGCTCGGCAATCTGCAGGCGATGCTGCCGATCCTCGAAGCGGTGGTGCAGAGCGGCAGGCCGCTGCTGATCATCTCCGAAGACGTCGAAGGCGAGGCACTCGCCACGCTTGTCGTCAACAAATTGCGCGGTGGCCTGAAGGTCGCGGCCGTCAAGGCGCCGGGTTTCGGCGACCGCCGCAAGGCGATGCTGGAAGACATCGCCGTGCTGACATCGGGCCAGATGATCTCTGAGGATCTCGGCATCAAGCTCGAAAACGTCACTGTCGAGATGCTCGGCCGCGCCAAGCGCGTGCTGATCGAGAAAGACACCACCACGATCATCGACGGCGCCGGCACCAAGGCGACCATCCAGGCGCGCGTCGCCCAGATCAAGGGCCAGATCGAGGAGACGACCTCCGACTACGATAAGGAAAAGCTGCAGGAGCGGCTGGCCAAACTCTCCGGCGGTGTTGCCGTCATCCGCGTCGGCGGCGCCACCGAGTCGGAAGTCAAGGAAAAGAAGGACCGCATCGACGATGCGTTGAACGCAACGCGCGCCGCGGTTGAAGAAGGCATCGTGCCGGGCGGCGGGGTGGCACTGCTGCGTGCCAGGTCGGCACTGGCCGGCTTGAATGGCGCCAATGCCGATGTCACCGCGGGCATCTCGATCGTGCTTCGGGCGCTCGAAGCGCCGATCCGCCAGATCGCCGAGAATTCCGGCGTCGAAGGCTCGATCGTCGTCGGCAAGCTGATCGACAGCAAGGACCACAATCAGGGCTTCGACGCCCAGAACGAGGTCTATGTCGACATGATCAAGGCGGGCATCGTCGACCCGGCGAAAGTGGTGCGCACCGCGCTGCAGGATGCCGGCTCGATCGCAGCCCTTCTGATCACCGCCGAAGCGATGATCACCGACATTCCGGCCAAGGATGCCGCACCTGCGGGTGGCGGCAGCGGTGGCATGGGATAGAGACCTTGGCGTCTGGAGAAGTCCGTGCGTGAGCCGACGCTGCTTCCGGTATTCGGCAGGCTTGCGGTCAAGCCGCCGGTCGCCGTTGCGGCCGCGCCGGGCAGGAGAATGAAGAACGGGGTAGCCCGCATGCGGCAGGGCATCTCGTCGCACGGGGGCCTGGCCTTGAAGGTGTGCGTGGCGCTGTGGACAGTCGTTGTCCTGGCGGCAGTGTTTTTCATTCTGCAGGCCTGAACCGATCGACACACATTGGTGCCGGCGAAAATGAATAGGACGCGAGTATGGCAAACCGCTACGCGCTTCGCATGGACCGCCCGGACAGCTGGACCGTTTTCGACGTTTTCACCGGCCAGCCCGCCGAGTCCAACAATAGGGTCATGGTCGGCATCAATGCCGGCGAAGCGGACGAGATGGTGGGCCGGCTGAACGATCAAGACGCCAAGCGGCGGGAACAGGCCGGCCGCTGAGCTAGCTGCTCCGCCAAGCAAATTCGCCGGAATGATTCGCTAAGCACCTGTGGGGGCGCACAGTACCCCTTCGTCGCCGGCCAGAACATGGGCACGGGCGCTCGAGAGCGTCCATCATACTCCCGCCCTTCGAGGGGAGCTGCATCATGGACAATGATCAATCGGCCGAAGCGATTTCGATTTTTGACCGCAATATCCTGCGCGACGCCTTCAGAACATCGGTCATTGAAAAGCAGACCCCCGAGGATCAGTGGCAGGCATATGCCGCGCTTTTGATCCGCGACTATACCGGCAACTCGGATTTTGATCCGGCGTTGCTGGCCTGGATCGTGCGACTGTAATCTTATCGCCGTGCAAGGTGCCGGGGCGGACAGCCGCTCCGCGCTCTCTTTCATTTTTGCCAAAAGGACAATAAGCATGAGGGATATGAAAACCCCGGACGCGCCAGCCACACCTGTCAAGCCGATCGTCGAAGCCGGAAAAATCCTGTCGAAGCGGCTGACGATCAGAAGCGACGAAGCAACAAGACGAAAGTCCGCCGACACCGACGGCACGGTGCGGCGGGCGCGTCAAATTGCGGAAAGCAACCGCCTGATTTGATGCCCCTATGTCCCCTTTAGGCAAAGCTCGGCGTTCGATTCCTCGATTTCCCATCTGGGACCAGCACTCCCCCACTGGCGGCAAAGCGGCGAAAGCGGCCGCCATGCCGGGCGCGGCGGCGGTTGCCAGCGCCGTCACGACCTTGACCAGGCCCCGGCCGTAGCTTGACCTGGGCCGGGCCTTAGCAGCGAACCTCCTCAGCAGACAATGTCCTCGATGCGGATCGGAAAGCGGCGCGCCCTTACACCCGTCGCGTGCCAGATGGCGTTGGCGATGGCGCCGACCGTGCCGGTGATGCCGATCTCACCGACGCCCTTGATGCCGAGCGCGTTGACATATGGGTCGTCCTCGTCGATCAGCAGCGCTTGCATATCGGGAATGTCGGCATGGACCGGGATGTGATAGCTGGCAAGGTCGGCGTTCATCGGCCGGCCGCTGCGTCGGTCGTGGACCGCCTCTTCATGCAGTGCGAAGGAAAGGCCCCAGATCATGCCGCCATAGAGCTGGCTTTTCGCCAGCTTCGGGTTGATGATGCGCCCGGCGGCAAAGGCACCGACAAGCCGCGTCACCTTCACCTGGCCGAGATCGGCGTCGACCTTGACCTCGGCGAACACCGCGCCGTGCGAGAACATCGCCCGCGCCTCTGCGTCCGCTGGATCACGCCCGCCGGCGCCCATGCCTTCCAGGGTCTTCAGGCCGGCCCGCGCCAGAATGTCGGCAAAGCTTTCGCTGCGGGTTTCGTCGGCGCGATGATGGAGCCGCCCGCCGCGCGCCTCGACGCCGGCATTGCCGGCACCAAACAAAGGCGAGTCCGGGGCGTTGACGGCAAGTTCCGCCAGCTTGGCGATGACGTCGGTGCCGGCGTTGTGGAGCGCGGTGCCCGCCGTGGCGGTATGACCCGAGCCGCCGGCGACGCCGCCGTCGGGAAGCTCCGAATTGCCTGAGCGGAATTCGATTTGATCGATACTCAGGCCGAGCCCGTCGGCGGCGATCTGGGCCAGCGCCGTCCACGCGCCCTGGCCCATGTCGGCCCCGGCGGTCTCGACCAGCGCTGTGCCGTCGGCGCGCAGCGTGGCACGCGCCTCGGCCTGGAACATCGGTGCGTGGAACAGCGCCGTGCCCACGCCCCAGCCGACAAGGTTTCCGCCCTTGTCGCGCATCCGCCTGGGCTCAATCGGACGCCCGGCCCAGCCGAATTTCTCCGCGCCCCGCGCATAGCATTCGCGCAGCGACTTGGCCGAGAACGGCTTGCCGGAGGCCGGATCGGTCTCGGCATAGTTGCGCAGGCGGAATTCCAGCGGGTCGAGCCCGCAGGCAAGTGCTGCCTCGTCGATGGCGCATTCCAGCGCCGCCGAGCCGGTGGCCTCGCCCGGCGCCCGCATCGGCCCCGGCGTGCCAATATCGACGCGCACCGCCGAATGCCGGGTCGAGATTGCCGGGCTGGCATAAAGGTTCAGCGAGGCGTTGGACGCCGGTTCGATAAAATCGTCGAAGCTGCTGGTCATTGCCACCGTGCGGTGTTCCAGCGCGGCCAGACGCCCTTGCGCATCCATGCCAAGGCGGAGCTGTTGACGCGTCGCGCCGCGATGCCCGACCGGCCCGAACATCTGGTCGCGTGGCAGCGCCAGCTTGACCGGGCGCCCGAGCATGCGCGCGGCCAGGATGGCCAGAATGTAGTGGCCGTTCATGATCGCCTTGGAGCCGAAGCCGCCGCCGAGGAAGGGGCTGCGCAGCAACACGTTCTCGGCCGGGATGCCGAAATAGCCGGCAAAAGCCGCGCGCGACATGACGATGGCCTGATTCGGCGTGTCAATGGTCAGCCGGTCGCCATTCCATTCGGCGACGATGGCGTGCGGTTCCATGGCGTTGTGATATTGCGGCGGCGTCTCAAAATCAGTGTCGATCCTGTGGGCCGCCGCGGCATGACCGGCGGCGATATCGCCCTTGTCGAAGTTCGGCGGGCTGCCGATTCCCACCGCCGGCGGATCGTAGGGCTCACCGTCGTCGAAGCCGACATGCGCGGTCTCAGCCTCATAGGTCGGCGCGAGCAGCCGCGCGCCTTCGGCCGCGGCCTCCAGCGTCCCGGCGACGACCAGCGCAATCGGCTGCTTGGCATAGCGCACGCGGTCGTTCTGCAAGGCGTCGAAGCGGTAGTCGAACAGCGAGTGTTTGTCTTCCGGGTCAAGCGCCAGCGGCGGGCAATTGGCCGGCGTGATCACCTCGACGACGCCGGGATGGGCTTTCGCCGCCGCCACGTCGAGCGAGGCGACGCGGCCGCGCGCGATGGTGCTGACCGCGACCACGGCATGCAGCAGGTTTTCAGGATGGTTGTCGGCGGCGAAGGTCGCGGCGCCAGTGACCTTGAGCACGCCGTCGCGGCGGCTTAGCGGCTGGCCGCTCGAAGACCCCATGCGGACATGGGGGGCGGAAAAGGGAATGGTCTCAGGCATGGGAGGCAACTCCGGTGTCGGAAGCAAAGACGGATCCGGGCAGCGCCGGCATGCGGACCGGCGTTCCGGCCGCCGCAAGCAGCAGTGCGCGTTTGACCACCCCCTTCGCCAGTTCGATCTTGTAGGCGTTGTCACCTGAAGGTCTTGCGTCGGCCAGCGCGGCCGCAGCCGCCTTTGCAAAGGCGTCACCGTCCGGCGCGGCCCCCACCAGCAGCGCCTCCGCCGCGCGGGCGCGCCACGGTTTCGCAGCAACGCCGCCAAGCGCCAGGCGGGCCTCACTGATCCTGCCATTCTCGATCCGCAAGGCTGCGGCGGCCGAGACCAGCGCGAAGGCAAACGAAGTGCGCTCGCGCAGTTTCAGATAGCGTGAGTACGCACGGAAACCGGCTGCCCTAGCTGGCAGGCGCAGCGCGGTGACCAGTTCGCCCGCCGCAAGGTTTGTTTCGCGCTCGGGCGTCGCGCCCGGAAGCAAATGGAAATCCTCCAAAAGCGCCTCGCGGCGGCCGTCCCGTCCCTCGATCTCGACCACGGCGTCGAGGGCGACCAGCGGCACGCAGAAATCCGACGGGTGGGTGGCGATGCAGGCGTCGGACCAGCCGAGCACGGCATGGCTGCGGTTTTCGCCGCCCAGCGCGTCGCAGCCGGCGCCGGGGTCGCGTCGATTGCAGGCGCTGGCCGCGTCATGGAAATAGGCGCAGCGCGTGCGCTGCATCACATTGCCGCCGACGGTGGCGGCATTGCGCAATTGCGGCGAGGCGCCTGAGAGCAGCGCCTCGGCAGCGGCCGGATAGGTGGCGGCGAAGGCCGGATCGCGGGCGAGATCGGCATTACGCACCATGGCACCGATGCGCAGCGATCCGTCGGCAAGCCGCTCGATGCGGTCGAGGCCGGGCAGCCTTGTGACATCGACGAGCTTTCCGGGACGCAACGCGCCGCCCTTCATCAGGTCAAGCAGATTCGTGCCGGCGGCGAGATAGGCGGCACCGGGTTCGGCGGCGGCGGCGACGGCTTCGGCCACCGAAGCCGGGCGAACGTAATCAAACAGGTTCATGCGACACTCCGTTCTTCGGTGGACAGGCGCTGCTGTGCGTCGAGCACCGCCTCGATGATGCCGGCATGGGCGCCGCAGCGGCACAGATTGCCGCTCATGCCCTCGCGGATGCGCTGCGGGTCGTTGCCGGCGTCGCCCTCGCCGATGAGGCCCACAGCGCTCATGATTTGGCCCGGCGTGCAGAAGCCGCACTGGAAGCCGTCATGTTCGATGAAAGCGGCTTGCACCGGGTCGAGCCGGTCGCCTTCGGCGAGACCTTCGATAGTCTGCACATCGGCGCCGTCGAGGCTGACCGCCAGCGCAAGACAGGCGTTGATCCGACGCCCGTCGACCAGCACCGTGCAGGCGCCGCATTGGCCGCGGTCGCAGCCTTTCTTCGTTCCGGTAAGATGAAGCCGCTCGCGCAGAAGGTCGAGCAGTGTCACTCGCGGGTCTTCCAGCGCAACGTCCTTGCGGGCGCCGTTGACAGTTAACGTGACGGACAAAGTCATGTTCGCTCCGATGGATTATGTCTCAGAAATTTATCGACGTGGCGGGTCGGCTGTGCGACGCAGACAGCAAGCCTTTCGGGAGGCAGGGCGCGAGGCTACAATCAACAATCCACACCGGTTGCCCGAGATGTGTTATACGGAGGGTGCCTCCGTTTTGCAAGCAAAAAATTGGGAATGAAAGGTAGATGGGCGAGAAAACCGAAAAGGCAAGCCGGAAACCGCGCGCCGATTCTGTCCGCAACCGGGACCGCCTGCTCGTCGCGGCGCATGACGTGTTCAGCGCCGGCGGCCCGGACGCCAGCCTGGAGGCTGTGGCCCGAACCGCCGGCGTCGGCATCGGCACGCTCTATCGCCATTTTCCGACGCGCGAGGCGCTGTTCCAGGCGGTTTACCGGCGCGAGGTCGACCAACTCGTCGATCTGGCCGTGACGCTCGCCGCCGAGGCGCCGCCGCTCGAGGCGCTGCGCCGCTGGCTGCATGCCAATGTCGGCATGGTCGCCACCAAGAAGGGCATGCTCGCCGCCCTTGCCCCGGCCGCCGGCAGTTCGACCGAGCTCTACGCCCATTCCGCCGCGCAGTCGGCCCGCTCCGTCGGCAATCTGATGGCGGCGGCGGTCGCCGCCGGCGAAATCCGCGACGACATCGCGCCGGAGGACGTCATGCGCGCGCTGATCGGCATGTGCTACACGCGCGACCAGCCCGGCTGGCAGGCCACCGTCATCCGCCTCGTCGACGTCTTCGTCGACGGCCTGCGCGTGCGCCGCGACGAAGCCAGGTGAGGGGCAGGGACGGCAATCGCATACGCCGCTGCAACGGCGGGCGAAGATCTTCATGAAGCTGAGGAACGTGCTGCTGCCAGCAAGTCGAGGAAGGGCCATGTCGCGGCGGGGGGAGCATGGCGGCTCGCAAAGCACACCGGCACGGATAAAACGCCGCTGCCGGGCGTTTATCGGGGCGACAACGGCAATTGTTAGCTGATCGCACGCCAGGGTCGCTGTCTCCGGCGTCCAGGGCGAAACACGCGCGCCAAAAACCTGCTCGACCGTCTTGAGGCAAGTTTCTGGCAGACATTTGCGCCGTGTTGTAGATTCGTTGGGGGCGATGGGACCGAAGAGGTTGGTCGGCAGTGGTTGGAAATGCTGCGCAGCGCCGTTTGGCTGCCATCCTAGTGGCCGACGTGGTTGGTTACTCCCGCCTCATGGAGGCGGATGAGCTCGGCACTCTTGGTGTGCTCAAGGAACGGCGAAGGGAGATCGTGGTGCCCGCCGTTCGAGAGCACGCAGGTCGAATTGTCAAGTTCATGGGTGACGGAATCCTGGCCGAATTTGCAAGCGCGGTAAATGCGGTGAGTTGTGCGCTTGAACTTCAGCTCCGCATGGCCAAAGCAAATGAAACGCTAGCAGATGCTAACCGGATCAGATTGCGGATAGGCATTAACCTAGGAGACATCATAGAGGACGAGTCGGATGTCTACGGTGACGGTGTTAACATCGCCGCTCGGCTTGAAACCCTGTCCGAGCCGGGAGGTATTTGCATTTCGGGCCAAATGTACGATGCGATTCAAGGAAAGCTTGAGATTTCAGTCGAGGATATTGGGGAAAGCTCCCTCAAGAATATATCCAGGACAATTCGCGCCTATCGCATCAGGCCCAGCGACGCAGAAGAAGTCCAAGAAGCCCAATCCTTAAGGGGCAACGAGCATACGACGGTGGCGGTATTGCCGTTCGCAAATATGTCTGGCGACCCAGCACAAGACTATTTCTCCGATGGAATAACCGAGGACATAATCACGGAGCTTTCCCGCTATCAACATCTGTCAGTGATTGCACGTAACACGACAGCTCTGTTTAAGGACCGGTCCGTAAACGTGGCGGAGATAGGCCGCAAGCTTCGGGCTGATTTTGTGATCGAGGGAAGCATTCGCCAGGCCGGCAACAGGGTGCGTGCTACAGTTCAACTCTTTGACGTTCAAACTGGGACTCATGCGTTCGCAGAAAAATTCGATCGGAAAATTGAAGACATATTTCAGGTTCAGGACGAGATCGTTGATGCTATTCTTGGTCGTCTTTTTTACAATCTAGATGAAGCAGCAAGCAAAGCTCGTCAGCGAAATCCGACGACAAGCACCACCGCTTATAGTTTGTGGTTGCGCGGCAGGCAGGCTTCGAGAAATGGCGATGAGGAGGATGCTATAAGCTGCCTGAATCAGGCGATCAAAGTTGATCCTCAATATGCGAGAGCGTTGGCCATGTTGAGTGGCCTGTATGGCTATAGACGATTCACCGGATCCGCACGTGACACTCATATGAAAAACGCCGAACTATCTCGCGGATACGCTGAAAGAGCTATCGCTGCCGATAAGACAGACGCCTACGTGCTTGAACAGGTAGCAGCTGCGTACCTAATGCTCGGTGATGGAGACAATGCAAGACGATACTCTGATAGTGCAAGTTTACTCAATCCGCGTGACATTTCCACAGCCGCCACACGGGCACTAGTTCTCGCCTTCGTAGGCGAACGCAATCGCGCACGGGAAATAATTGAACGCGTACATCAAGCTGAGCCACGCGCACCGCCGGGATGGACGGTTATCTTGGCAGACATACAGTATTTAATGCGTGACTTTGAAGGAGCCCTTAATACCTACAAAACAATTAACGGCGCACCTTTCTATGTAAGATTGCTTCAGTCGATGTGCCTTTCCCAACTGGGGAGGATCGATGAGGCAAAAGCAATTCTAGGCGAGGCACCGACAGGTTTCGATATTCCGGCATTCGCCCGCAATTGTGCCGGCATGTGCGCGTTGGCCGAAGATCGTGAATTGTGGCTCGAGGGGTTTCGCAAAGCAGGCGTGGACGTGTGAGCGTCGTGTTCCGTTCTCTGTTGAAGACGCTTCTTCCGCTCAAAGCTCAGACCTGTAGAGCGATCGCCACCGCGCAAGCGAAGTGCCCCAGGGTCTGCTCCCGCGCGGCTTGACGAGGTCGAACATGATCATCGGCGCGCAACCGGGGCAGCGGTTCGTTTGAAATAGTATCTCATCCCAGTGTGTGTGTGCACGCCGCGATTTGTAGGGTTTCTTCGCGGCATCGAGCGGTCCGAAAATGGCTGTCTCCTCATCTGACTTCGCGGAAACAGTTTCGTGGTTGCGAGCAGGAACATCTCCAATCTCCGGGCGCGGAATTGTGAGGGCGGTTGGTGACCTGTTGCAACTCATGAAGCAACTCTGACGTTTGATCCTTATCATTGTGCGATGCCAAAGCCGCTGCGTGAGCCAATGCGGGCGACGCTAGCAAGGTGGAACAATCCGACAGCCGGCGAGTTTCTAAGACGAAGGGCGATCTGTTTCGGAGGAAACGGGATGAAACGCGTCCTTGCCCAAAATGCGGTTCGACTGATGCTGAGCGGCGTAGCCGCCTGTCTACTCACGGTCGTCGAGATTCCAAACCCGATTACGCCATTGTTGCTTGTGTCCGAGGCAAGGGCTGCCACCGTTTCGATCAGCACATTCTACCAAGACTTGTCTCCCTATGGTGATTGGGTTTCGTACCACGGTGCGACCGTTTTCGTGCCGGTTCATGTACGTGACGATTGGCGTCCGTATACCCTTGGACACTGGGTCTATACCGAGCAGTATGGCTGGCTCTGGGTATCCGACGAGCCATTCGGTTGGGCGACGTACCATTACGGCCGGTGGGGCTATGCCGACGATATCGGTTGGTACTGGGTTCCGGGGACTCGTTGGGCGCCAGCATGGGTGAGTTGGCGTCGTGAAAGGGAGCACATCATTTGGGCTCCGCTGCCGCCGCGCCGCGATCCGGATCTGATTTCAATCGAGGTGACCTTCGACGCGACGCCGGATTTTTACTGGGTTGTGGTCCCTACCCGCGAATTCCTTGCTGCGGACATTTCTGTCGTCGTTATCCGTGATGAGCCGGAATTTGTGCGCATTGTCGAGGCGGCCGAGCCGGCCGGCGACGTGACGATCCAGAACAACGTGGTGATCAACAAAGTCGTTGATGTTGATGTGATCGAAAAGGAGACGAACCAGAAGGTGACTGCCGTCAAGGTCAGCAAGACCGAAGCACCCGAGCAGTCCGGCAAATTGGAAAACGATACGGTCGCGGTCTTTGAAGGTGAGGTGAAAGCCGACCCCAAGGCCAAACCAGCCAAGCTCAAAGACATCGAGGAGGTGAAGCAGGTTCAGGCTAGCCGGAAATCGAAGCCGACCGAAGGCGCAGCAAAGACCGAACAGGCCCAGCCGGAACAGGCGGCCAAGCCTGAGAAGCCGACAACCCAGGAGCAGCCCGCGGCCGAGCAGCAGGCCGAGCCCGGCAAGGCGGCCAAGCCTGAGAAGCCGAAGGCCAAGAAGCAGCCCGCCGCCGAGCCGCAGCAGGCCGAGCCAGAGCAAGCGGCCAAGCCTGAGAAGCCGAAGGGCAAGAAGCAGCCCGCCGCCGAGCCGCAGCAGGCCGAGCCAGAGCAAGCGGCCAAGCCTGAGAAGCCGAAAGGCAAGAAGCAGCCGGCCGCCGAGCAGCAGCAGGCCGAGCCGGAACAGGCGGCCAAGCCTGAGAAGCCGAAGGCCAAGAAGCAGCCGGCCGCCGAGCCGCAGCAGGCCGAGCCAGAGCAAGCGGCCAAGCCTGAGAAGCCGAAGGCCAAGAAGCAGCCCGCCGCCGAGCAGCAGCAGGCCGAGCCCGAACAGGCGGCCAAGCCTGAGAAGCCGAAGGGCAAGAAGCAGCCGGCCGTCGAGCAGCAGCAGGCCGAGCCCGAGCAGGCGACCAAACCCAAGCCACAGAAGCAAAAAAACAAGGCGTGCGATCCGCAGACTGACGCGAACTGCTAGCTGTGCGCGGCACCGCGATTATTCCATCGCGGTGCCGCTGAATGCGCGAAAAGCCGCGATCCTCGCCACTTTCCTTCGCTGCCGCCTGCTCTCCTCTATATCGGCTGAAAGCGCGGAACGCCCGTCAACGAACATAGGTAAGCATGCAAGCCGAAGAGGGTGAGACGTCACCTCGCGCCCGAGGCTATTTCGAAAGGCCTGACATTGTCTGTTACCCATCCTAGGTTTGTCTCGGCAGAGGTCCTTATCCAGAAACCGCCATGAGCACCCGCGGTGCCGACTTTCTATACAAATGGATTTCCGAACATATGCCGGAAGGGCCAATCGACGACCCGGGCCGGCTTGTGACCGATATGGCAGACCAGGCCCTGCGGGCGGCCGCCATCGAAGGCATCCCAATTCAGGAGATCGATGAAGAGATCGGGAGCGTCTATGAAGCGATCATTCATGCCGTTGAACATCGCGACGGCGGTCTGGCGGATTAAAGATTTTGTGGTTGCCTCAGGCGGCTCGCGTCGCGACGAGGCTGCAGATATGGACTATTGAGTTTTGAGCATGTGGCAGCAGCGCGCCTGTCTTTCCCCCCGACTCGCCATATCTAAAATTTTCTAAATTAGCTGCGTCTTATGGAACTTTGGTGCGGGCGTTTCATTTTCATCCGCATGCGAGCCCCTGTGATCCAAAGCGTCGGGACGGGAGTGAACGCGTCGCCGCGCTACTCGCTGGTCCTGCCGATATATAATGAAGAACAAGTGCTGCCGCGACTGATCGAACGGATCAGGTCACTGATCAGTCGGCTGGACGGAGAGACTGAGGCAATTTTTGTCGATGACGGTAGCCATGACGGCAGCGTCAAATACCTTCGGCAGGTGGTCACCGCCGAACCTCGCTTCCGGCTTATCGAACTTTCCCGTAATTTCGGACACCAGATTGCGATCACGGCTGGCATGGATGCTGCTGCGGGGGATGCAGTCATCGTCATGGATGCCGACCTGCAAGATCCACCGGAGGTCGTTCTTGATCTCGTGGCAAAGTGGAAGGAAGGTTTCGAGATCGTCTACGCCCGCCGTGTCAAGCGCGAGGGCGAATCCTGGTTCAAGCGGCTTAGCGCCGATCTTTTCTACCGTTTCCTCGAGAAGATGACGTCGGTCAACATCCCGCGCAACGTCGGGGACTTCCGTCTGGTCGGCCGCCATGCGCTGGACGTCTTCAAACACATGCCTGAACACGATCGCTTCGTGAGGGGCATGTTCGGCTGGATGGGATTCAAGCAAGCGGGAGTGCCATTCGAACGCCCCCCGAGGACCATCGGCCAGACCAAATACCCTTTCTGGAAGATGATGCACCTTGCTGTCCACGCCATTGTCAGCTTCTCGGAAAAGCCGCTTCACTTTGCGCTTTGGGGCGGATCGGCCATTTCTGCACTTGCGCTGGCCTTTGGCGCTTATGCCGTGTTCGCCTGGATTTTTGAAACCGGCGTCATTGCCGGCTGGACGTCCACCGTTGTGATCGTATCGTTCCTGTGCGGCATCAATCTTTTCATGACAGGCGTGGTCGGCCTCTATGTCGGTAGCATCCACGCCGAAGTGAAACGCCGCCCTCTTTACGTGATCGATCGGCTTACCGGCTTCGACGAGCCGGTGCGTGCCATCGCTGGTGGGAACCGGAGATCGTTTCGCAAGCCTAAGAACGGAGCCGCTCCCAGTGTCCGAACTCTTCGACAGCTATAGATCCAGTTATGGAGAGACGATCGATGCGTCGATCCGCTTTTCCGGACTCAAGCACGCATTCTTTTTGGTCGCAAAGGCCGACCTGCTGCGACGCCTAGTCGCCGAGCGAGGACTTCGTCGACGGGGAGCCATGCTGCGGGCGCTTGATGTGGGCTGCGGTGTCGGTTCGCTCCATCCTTATCTAGACGGGGCTTTCGAGCGCCTGGATGGCTGCGACGTCTCGCAAGAGTCGATCCAGCGCGCCAGCGAGGACAATCCGAGCGTCGTCTATAGGACATGCACCACGACGGCCCTGCCTTATGACGACTGCGTGTTCGACCTGGCTTTTGCCAGTTGTGTTGTTCATCATGTTTCGCCCGCATCCTGGCTCGTTTTTTTTCGCGAGATGCGACGCGTCGTGCGGCAAGGCGGCGTCGCCTGCATCATCGAGCACAATCCCTATAATCCGCTGACGCGCCTGGCGGTGCTCCGATGTCCGTTTGACCAAGACGCGGTCCTGCTCAACGCGGTCAAAGCAGCGGCCCTCTTTCGACAAGCAGGCTTCAGGGAGGTTCGATGCGAGCATTTCCTGCTGCTCCCGTCGGCCGGCAGATTCGCCAGAAAGGTTGAGCGTGCCCTCGCGCCGCTGCCGCTTGGCGCCCAGTATGCGTGTAGTGCCCGTGTCTGAATTTCGGCCTGCCGCTGGCACCGTCCTGAAGCTTCTGGCGCGCTTCGGCCTGGTCGGCGTCGCCGCCACAATCCTGTATGCCGCCTTGGCGGATGTCTTTGTCAAATCGGAACGGTTCGGCTTCAGCCCCGTTCAAGCGTCCCTTGCAGCATACGCAGCCGCAGCCTTGTTTTCCTATCTCGCGCACAGGTCAGTAACCTTCATGTCGCGCGGTTTGCATAGATCAGAGGCTCCGCGTTTTCTATTGCTGGCGGCGATCGGCTTGGCCATCGCCTATGGCGCGCCGGCGCTCTTGACGGCGAAGCTGGGCCTGCCGCTCATCTTTCCCATCACGATTACCTGCTTGCTTGTGCCCGCGATCAATTTCGTCGTGCTCCACCGATGGGTCTTTGCAGAACACATTCCCGATCAGTCCGGCGATGGTTGACGCGTGATCGGCCAGAAAGATTCGTTCCAAAACAGTTCACCGTTTCACGGAAACGATGAACTGCTCCAAAGCCGCTTGCTGAAGCACGGCTTCCACTTACGATTGGATGAGCCGGGCTCCGTTCAACCGTCGATCGCTTTGCCTTCAAGCCGTTGCTGGCAGCACATGTTGAAGAACCATCCAAATCGCAGGATCGGTCGAGCGCCATGCCCGGGAGGGCCTGGCTGGTGTCACCACGCAGGAAGAGAGGCAATGAAGGCGGCACTTGAAACCTGCGGGTGCTCACATTGACCAGCATCTGGACGATGAGCTGGCCTTGGCGCGCTTCGTACCGGCTCGCCGACATGGACGCCCAAAGTGTCACGGACATAGCCATGGATGCAGGTTACGATGCGCGCGATGTGTTCGCCCGCGCCTCTCGGCGACGGTTCGGGCATTCGCCTTCGTCGCTCCGAATATCTCCCAGCTGTGGGTCGTGGCTTATGGCCTTCGGGCCCCTCGACAACGCAAGCAACGAGCCCATGCAGATAATCTTTGACCACGACGATCCGTGATGTGCCGCCTACGCCGGTGGTGGTGATCGAGTATCGCGGGGACCGGGTGACGCCCGAAGACACCTTCCGGCGGTTCAGGGCCTGGCCCAAAGCGAATGGCTCGTCGCCGCTGACAAGCTCTACTTTCATGGTCTTCCGTTCCGAAAGGGAGCCGCCGTCCCAGACCGATCAGTCGATCGAGGCGAATGACGCGCTAATGAAAGCTGGCGTGATCCCGCCGCATGCTGCGCGGTGCTGCGCTAAAAACGATCTCGAGCCCGCCGCGCTCTACCTCTATCGCTTGACTATTGGCCAACTGCGGGGAGGCACGCGACTTCCCGATCTATTGCCAACGCCGGCTCTCCTCCATCCCGGAGGTGCAGGCGCATGAGGCGAGCACGGAACTGTTGCTGCCGCTGAACTAGGGCAACTCCAGAAAGTTGTGAAGCGGCTTTCCGTCCGGAATTGCGTCAATACAAAGAGCTAGGGCACTTCGCCGTTTCAGCGGAAAAGTGAAGTGCTCTAGCCGGCGTCCAGCCGGAACGACACCAATTTAATGGCGCGTTTGTAGATCTTGCTGGCGGCGGGGCTTGGCGGAATTCCGTCGCGATAGTCGAAGGTCACTTCGAGTACCTTTGCGCTGGCAAATGCTGCGTGCGGGATCGCGAACGAGATCGTCGTCGGGTCTTGGCTCGACAGTGTTACCTCGTGTACCCGAACTCCGTTCACCGAGATCATTACCCTTTGTATGGTTTGTGGTGGACGAATGACGGCAGACATTTGTAGCGTGGCTGTAAACCCGTCGCGAAGCGAAGGTATTTCCAGCCTCAGCCGAGAGGTCTCGCCGAGCGAATGGGTTCCGTCGGCTACCGGCCCCGACCAACCGCAGACCATCATGCCGGCTGCTTGTTTGGCACCGTCGGACCGGAAAGATACCGTCTGCCCAGGAGTGTAGCTGCCAACCGCATCGCGATTGAGGCACGTCGTCGTGCGATCAATGTAATAGGCCCGATAATCAGCGTTGACATCTGGATTGAGAGCGAGTGCGAGGATGATGATCTCGGACACGGCCAAAACCACCGCCAGCGCGTAGCCGCCAGTCGAGGCAGCACGGCCATAGGATGACAGGCCGTCAGACCAGGGCAAGATAGCCTCCAATCCACGCCACAGTCATGAAATAACATGCGCTCAGAAAAAGAGCCAAAGTCACGAGATAGGTCAGCTTCGATACCGACAGCAGCTCGGCAATCAACATCATCAGCGGTGCAAGCCCAATGACGTATCTGATCATGGAAGCCAGGTTGGTGATCAACGGCAGGATGATGCTGCTCGCACAGAAGAGCGCAGCGCCATATCGCCTGCGAGCCGCCAGAACGACCGATAGGGTCAGCCCTATAATCGCTGCGAGCGCGCTCCATTGCGGCGCCGTGGGCAGCCATCCTTTTGTCGGAACAGCAGAGAGACCGTCCCATAGAAAAAGGAGCGGATCGCCAGCAATCCGCCCAAACGCGCGCTGGACGTGCAAGAACGCAAACCCGTCCCCGACAGTGACGTACAAAAAGAGCATGTAAGCAAACAAGCCGGCGGGCGAGATGAAGATAGCTACGAGCATATCCGGACGACCAAGCACCCATCGCGGGAAAGACACCGCCGACCCGCCCTGCTGGCGGTGCTGCTCGAACATTTGGATGACTGTTGCAAACACAGCAAGGACCCCGACCACCCTCGTTGCCGACAGCAAAGCGCATGAAACGCCAGCGGCCAGGTAGTTGGAGCGCTTGAGTGCCAAAAAGACGCACGAAGTCAGGAACACGAAAAGAGGTTCGGTAAGGAACGTGGTGAAGTGGAAGGAGAACGGGCCGCTAAGCAGGAAAGCGCAATACAGCGTATAAGCGCGCATGTTCTTCTCCAGCAGTGGCCATGCCACAAGACAGGCGGCGTAGCTGCATGCCATCGAGGTGGTCGTCGCGATCAGAATCGTGGGAAAAGGGAAAGCAAACCGAAGAGTCGTCACGAGCATGGGATACAAGGGAAAAAAGCCCCAGCGTCCGACGTTGCTTTGGCCTGGAATGGGAAAACGCTCGTAGCCGTGTTCGGAAATGTCCACATACCACGCGCAGTCCCACCTGCAGAGCGCACGCGCATAAGCTTCGAAGCCTGAAACTGCCGAGACTGAATGGAATGCAGCATACCGAATGACAAGCCCGCTGATCATGAACAGGAGCGGAACCGCAACGGCGATGACACAAAGGCGACGGCCAGCGTTTGCGCGAGCCATGTCTCCAAGCGCCAGTTGTGTCTCCACAGGGGATGGCGCCAGAATCTGCGATGGCGAGCCCGGGTTCGCCGGCTCGATGGCGCTGCCAGCCATAAAATCGGTCCATCGGAAGCATCAAGATCATCAACCGACTTGAAGCCCCGTCTGCGACTTGATCTTGAGGATCAACGATGCCGCGCCGCTTCGGTTCCTTCTGCAGCAGGAGTTCGTTGGGGCCAGGTCGATCGATCACACCAGCCGAAGAAGGGAGCGATATTCGCGCTTCAACGGCACCGTTTCCTCGCAGCGGGCGGCCTTCGTCATCGCCGGTCCGGCCCGCGTCTCCCAGTCGCGCTCGCGACAACGGGTTCTTCTCGCATAGGCGGGCGCCGGTGGCGGCCCCAACCTCCAGCTCGAGCGCGCGCAGGTTCATCATGTCGTCAGTCATCGATGGTACTTCGAATCAGGTAGGTGTCAGCAACCTGACCTTACCGGCGAATTGTCGATGACCACCGCAAACCACGCTCGCTCGCTACAGCGCTATCGAGACCGCTCTCGCCAGCGGCTCCGCTGCCGCCAAGCTACACCTCCTGCGGGGACGCGAGCTGCGCCAACTCGCCGCAACGCTGCTTCCAGAAAAACGGGAACAGCGTGGTTCAATCCTTGCCGCGGCGCGGGTCTTTGCCGGCCGCCTGACTGCTTTTCTTCGGCTGTTCGTCGCGTTTGTCCTGATTGCCTGCACGGTTGCCTCCGTGCGCCCCTTGGGAAGATTTTGCGGTCTTGCCGTCTTTGAGTTTCGTTGCCATGGTTTCCTCCTGGAATCCTGATGTTTCCAGAACCGCCTCGCCGCGTGAATGTTCCGCAGCATTTACTATCTACGCGCAACCGAGCGGCCATGGAACGCAAGCTCGAATTCGGCCCGCAGTTCGTCCTCCCGTCCGAGATAGCGCGGCGAGAAATGCATCTGGTGAGCGAAGTCCACTGCCGCCAGGCGGGCGATCTCGCCCGCCTGCACTGCCGTCAGGTGCTTCTTTGAAGCGGCGAGTTCCCGATCCTCCTGCAAGAATCCACCTTCGATAAAGAGTTGATCGGCGCCGCACGCCAAGCTGCAAAGCCGGGTTATGTTCAACGAATGGAAGGCCAGGTCAGTGGCATAGGCAACGCGCTGGCCCGGCGCGCAGACGAGCGCTTGGCTTTGCAGCAGTTCTCCCAGAACTACCTTCCTGTCCTTGGTGGGCATGAACTCGGTTGCAGGCCCGGCGCCGCTGCGAACGGCCCGTTTGGCTTCGGTCAGCCAGGGACCAACTGGAAGGCAGAGCTCGTCGAGACGCGTCTTGTGAACGTTGACCCTGATTTTCTCCTGGAATGCGAAGGCCAGGCAAGGAATGCCATGATCAAGCGTGACCGCAACGACCTTGAATTCCGGATCGTCGAGCGGAAGCCGCGCTTCCGACGGCTGCTGGTTTTCGCGAACAAAAGCGTTGCGCGCCCTGAAGATGGCCTCGGTAATGAATCCTCCCTCCGCCCAGTCGGAGGCGGCAATCTCCAAATCATGGGACCGCTCGTCCAGCAGGTTCCACGTGTAAGCCCGCAACTTGGCCTCGACGGCGTCAGTCAGACCGGGCGGCCCGACGATATGGACGCGTCTGTCCCGGTAAAGCGACAGCCTGAGCAGGCGGTCGAAACCGCTGAAGTGATCCATATGCATATGCGTCACGAAGACGTGCGAGATCCGCAGGATTTCACGCGGCGAAAGGGTCGAAAGATCTCCGAGATCGAACAGCAAGGCCCTGTTGCCGAAGCGGAAATCCAGTAGCACGCCCGGATCGGAAAAGGGTCCGTTTACCAAGCGTGGCTGGACGAAAAGCGTCACTGCGAAAAGACCACCGCGAGCGATGCAGGCTTCATCCGTTCAGCGTCTCTTTGCCCGGCCGGCATATTGGTCGACCGCTCCGGCCATCTGGAGCATGAGTGTCGCCATAGAGATGGAATTCCCGCCATAGGGGTAGAAGTCGGATTTATCGCCTTTGTTCCATTTCTCCCGCAGCTCGGGTTCGGTGATGTCCCAGTCGCGGTAGGTTCTTCGCGCCAGTTCGCGCAGCTCTATGTGCAATTCGGCGGTGGAGGGGCGGCCCCAGTAGTAATAACCGTTATAGACCTTGAAGACTTCGAGGTCTCGCCCCAGCACGATGGTGTGCGGGACCATCACGTCGTGCGTGGTGTCGGTGTATTCCTTGATGTCCAGGTCCTTCTGCACGAGCCGTTCCTCGTCATACAGAAAGGGCCAAGGCGCCGAGGTCTGCTGGCGGTAATTGTTGGTCGTATGCCAATCGTCCGTGGTGATCGTGACGAGCTGGGTGTAGCCGACGACCAATTGCGGGTGAAACCGCACCAGTTCGAGCACTTGCTGCCGGTCTTTCGGGCAGAAGAATCCACGCGTCAGCATCACGATCATCAGCTGGTCGCCCTGCAGGTCCGACAGCCGCCGTGGCGTCTTGGTGTGGTCGGGTAGAACGTAGTCGGGGAACTTCGCGCCAGCCACAATATCTTGTCTCATTTTCAGTCGCTCCATCAATTCGGTTCCTGTAACTCCCGAACAAAAGACTCCTCCCCATGTTCCTTGATTCCAGGCAAGCCGAATGAGACGACCAGGTCTAAGGGCCGCCCGCCGTAGCACCGACGACCACCAGCCCATCCAACTCGACTTCGCCATCGATGATCGTCTTGCCGCCCTTTTTTCGAACCTTGAGCTTCGACGGGTTTTCGGCGGCCTGTCTTTCGAGTTCGTCAATCACTCCCGTGATCGTCGCTAAGCGGTCTTCCGTGATATCCGCGTAACCGCCGTGTAGCGCGTGATGACACCCTCATCGGGATCCTCTCCTTGAAAATGCACGGTAGCGTTGGCCGGCGGCCGACAATTTGTGCCAAAAGCTTTGACCGCCGAAGCGCATACGAACTGGACATCGGGGTGCTGTTGCATGACATTCATGGCCGCAAGTTCGGCGGTGCTGCTGCCGCCGATCCGCCAGCAGGCTTCGAGCACTCCCGACTTCCACTTCCCAGACCAGTCGGTCCCTTGGCCGATGTCATAGTTGCGCCGCGATGCGAAAAATCCGGGACACTCGATCATCGCAGCGTCATATGTTCTCGCCTGCGCGACCGCCAGCGCTGAAGCAGATGAAAGACTGAGGCCTGCGAGTGCCTCCCATCCCCCGCGTACGGCGATGATATCGGACCCGCCATAAACGGGTTGTCCCGCATTATCCGCCGTTATTCTCTGCGTGCCGACGTACGCAATGGCGATCTCGTCTACATCCGCTATTCCGACGCTTAGCGTGGCGATGTCAGCCAGATTCGTCTCCAGAACGAGTCCGTGTTTTTCTAGATCCGAAGCTTGATAGCGTTCCAGGAAAGCTTCGACTTCCGACACGGAAGAAGCGATCTGTTGTTCGCGTCCGCGCGATGCAAGTGGAGGCTTAAGACGAACTGGTCCTTGCCGCAGGAGCCGATCCGCCGCTTGCAAAGTGTCCGTTCGGGAGAACGTGCTGTAACCCGGCAAAACCGCAGCGCTGACCCGTTCAGGGAATTCCGCTGGCCAGTCATCAGGACGAAATGCGGACGCGCCGATCACGTCATGCGTGATGACTTTGGTCATTGCCAGCCGGGACGGAAGCACGCCGCCAAAAAAGTCTTTTGGACCTGCGATTCCCATTCGGCTCGCATCGGCGAGAAGCAGGCTGTCGTCCGGGACGTAGTACAAGTATTCGTCGTCCAACTTGAACGCGCTAAGATCGCCCTCGAATGCAAACCCTTTGAGTACAGCGATCTGGCGGGCGACCGCATTGATCGCGTGCCGTTCATGGGCGAAGAGAGCTTCGCTGCCTGGCGCGGAGCATGCGATCACAATTCCTTTTGGCCCGTCCGGGCATGTATTGCTTGTCACCTTCAATCCACAATCCTGTTTACGTCCATGCGGAACCGCACGTCTCCAATTGCGAAAACGGCGGGGCGGCGAAAACGTTCTGTTCCGGTTTCAGTTAGCGAGCTTCCCTGGAAGGGGAGCGTGTCGAAGCCCGCGCCATTATCCGCGTCGACGGGATTCGAAAACTGATCGAGAGATCGGTTATTGCGTGCTCGCCGCCGGGCAGGGGTCGGCACATTCGGGCGTGCCGAATGGCGGCGCTTGCGGGGCTCAGTGAGAACGCGATCTATTTTCTTACAGACGTCACAGGCCGTACCAAAAGAACTATCGAATCAAACGGGAACCGCGGAACAAGCTCAGGCCCACGATAGTTCTGGAACAAGTGCGGCGGTCGCCAGCTCTCGCGAAGCCGCGGCTCTTGCGGCTTGGCATTCGCCGCAAATGCGCGAAGGGCAACTGTACAATCGAGACGCGGTGGATCTCAGCAGGCTTCAATAGAAGGAGCCAAGATGACCAGGTCACCGAAACCACGCGAATTGCCGGGACGCCGGATGCGCTACGACATGAGATCGGCCGGATCGGTGCCGTTGGAGAGTGGCATCCATTGGTAGGCAAGGTCGAGAGCGAACGCCAGCGCGGCCATGCACGGCGGCTAAACTCGCTGCCGAGACTGGACAGGGAACAGGGAGAACGCAGGACCCGTGTTGCTGTTGTTTCTCACGATGACGGGCAGCGAAAAGAAAGGACGGTTTGTCCAAAAATTTGCTTGTTCTGCCAGGAGCCGGTCAGGCCCGCTCGAATGTGCCGACGATCCCAGCCTCTGCGAAGCTGTGCAGCTTGGCTTTCAATTCGTGGACGGCCGCTTTTTGCCCTTCTTTTTGCGGCTCGCGCGCCAGTGCCTTGCGCACCCGCTAGATCTGATCCTTATTGGTGAACGGGCTACGAACTGTCATCGGGCAAACCTATGGAGGCATCTCGCGGCCCGTCGTTAGCGCCAGTGGAAATCTTTCTGTTCCTGGCCAGGTCGCCTCCATGGAAGTTTGGAGAGAAATGGCCAAGGCCGTATCAGAGTTGTAGTGGCTCCGAAAAATCGACGCGCGGCTTTTGGCTGGAGCGTTCACAGAGCTCAGCTTCGGTCATCATCTCCTGGCAGAGCGCCAAGCCGAACAGTCCGCCATGTCACCGGCCGTTCTTCTTCAATACAGCAGCGAGCATCTGATCGAACTCCGACCGTATGGGATAAGACGCCTGCGTGCCCTTCCGACCAACCGAGAAGGTTGAAGCCGCAACGCCCCAGCAGGCGGCTTCATATGCCGATTTGTCCTCCAGGGTCGCGGCAGCGAACGCGGCAATAAAGGCATCGCCGGCCCCCGTCTTGTCCACGACATCGACAGCGGGCGCTCGTATTGCGGTCGTCTCATTCCTCTCACCGAGGATGCAGCCACCGTCGGGGAGCTTAACGCATGCAATTTCAACCCCTAGCGCGTTGAATTCGGTTGCTGCCTGGCTGGCCTGACTTTCATTGGCCACTTCAATTCCTAAAACATCCGCTGCTTCCTTTTGGTTGGGCGACACCGCATAGAAGCGTTTTAGATCGGTCTTCTCGATTTGATCGGCAAATGTTGGGTCGACGATGATCCTGAAGCCGCGCCTTTCCGCAGCTTTGAATGCGGCCTCAAGCACAATGCGAGGAACCTCGAAATCGGCGATCAGGACGGAGGATGCTGGGGCGTTGTCGATTGCCTGCACTACTTTTTCGACGGCGGGAGTTTGCCAGTTCATATTGGCGTTTGCGACTGAAAGGATTGACTTGTTGCCATCTGCTGGAACGACGACGACCGCTATGCCTGTCATCGAATTTGGAGCGACAAAGACAGCCTCCAAATCGAGATTCTCTTGCATGAACGGACCAATGGCCACCGTCGCGAGATCGTCGTCTCCGACTTGGCCGAGAAGCTTTGTTGGAAATCCGAGCCGCTGCGTAAAATAAGCCACATTGGCAGCCTTTCCGCCGCTCTTTCGAGAAAATCCGGATGCTCTGACGGTCGCGTCACTGCTGAACGGCTTGTCGACCTCGAACCTCAGGTCGGCATTAATGCTACCCAGAGATAGAACCGCCGGCTGTGCCAAACTTCAAACTCCGCTTTTCGGATTATTCGCTGGTGTGATCTGCAACCCAGCTTGCTTGGTCCCATACGCCTTGCTTCGCGGTCCGCGAGCCTCCGGGGCAATCGTCGACCGAACGCCGCAGTTTCGGACGCGTTGAACACGATAGTCGTTGCCAAAACTGGTCCGGGCAAGAATGGTTCCGGGACAAAGCTCTCGGAGATCGCTTCACATCCCAGGCGACCGTCTTATGGCCGGATTCTGGACGAGTTCGTTAGCGGGTTCAGCAGAAAGTGCTGGGGAATACGGCAGAGGCGACGAGCAAATAAACGACCATCTTCAGCATTCAAGTGGACGCAAGCGCGTCCGCGACCTGCCGATCAGGATCGAGCAGTTGCTCGTTTGAAATCTATTCCTTCAATCCGGCTACGCGCTCGAGCAGAGGCTTTTGCAGAATGGGGAAGGAACCGATCGTCAACATGACGAGGTTCCTGCATGTCTGGACGAAGCTGTTGGTCGACTGCGCCGTGGACAGAATACGTTCGCTCAAATCGATCCAGCGACCTCCCACCGGTCGACGCTCGTCCGTGTAGCCTGCAAGCCTGCCATCGTTGAAACGCCGGGCGAAGCAAGCTGCATCCTCAATACCGAGATTCATACCGCGCGCGCCAAGCGGCGAGTGCGCATGCGCGGCATCACCGCCGAGGAAGACGCGGGCGGTTTGATAGCGGGACGCCTGTTTTGCCGGAATGTGGAAATGATCGGTCCGCAGCAGCTGCGACACGCTATACCTGCCCGGCACATGCGCCAGCGCGTCAGGTGTGTTTGAGACCGCGCGAAAGCGGATTCCGCCGATCGGTATGATGAAGCCGACGTCCCCGTCTCGATGCAGGAAAGCCTGTGCCGCGTCCACCTCGTAGGGCCAGGACGCGATCTCCGCATCGGTGATGCTCCATCGCCGCCTGTGCGTGTAGCCCTCGAAGTCGATGCCCGATGATTTGCGGACCGAGCTGTCGACGCCGTCGGCGCCGAAGACGATGTCGAAGCTGTGGCTTTGCTCTTCTTCACCGTCTCTCCTGGTCCGAACCTCCACCTTGTCGGCCTGCTGGGTGAGCCCGGCCAGTTCCGTCCGCCATTCGACGTCGACGCCGAATGTCGCGACTGTCTCGGCCATGATCCTTTCGGTGTCGCGCTGCGGCAGCGACAGCAGGAAATTGTAGCGGTGCGGCAGCAGCGAAAAGTCGATTGTGACGAGCTCACGGGTTCCTGCATGGAAATGCGCGTGACGCACCTTGAGCCCCTCTGCGAGCAGCTTGCTGCTCACCCCCGACGCTTCGAGAACATCCAGGCTATGTGAACTGATGCCGACCGCCTTGCTGAGCGGCGTAGGTCCGTCCTTCTTGTCTATGACGCGGGGATGGGCGCCTCTTCGCGCAAGCTCCAGCGCCGCTGTCAGCCCCGTTGGGCCCGCGCCGACGATCAGGATCGAAGCTTCTTTTCCGGGCACGACCGCCGCCTTCTCCTAGCCTGTCCGCACCGTCGGCACTTTGTCGCAGATGGAACGCATCCCAGGAACAGAGGTTGCGCGCCAATTGAGCCACCCACTGTCAGCTCGTGCCCTCCGGTTTTCACGCACTGAGCGACATGGCCGGCACGACAGGCTCCTCATCGTCGCACATCGCAGCAGCTCGAATCTTGGTTGGGTTCACGCAACCAGAACTAGCCGAGCGATCGAAAGCCTCGGTGCTGACCATCAAACGAATGGAAGGCAGCGACGGTCCTGCAGTCAGGATGGTCAACAACGTCGAGGCCGTGTGCCGCGCCCTCGAATCCGCCGGCGTCGAGTTCATTCCCGAGAACGGTGGCGGTGCCCGAGTGAGGCTGAGGAAGAAATGACGCTGAGGATGCCCAACGGTCGTCGGGCCCGCTGGCCGCCCACATGGTCACGCCGCGGGCGTTGCAATCCCTTCTAACGCAATGATCCTGGTATTTGCGGAACGTTTGCGGATCTCGATCAGCCGGGCATATTCAGGAGAATTGTACCAGCCCATCAATGACGCCATGTCGGGGAATTCAACAATGACCAGTCGGTGTGGATCCCAATCACCTTCTAGAACCTTGGTCGCACCACCACGACCCAGATATCGCCCACCGTAGCGCTCTTCGGTGGCCGGAACGTCCCGCCGATATTCCTCGAACAAGGCAGCGTCTTTTATGTCTACATCCGCGATCAGATAGGCGGCCATTTGTGTTCCTCCCTTTGACCTAGCTCGCGCTCCTCGGCTCCGGCGTGATTTTCACGACCCGCACTTTCTTGCCGTTGTCTCTGTGCACGCAAAGCCCGCGCCACTTGCGGGAGGCGCGGGCCGATCAGGAGCCGGTGAAGGTCGTCCCGATCATCAGCAGCGATGGGGTGAGCATCGTCTGCCACAGCACAAATAGTTAGAGGTCGCTAATGTTCCGTCAAGCCGGTTTGCCCGGTGTTGGCTGCACCGGTCCTGTACCGTGCCACCTAATGAATGACGCATCCTTGCCGGTGATATCCTTGACCGTCTTCAACAGCGCCTCATGCGTGTTTTGCAGCGAGCGGTAATGCTCGCTGCTTGGCGACAGACGCGGCTGGACGATGCTCTTATGCAGCCGTTCTGCCTCGGCCAAAAAGTGGTCAATCTCAGCTTGTGAAAGGTGCTTGGATAATTTGGTCCTGGCCATTGGCGATCTCCGTTGAATGGGCGCCGCAACAGGAGGACTATATTCCTATCCGGCCAGTCGTCGCTGACCGGCGGCGTCTCGACCAGGACCGGTTCCTGCGGCTTGATGAACTTCAGCCGGCCTGCGGCGTTACGCATGCACTCGATCCTCCAACTGCCAGACAAGGCGCCCGGGCCGATTTGGTTGCATTTTAGCGAAATTGAACGTGAGAACCGTCCGATGAAGGAAACAACACGTGATAAGGTGTCATCGGGACATTGCCTATGCGGGGGCGTGCGCTACGAAATCGCAGGCGAGCTTGCCCCGCTGATAGCCTGTCACTGCTCCCAGTGCGCGCGAACAAGTGGTAATTTTGCGGCCATGGCGGCCTGCCGCTCGGCCGATCTCATGCTGCTGACCTCGTCCACGCTCAGGTGGTACCGCTCGTCGCGTTACGTCGAACGCGGCTTCTGCTCGCGCTGCGGCGGCAACCTGTTCTGGAAGGCGGCGCCTGGCCTGCAGACCTTCGTCGCGGCCGGTACTCTCGACCCGCCGACCGGCCTTCGGATTAGCAAACATATTTTCGTCGGCTCGAAATCCGACTTCTATGATCTGACTGACCGCCTTCCAAAGGAGCAGGCAGGTTAGAGGGGTTAGAGAACGCACGATGGCCCGGCCACGCTGCCGGTATGATGGCTAAAGGGCGCCAGGGATCGATGCGCCTCCGTCGTCTGGTCGCCGGCCGGAAGATCATCCTGCCAGACCTGCCTTCCGGTCTTGATGTTGAGCGCGCGCAGCTTGTTGTCGGTGGTCGCGGCGATAAAGATCAAGCCACCGGCCGTCACCAGCGGACCGCCATTGTTCGGTGTTCCGATGGCTAGCGGCAGCATGGACGGGATGCCGAACGGGCCGTTGTTGTTAGCGCTGCCGAGCAGCTCGTCCCCCAGGCTCCTGCCTGTCTTGAGGTCGATGGTGGAACCGGCTCAGGTCGTCGGTGGTGCTGTGTCCGGCGAGCGCCCGAGAAACGTCGCCAGGGCGCCGATGTCGCGGAGATAGTTGCGCTGCGTTTCCCGTGAGAAACGCCGCCTGTTCATGTCGTCGATCAGTCACTGACGAAGTGGACTTCAGTCTCCCACCCGCTTTTGCGTAACAGCGGAGAGCAATTCGTCATCTTGCGGCGGGTTGACAATCCGGCCTCGGCCGCCATGCTGCACTGCAACATTTCTATCTCGGAGTCCGCAATGACAGATATCAGGTCATCGCGCATCGAATGCCTGGACGGGCTTCGCGCGCTCGCGGCGATCTGGGTGCTTGTCGGGCATTGCCTGCTTCTGACCGGCTGGCGTGTTCCCATCGTCGGCGAGCCGGATCTCGGCGTCGATCTCTTCATCATGCTGTCCGGCTTCCTGATGGTGTTTCATTATCAGCTGCGCCAGGACAAGGAGCCCTGGCGAAGACCGGAAACGTGGCTGAAATTCTGGACGCGCCGCTACTTCAGGATCGCGCCACTGTTCTACGTCATGCTTTTGCTGGCACTCGTGCTTGGCCCCTATCTCTACGACTGCAGGATGATCATCGACGATTTCCTGTCGAGATCGCACCAGGCGCCCGAGCGCTATCTCGACGGTGGCCTGAAGAACATCGTCGTGCATCTCACGTTCCTGTTCGGCTTGGTGCCAGATTTTGCCTACCGCACGCCGCTCCCCGACTGGAGCCTGGGGCTGGAGATGCAGTTTTACGCAGCTTTCCCGGCCATCATGCTGTTGGTGCGCAGGTTCGACTGGATAAGAAGCGCCGGGCTGGTCGCCGCGGTTGGTTGCATCATCGTGTTTGCGCTGGGTCGATTGTCGATCCATTTTCCGATGCCGTCGTTCCTGGCCCTGAAGATGCAGATATTCCTGTGCGGCATGCTGCTTGCGGGCGTCGTGCATCAAAGCCAACCACGGCCGATCCTGTATCTGGCACTGGCGCTGCTTTTGGCGGCGCTGCCCTTCGGCGGCGACTACGGACTGGGCAAGCTGCTGGTGCGTGAAGCGCTGGTGGCGGGATTCTTTGCCCTGGTTCTCTACCGCATGCTGCCGGGGGCGGCGGGAACGCTGGCGAGGGCGATAGCCATGACGCTCAGCAACCGGTTCTTTCATCTCATGGGCGAGCTTTCCTTCAGCATCTACCTGATCCATCTGCTGGTGTTGCAGCCTGTCGCGGCATTCGTCATCAGCCAATATGGCCACGGGCTGGCGGCGCCGCTGCGTTTCGCGATCGTCGTTGCCGTCGTCCTGCCGACGGTGACCCTTTTGTCCTGGGTCACCTACAATCTGATCGAGGTTCCCGGCCAGAAGGCGGGCCGCTTCGTCGTCCGGTGCTTTGGCCGCAAGGGCGGCGCGCCGGCGCTGGAGAGCGTCAAGCGCAGTGCGTGATCGTGCTGCCGATCGCTAATCGCGTCGGCCAAACGGGCACGCCGCCATGACACAAACCGGCGGCGAACCAAATCCAGCTAAAACTGCGTCACGCCCTCTCGTGCGCGCCAAAGTGAAAGCCACTGCCGCAGCAGCGTCCGGATGTTCTTGTCATAGACATAATGCGCGAATGCCGAGATCGCGATGATGACCACGGATGTTCCCAGAATGAACGGCAAGCCGTGCTCGTTCCACGAGGCCCCGGTCACAGATTCGACCACGGCGTTCGAAAGGCGGATGAGTGGCGTGTGAAGAACATAGAGGGCGTAGGAGATATTGCCGGAGAAGAGCGCAATCCAGCGCCAAAACCCGGATAGCCGCAAACGGGAGGCCACCAGAACGAGCCAGGGCCAGACCAGGGCTATGATCGCCAGACTGTACAATTGCACATGTTCGACGGGTCTGAAGATCATGAGCACGCCGCATAGCGTCAGGAGAAACGGCATATAGAGATTGCCATCCCGACTCTTCCCGGTCGCATATCGATTGAGAAAGACCCCGAGGAAGAACGAGAACGCGATCCGGGCGGGAGCCGCGATCGTGTCGTCCCAATGGGCGCCGCCCCCAAGGACGAAACCCTGCCAAGCCAGAAGCACCAGGGCCAGGAAGGCAACACCGACAATGAGCGCAAGTGACCGAGCAGCCAGCCTTACGGCCAGCGCGGCAAATACGGCGTTGGCGACGAGTTCATAAAATAGCGACCACGCCGGGCCATTCAGCGGGAAAAGCACGTCGGGAAATGTCGAGAGCGACGGCGGCGTGGGTAAGAAAAGAACGGAAAAGCCAAGGCTTGCGAGCAAGTCCAGCCGCGAATACGAACTGAGCCCATGCGTTGCGACGATTGCACCCACGCCGATCACGGCCAGGCCGACCGCGGCAAAATATAGCGGGTAGAGCCTGAGGAGACGGATCTCCGCGAACTCCCAAAATGACATGCCTTTTCGGAACTTATCGTCGTAGGCATGGGCGATCACGAAGCCGCTCAACAGAAAAAACAGGTCGACGGCGAGGAACCCGGACGGCGCCAGATCATATCGCCGGCCCGTGAATTCGGTGAAGTGGCCTAGCATCACCAAAACAGCAGCGATGCCCCGGAGACCATGCAAAGCGTCGAAGTGGGCCGTTTCCGCCCTTGGTTCTGGCGTTTTGGTCATTCCGTATCCGTTACTTCGTCCATCTACGCACGGATTGCTGCAATGCACAAGATCGTTTTGCGACGCACACTCAACCCACATCCAGGAGCCAGACATGGGCATTGCAGAAGGCTCGATCAGCCGCGCCCGCGACTCCTTGTCCGCCACCCGGGGAAGCTTCTGGTGCATGAAGCTGGCGGCGGGGTTCTTTGCGCTGGTTCTGTACCGCATGCTGCCGGAAGCGGCGGACGCTGGCGAGGGCGATGGCCGTGACGCTCAGCAACCGGGTCTTTCATATAACGGGCGAGCCTTCCTTCAGCCTACCTGATTCACCTCCGGGTCTTGTCGCGGCGTTCGTCATCAGCCAATACGGCCATGGTCCGGCGGCGCCGCTGCGTTTCGCGATCGTCGTTGCCGTCGTCCTGCCGACGGTGCCCCTGCTGTCCTGGATCACCTGCAATCTGATCGAGATTCCCAGAAGGCGGGCCGCTTCGTCGTCCGGCGCTTTGGGCGGGCCGGCGCTGGAGAGCGTCAAGCGCAGCGCGTGATTGTGCGCTGCCGATCGCAATCGCGTCGGCCAAATGGGCACGCTGTCATGACACAACCGGCGGGCAACCAAATCCAGCTAAAACTGTGTCACGCCCTCTCGTGCGCGCCAAAGTGGGCGGCGTCTGGAGCTATCGACTGGATCGGCCAGGAGTTCAACCCGGCCGACTTCGATCTGCAACACGGCCAACACCGTGCTCGCCGCCCGGTTCACCAAAAAATAGTTGCCGCCTGATAAGCCATCCCCCGTCACCAAACGTTGGGACGTGAGCAATTACGCACGCTGAGGACAACGCTTACCGCTCCGCAAGGAATCGTGCATCGCATGGCGCATAATGCAGGGCCTATCGGAAATGAAATCAAAATCGGAATGTGAAGTGGCGCATGAACCTACCGCTCGGCGAATGCCCGCGCAAACGAGTCCATCATCGGCCGTGCGAGATACTCGAAGAAAGTCCGGTCGCCGGTATTGATGAAGGCTTCGACCGGCGTTCCGGGATAAAGCTGCTCGGCCTTCACGCCGGGCGGCAGGGCGTCGGCAATCTTGAGCTTGGCGCGGAAATAGGGTTCATGCGTGACTTGGTCGACCAGCCGGTCGGCGGAGATCTGTGTGACTGTGGCTGAAACCTCGGGCGTCAGGCGCATGTTGAGCGCCGACAATCTGAGTTTCGCTCGCTGGCCGACACGCACCTGATCGACATCCTTCGGCCGCAGCTTCGCATCGACGTTGAGACCCGATGCCGTGGGCAGAATCTCCATGATCTTTTCGCCGGGCGCGATCACGCTGCCCTTGGAATTATAGGTCGACGACACCACGATGCCGGCTACCGGCGCCTTGATCGTCGTGCGCTGAAGCACCGCCTCGGCCGCCCTGATCTGTTCCCCGAAATCGGCGAGGTTGGTGCGGACCTCGTTGAGCTTGGTCAGCGCCTCTTCCACGCGTTGCGAGGTCAGGCGCTCGACCTGCACCTGGGCTTCGACGATTTGGCTGTTGGCTGCGGCAAGATTTGCCTCCAGCGCGCCGGCCTGGCCGACGAGATCGGCCTCGCTGCGCAGTAGCTGCGAATATTCGGTGCGGTTGGTGAGGCCCTTGTCGAGCAGGCCGGTCTTGATGCCGAGCTCCTTTTTTACCACCTCGGACTGCTGCTCGATGGCAAGCTTCTGGGCGTTCAGGCCCACGACTGACTCGCGATGCATGGCGACCCGCTGCGCCATGATCGATTGTTCCGACCGGAACCGAGCGAGCCTTGCGTCGAACTCCTTTTGCTGTTCACGGATGAGCTTTTGGAAATCCTGCTGGAACGACGCCGGCGCTGCCTCGTTGATCGGCGCCAGCCTGTCCATCCCGTCGCGTTCGGCCTCCAGCCGCGCCATGCTCGCCTCGAGCGCGATCGACTGTCTGGTCAGCCGGTTGAGCTCGGCCTGTGCGGCTGTCTTGTCGAGGATGACAAGGTCCTGGCCCTGCTGCACGCGATCGCCCTCGTGGATCAGCAGTTGCTGGACGATGCCGCCTTCGGGCTGCTGGATGTGGATGTTGCCGCCCGTTGCGGAGATCGTGCCCTGCGTGATCACCGCGCCGGAGAGCGGCGCGGTGGCCGCCCAATAGCCGAAGCTGCCCGCCAGCAGCCCTATGGCAACGTAGCCGGTGAGGGCCACGCGCCTTATGTCGGTGCGCGGCTGGCCGTTCCTGGCAAGGCTCTTGGCCGTCATCGTGTGGGACCGAAGCGGATGTCGTGCGTGCGGATCGTCGGCGCGAAGGACCCGGTCACCACCGTGCTCGGCCGGGCCGGAACACCCTTGGCGACGCCATTGCTGACCACAGGCTGCCGCAGCACCTCGGCGCTCGGGCCGAAGGCCTCGATGATGCCGCCGCGCAAAACCATCACGCGATCGCAGGCCGTGGCGATGGACGGGCGATGCGTGATCACGATAGTCGTGACGCCCGCGGCTTTCGCCGCGACAAGCATCGCTTCGAGCGCCGTTTCGCCGCTGCCGTCGAGATTGGAGCTGGGCTCGTCGAGCACGAGGATCCGCGGGCCGCCATAGAAGGCGCGCGCCAGCCCGATCCGCTGGCGCTCGCCGCCCGAGAGCGTCCTGTCCGAAGGCCCGATCATCGTCTGGTAGCCGTCGCGCTGCGCCAGGATCAGCTCATGCGCCTCAGCGCGCCGCGCCGCCTCGACGATCGCGGCATCCGCCGCCTGCGCGTCGAAGCGGGCGACATTGTCGCCGATCGATCCGGGGAAGAGCTCCACCTCCTGGGCCAGGTAGCCGATCTGCTTTCCGAGCTGTCTTTGGTCCCAGTTCCGGAGATCGGCGCCGTCGATCCGGACCGAGCCGCCGGTCGGCTGCACAGCACCGATGAGCAATCGCGCCAGCGTCGATTTGCCGGCGCCACTCGGGCCGACGATCGCTATAGCTTCGCCGGCGCGAACCGCGAAGTTCAGCCGCTTGAGGATGGGTTCGGTGCCGGGCCGTGCATTCGGCGCCATGAAGAAAACGTCCTGCACCGAAAACCTCCCCGACGGGTCGGGCAGCGTCAGTTTGCGCGCTTCAGTCGGATGCGCCGCAAGCGCCGTCTCCAGCTGCTTCCAGGCTCGCCTGGCGTCGACGATCTGCCGCCAGGAGCCGATCAACTGGTCGAGCGGCTGCAGCGCGCGCGACGACACCAGCGAGGAGGCGAAGATCATGCCGGGCGTCATCTGCCCCTCGATCACCAGCCAGGCACCGGCGCCGAGGATCGCCAGCTGCAACATCATGCGCAGCGCCCGCGAGGCGGCGCTGAAGATCGCGTTGGCGCTCGAGGAGCGGTCATAAAGGGTGAGCGCTGCCCCGACATGCCTTCCCCAGACGCGTGCGGCATTCTCGACCATGCCCATGGCGCGCAGCGTCTCCGCATTGCGGGCAAAGACCTGCTCGGCGTGGCTGGCGAGCGCCGAACGCTCCGTGGACAGCGCATCCTTCCTGCCGATGGCAAGCTGGTTGGCCGCGACCAGCGCAACGAGCAGCGCCGTGCCGGCGAGCGTCAGCCAGAACAGGACGGGATGGATGAGATAGAGGAGCGCGAGGAACACGGGTGCAAAGGGCAGGTCAAACAGCACAGCCACACCGCGCGACCTGATGAAAGCGCAGACCGAGGCAAGCTCGCGCAGCGGCGATCGGCCGCTGGCATATTTGGGCGCCAGCGAAAGGGCGAATGTCCTCGCGCCGAGCTTCCTGTCGACGGTGGCCGCGACGCGCTGCGTGTAAACGGCACGCACTGCGTCGAGCAAGCCGAGGAAAGCAAGCGCGAGGACCGCGATGGCCGACAGATAGACAAGCGTCTCCACACTGGACGACGGCAGCACGCGGTCATAGAGCTGCAGCAAATAGAGCGGGATCACCAGAACCAGGATGTTCATCAGCAGCGAGAAGACGCCGACATCGGCGATGGCGCGCAGGAACACCGCGCGCAGGCTCGACGATCCAGTCATTTCTGCCGCCGCTGCATGATCCCGAGACATCGAACCGGTCGCCTGATCTTACACGTGGCCACCAAATTCGGAACCACCGTGGTGCAGTGTGCTGTTGCCGAAGCTGTGCGTGGCAACGCTGTGCGTGGTGGTGCTGCTGCTACTGCTGACGAGCAGGGGGTTCGCCTGCACAGCGTCCAGCGTATAGGCGTGGATGTAGTCGATCTTCATCTCGGCCGGCGTGGCGAGATGGTCCGGCGGCGCGCCGGCTTGACCGCCGATCGCAAGATCGACCAGCATGTACATGGGCTTGTTCATGTCGGACGGTGTCGCCGCTTCCGCAACCTGCACGCTATCATAGGTCCAGATAAGCTTGTCCGGTGTCCACAGCACACCATAGGTGTGGAAGCCTGCGGTATCCATGACGTTCACCGTGGTCGAGACCTTGGTGTGCGTTCCCGTCTCGTTGCTGTGCGCGGTCATCACAAGCGAGTTGGGCTTCTGCCCGTACATTTCCACCGCGTCCAATTCCGGCGGCCACGAGCCGTCTTCCGGCAGCAGCCAGAAGGCCGGCCAGGCGCCGGCGTGCTCGGGCAGGTCGGCGCGCATTTCGAAATAGCCATAAGTCTGCGAGAAGGAGTCGTGCGTCGTCAGGATGCCGGATGTGTACTCGTAATTGTTGATCAGCGGCTTGATATCCGCCGGTGTCTGCGCGGCAGTGATGGTGAGCACGCCGTTGTTCACGCTAAACGGGTGGACGGAGCTCGTCGGGACATAACTCGCGTCGATATACCACTGCAGCTCGCCATTGCCGGTCAAGGTACTGCCGTTGGGCGCTCCCCACCAGAAGTTGGTGTCCCACGTGCCGCCTTGGCTATTATGAAGGCTCAATGCGTTGAAATCGTCGTTGAAGGACAGGGTCATTCCGACCTTGTTAATCGGCAGCTCGAACTGGCTGGGCTGGAATTTGTCGATGGTCCTGTCCTTGAACTCGAGGATCTCGCCGGATCCGAGATTCAAGATCACGTTCGGTCCAGCCTGGATCATGTTCGCGTGGATGGCGTCGAAGGACATGAACCCATAGCCATCGAGACGGACGGTGTCGGTCGCGGCGAAATTGGCGATCAGGTCGCTTCCGTTGCCGTTCGCGATGATGAAAGTGTCGTAGCCGCCGCCACCGTCGATCAGAACATCATTGCCCTTGCCGCCGTCCAGCGTCTGGTGGCCGGCCTTGGCGGTGATGATGTTGTCCAATCCATTTCCGAATGCATAGTTGTTGGCGTTGGTTACGACCAGATTCTCGACGTTGCCCGGGAGCGTGTAGCTCATCCATGTGCTGATCGTGTCGATCCCTTGGCTGCCGGCCTCCGCCACCTTGTTGCCCGCCGCGTAGAGGTAGTAGATGTCGTCGCCATAGCCACCGTGCATGGTGACATTGACGCCGGATGCTCCGTAGAAGGTGTCGTTTCCGGGGGTGCCGTACAAGTCCGATCCAGCCCCTGAGGCCGAGAACCAATGACTTGAAGATCCACTGTAGGGAAGAGGAACGCCTATAGCGTTGACGATCGTCGTCATAACCCAGACCCTCCTCGTAGTGCGTGACCTTGCCTGAAACCGCCGATGCGCGTTCGACCGATCACTGCCGGACCAACTTGTTATTCAAATGATAGTTTCACGGAATAACCATGTAGTACAGAGAAAAAATCTCCACGGATCGATTAACAGGTAGAATGAGGGAATTTGCCAATACAACTTAAGCGTGAAGCCATGCCAATTTTATACAATATTGCTGAATTTCTGCCTAACTGGTTCGGCAGGCCGTCGCGGGTGAATGCATTTGTTTCAACGTCGCCGCTCTGACCTGGGCGGAGGTTCGAATCGGCCAAGCCTTCGGAAGCACCCATAGCTTTGGAAGCGGCACAACGGTGAATGCCACAGGGGTCCGTGGCTGGGGAGCCAGTTCTCATCCATGTTGCCGTTGAGGTCGGCCGCGCCGAGCCACCGCTGTGAGCCTCTCCCAGGTCATATTTAAAAAAGGAATATGCCTCGAGCGTGCCGGCAGACCAATTAGACCGCACAGGCGAGGTGTCGGCGATCGGCGCATTGCCGCCTTCGGGTCACGATGACCGGCGCCGCTCACGCCTTGCCCATCGCGATCGACTTCAGGAACGCCGCCAGTCCCCCTTCGACACCGCCGCCTCGAAGCCTGCTTCGCACATGGTTTCGATCGCGGCCGCCGTGGTGCCGCGATAGCCGAGGAAGGCTTCCGCCGTGTCGGCCGGCGAGGCGTCGTGGAGCTCCAGCAGCCGGCCGGTTCCGGTGAGCACCGTGGCGACGGCGCGGCGCGCCACGTCCGGCGCGATGCCGAAGGCAACGGCGTCGCATACCATGGCGTCGGCGAGCAGGGCAGGGAAGGCGGCGCCGCTGGCTTTCGCGATCGTCGTTGCAATCGTCCTGCCGACTGTGACCCGTTGTCTTAGTCACCTATGATCTGATCGAGGTTCCCGGCCAGAAGGCGGGCTGCTTTGTCGGCCAGCGCTTTGGCCGCAAGACCTGGCCAGCGCCCGAGAGGACGCCGGCCGAGTAAGGGCGCTGCCAATCTCCCCTTGAGGCGGAGATGTTGCCGACAGAGGCGGTCGTAGCGCCGCTTCCGGCGGCGCCGATGAGAAAGAATGCGCGACCAGCGCTTCTCGGGCTGCTTCGCCGCGCGTCCTTAACTTCCGAACCGACGACGACGACGATCAGATACCATCTCTGGTTAGTAGTCGCCGTTGTAGTACCGGTCGTCGCAAGGCGCAGTGTAGATGCGGCCGTAGCGGTCCTGGTAGCGGCAGAGCTGCTCGCCGCGGCGCTGCGGGGTGGTGGCCGAGCCGACGACCGCGCCGAGCAGGGCGCCGCTGGCAGCACCGATGACCGTGCTCTTGGTGTTGCCGCCGATGGCTTGGCCGACGAGGGCGCCGCCGGCGCCGCCGATCAGCGCGCCGGTTCCGGCCCGCTGCTGGCCCTCGGTCTGCGCGCAGCCCGCCAGTGCTGCGGTCATCAGCACGGCGGCTATGGCTTGGTGAAAGTTCATGTGAGGTCTCCCTTGAAGGCCTAAAATCCCTATGGCTCGTCCCGTGCCGCTGCATTGCGGCGGAACGGGGGCACGGGGCCTCACGAAAGAAAACATGGTTTCTCGGGCGTTGATTGAGGCTTGCCTTCGAGTTTCGAGCATCGTGCCATAGCAACAAGGCTCCATTTGACACAAAGTGTCCATGAAAATTTAACGAAATTCCAGCGCCAGTCCGTTAGATTGGCAGGTTTAGGCGAACGTTCAAACTGCCTTTTAGGCGCTGGATGATGGAACAGGTCCATGCGGCCCGTCGAGCTGCAGATGGCGCGCATTCATCATAGATCCAGCGCACTGTCTAAATTTCACCAGGTGGTCCAGGCGGGTCGTTAAATTGTTGCCTGAAAAGGTGCGCGGCAGCAGGGTGACCATTGATCTCTTGGTTTATGTACTGATCACATGTGCTGTAGGCGGCTGGGCTTATTCCAGCGGTCACAGGGCTGGCCGAGTGTCCCAATTGAGGGACGAGGTGTCGGCCTATAACAGGTGGATTGGCCTGGATAACAAGTCGAATGAGTTGGCCCAAGTCTTTCTTTGCCAGGAACTCGGCGGCACCCTCGAAGAGTGTCAGAAGATCGGCCGCTGACCTCACGCTCCCCTCAGGGTGCCGGCTCGTCTATAGCCGTTCGATTGTCTTTGTGACGCGGCGGGGCTGACAGTTTGCCCGACTGGCGCCGATCTGGCCATTTTCCCAACAGCGGAGCCGTTTCGTTTCCGCTTGCCGAGGTGCCTATGATCGGGATCAGCGATCCTTCCGTCTTGTTCGTGGTGCTCCGAGATTTCAGCTGCTTTATCTCGTCATCGCGCCGCGCGATACGGCTTTCAAGATTGGCGATGCGTTCTGTCAAAAAGTAGCGGCCCACGGCGAACCCTCCGCTGCCAAAGAGCAAGGCGAAGATTGCAAAGGGTGCGGGATTGGCGATTACCAACGTCGCATTCGCCTGGAAGAAATCGATCAAGTCATGCATGTCCAAGTCTCTCAATTTCTCGGTAACCTGTGGACTTCTAACCTCGCAGGACCGGCCCCCGGTCGCCACTGGTGCAGAAAAGCGCAAGCTGAACAGAGCCCTTTTCCATAGCGCTTGATGAGTCGGGCCGGCCTCTCACCTCAGCATCCTGTGAGCATTTTGGTACGGGGCCTGCATAGCCGTTTGCAGCGGCCCACTGTGGGCTCGCCTGGTGTCGGGATTCTTTTCCACGCCATGTCGGCTGTTGTAGTAAATCAACATCACCCTGGGTCGGCGTCGGACGACAGCGTGCAAGCGGCTGCAGACCATCGCATCCGGAGATCGGCCCCGGTTCGATGCGCGTTCCCTCCCGGCCCTAACCTCCGTTCTGAGAATGTCCTCGGCGGGTCCACATTTAGCAACGACCCTGCCTCATTTTAGGCAATGAGGGGCAGCAACGCGACAACGACGTCGCCGCGAGCCTTATCAATCGTCCACCGATCCGTGTTACCAATTCAGGCATAACCTCACCAGTCGGCGTGCCTCGGCGCTTCCGGCATAGCCTTTTCTGCTCAGATACTGCCATGAATAAGGAACACATTCCTCTCTGGTCAAGGCTTCATTTTAACTATCTGTTCACTTTTTGTTCATGTTTGCAGCGGCGATTGTCCCTTTGACCAACCCAGCCAAATCATAGGCCGGCAGATCACCAAATCGAGGAACCGCGCACAATCGCCAACCTTGGGGCGAATGGACCAAGAGACCCATACGCTTCAAAGGTCGCATGGCCTTGAACTGGCTCATAGGCCAGGCGGTGCACGAGGCGAACGCGCCGCGATACGAGAGATTATTGACGAAGGGATAGCCGGCCTAGCTGCTCAGCCGTAGGGAGCATGACCAGTGCGGCGGGACTTGTGGAGAGGGCTGCCGCACTGGTCACTCTTTCACGGGGACAACCGCAATTTAAGGGCACGTCAGCGCCCGCGCAATTTCGCCAAAAGGATTACCCAGCCGTAGGGGAATGGCTATAGCCGCAACAAAAACCCCGGATCATGCCGGGGCTCTTTGTGATCTGATCGCAATTCGGTCCAGCTTGGGAGCCTTTACAACCTTTTTCAACGCGCGGTCAAAGGCTTCCTGTGACTCGTCGGTTTACTATCCGCGAGCGGCGTCGCGAAACTTGTCCACTTGAACTCTTGCCGGTCTTTAATGATTCCGGTTTTTTCATGGGCCTTGAACTTTCTCGGATGCATGAGCTGCTTGCGGGGCGGAATGTTCCTGTCGAAGTAGGTCTACTAAAACCGCTGCGCACTTTTGGGCGACATATACTAGTGCCCGGTTCCCGCAGCCTTTTGCCGACGACACTTGACCGCCTCCAGCAGTTCGCGCTCGCCGGTGTGAACATTTTGAAAAATGGCCACGACCATCACCGCCAAGATTTCGGCGTCCGGGTCTAAAGGGTCGAGATGTTCATTCGCGCAGACCCGATCGAACACACGTTCGCAAATAGCCAGATCGTGAGGGCTGAGGCAGGAGTGATTGAAACGCCGACGCAGCATCTGTGCGAACCTTTCAGCGCCTGCCGCCCGTGCTTTGCGGCGGGCTTTTTAGTGATGAACCGCTGACACGATGGAATGCTTTGGTGGCAATATCGTCCACAGGTGTATCGGAATCAGTTTACCTGCTGACTGATGATTGCTCTGTTAAGAGTCCCAAAATCAGCGCGCACTCACGAGCTCTATATTGCCCGGCAGTCATAAGCTGGTAGTAATCTTGCTGCTTGTCTTCCGGAACGTGAAATCCGCGTCGAAATTCCGCCGCTTCTTTCGGAGTTCGTGTACAGCCGACTTTGCTGGCGGTGACTTTCAAACTTGCCAGAGAGCATCCGATCTTTGCCGCAATAGCTTTCAACGGCTCATTGTTACCGTATCCTTCAAGAATTACCTTGCGACGATCTTCGCCGTTGAGCTTTGTGTTCATTTCGACGACATCCTCAACTCACTATTTCACGATGCCAGATTTTATACGCATCAGGTTGAAGAGTGTCGTTATCTTCGCATCCAGAAACTTATCCCGGGATGCATTTCTTGCTGTAATTCAGCGTGATCGCCGTTTCGGTCGACTGGAGTTCCGCCAGCCTTGCCAGATGCCTGAAATACACCACATGATTGAAAGGGGCATGGGCATACCCGATTCGGATATGGCACCACGCGATGGACACCAAGAGGCAAGACGAGGCTCCTGCGAGGCAGCCGCGGGACCGTGACCGACGTCGTTGGTCGCGCGAAGACCAACCCCGCAACGAGGCCGCTCCATCGTTCGCGCCGGCGCTGGAACCTCTGTCCTTTTCAACGCTCGAGCTGGCGCCAGGGGATCAATTCGCCGCTTGGCAAGCGCAAATGGCGCCGCTTGTCGAGGTCAGGTTGCCGGATGACAAATCGCTGGACGATGGTTTCCCCGCCGACCACACAGCCTGGAATCTCGGTGGCGTGCTGATCGTTCAACAGCGCGCGCCGGCACATAGCTACATGCGTTCCGCCGCGAAGCTCCGATCCAGTTCGATCGATCACTGGTACACATCGTCTTGCCGCGTAGTGGCCGGTCATGGACGGAGGTCGATCGCCGCGTTGCGGAAAACCAGCCGGGCAAGTTGGAGATCAGGTCGCTTGGCTACCCGTTTCGCGGGAGGGTAACGGACTCGGAAAGCCCGCGAGACATATCTACCGACATTGCCGCGTGACAAATGACCGAGGAGACATTTCCGATGAAGGCAATCGTTGTGACGGATCAGGCTGCGGGAACGGCCGGAATGAGGCTCGTGGAGCGACCCGAGCCACAGGCAGCGATAAACGACGTCGTCGTTCAGGTTCATGCGTCAGGGTTCGTCCCGACTGAGTTGGCGTGGCCCTCAACCTGGACCGATCGCGTCGACCGTGACCGGACGCCATCGATCCCCGGGCACGAGTTGGCCGGAGCGGTCACCGCCCTCGGCTACGGCACAACGGGACTGTCGGTGGGCCAGCGGGTGTTCGGTCTCACCGATTGGTATCGTGACGGCACCCTGGCGGAGTATGTGGCCGTCGAGGCACGCAACCTCGCGCCGTTGCCAGGCGACGTCGACTTTGCGGTAGGCGCTGGTTTGCCGATCTCGGGCCTGACCGCGTGGCAGGGACTGTTTCAGCACGGCCGCCTTCAGGCGGGGCAGAGCGTCCTCGCGCACGGCGCGGCCGGCGCAGTCGGGTCGATGGTGACGCAACTCGCACGTGAGGCCGGCGCCTACGTCATCGGCACCGGACGCGCCCCCGACCGTCAGAAGGCGCTCGACTTTGGCGCGAACGAGTTCGTCGACCTTGAGAACGACGCCCTGGAAGACGTCGGCGGCGTCGATCTGGTTTTCGATGTCATCGGCGGCGACATCCAGAAGCGGTCCGCGGGCCTGATTCGAGCCGGAGGAACACTGGTGACAATCGTCGGACCGGCCGAGGCGCGGCCTGCGGACGGACTGGCGATCGACTTCGTTGTCGAGTCCGATCGTGCCCAACTGAGTGAGATCGTCCAGCGAGTGCGGGATGGGCGGCTACGGACAAACATCGGCAACGTCTCGACCCTCGATGACGCCGTCGCCGCCTTCAACTCGACCGAGCGACGGACAGGGAAGACGATCATCCGCGTTCGTCCGTGAGGCCCGGAACGGCGAGCGGTTCTGCCCTCATTAGATTCTGAACTGGCTTCCCATCCCCGCAATATTGGACAGCGAGCTGGCTTCTTCTTCTGGTACAGAACGGCTTCACGTGACCAGTCTATGGACCGCGCACCAGCAACCGCACCGGGGCTCATTCGTTGGCCTGCCGCGAACGGCAATGTCAGCTCTCGCGGTTCGATCCATGAACGGCCCTACTGGCCTGGCGATCCTGGATGACTGAAATGGGGCCGCAACCTGATCGTCCGCGATTGGGAGCCACATGGGGCTCACGCAGCTGTTCCGGCCTTTCTGTCGGTTGTGTGATTTCAATTCATGACATCTTGCGTGTCTTTCCAACGCGAGCGGACTTTCGAGGCCATAGCAAAAAGATGCTGCCGAGCCTTGCGGCACGGCAGCGTCTTTTGCTTTTCGCGATGTTGTCCCGATCAGGCCTCCAGGATAGCCACGATCTCGTAGGTATCCGGATCGACGATGACTATGCGTCCGTCGGCCAGCACGAAATATTCGTAGCGTTCATAAGCCGGGACGATCTTGACGATACGCGGTGGCAGCCGATGCAGGCGGATCTTATGCCGGGGCACCTCGACGCCGACTGAGATGTCGAAGCCGACATCGCGAACCGGCTGGACGTGGGTCTCGTGGATGATCTGCGTGATCTGCGTCTTCTGCTCGACCGTCACGTTGTTGATCGAGGCCGTCTTGTTCTGGTCGGTCTGGACGTTGGCGTTGCCCTGGGCGTTCTGCTCGGTGGTTGTACCGGTCTTACCCTGGGCATTCTGCTGGGTCGGCATCTTGGTCGTACCCTGGGCGTTCTGCTCAGTGGCGGTGCCGGTCTTGCCCTGGGCGTTCTGCTCAGTGGTTGTACCGGTCTTACCCTGGGCGTTCTGCTGGGTTTGCATCTTGGTCGTACCCTGGGCGTTCTGCTCAGTGGTGGTGCCGGTCTTGCCCTGAGCATTCTGCTCAGTGGTCTTCATCTTGGTCTTGCCTTGGGCCTGCTCATTCGTCTTCGAACCCTTCGGGCAATTGGTCATGCCGGTCTGGCACTTGGCCGTACCCTGAGCCTGCTCCTCGGTGTTGGTGCCGGCTTTGCCTTGGGCCTGCTCATCGGTCTTCACCTTGGCCTTACCCTGAGCCTGCTCCTCGGTGTTAGCGCCGGCCTTGCCTTGGGCCTGCTCATCGGTCTTCACCTTGGCCTTACCCTGGGCCTGCTCCTCGGTGTTGGCGCCGGCCTTGCCCTGGGCATTCTGCTCGGTCTGCGACTTCATCTTGCTTTGGGGCTGCTCGCCCGCCTTGCCGCCCTTCTGACAGTCGGCCTGGCCGGCGGCGCAATTGTCGCCTCCGCTCGGCTGCGCGGATTCGGTCTGCGCCATCGCGGCGCCGCAACCGACGCCGAGCGCGATCATGCTCGTGATCAGAAGATGTTTCATCTGATTTCTCCTTCGGAACTCGGTCCCTTCATTCCATAAACCGCAGGCGAAAGGCATGGTTCCGAAATTTGCCCGCAAAACCCGGTGAAGGCCGACAGCAATTTTGTCAGGAACAAGGCTCGGCCGCGCTCGATGAAGCCTGGCCATGAACGCCGGCTTCGGCGAGTACTACACGCTCGGCGGCGTCGGCGAGACGCCCGAGTGGCAAGAGGTGATGGCAAAGCGCCTGCCCTATTGGGTCGGCGATCTGCCGCGCGAAGTCCATCGGATCACATGCAGCGTGGGCGTGCAGAAGCGCTCGGTCTTCTATGGCGTCCGTGGCTCCGGCGTGCGGAATTCGTCCAATCCTATACGCCGCATTCGTGATCGCGCTGCTACGCTACTGCCAGGAGAATAACCGGCCGCATCAAGGTACCGTGATCATCGATTCCCCCCTGACGAGTTATAAGAAAGAGGGAAAAGCAGTCAGTGACGATGAGCGCGTAAACGCTGGAGTCTAAGCTGCATTCTGGGAGTCTTTCTCGGTTGGGCTCATGCGTTCCTCGCATTGACTCCGCGTTGCCGCCCCTCCACCGGTCAGTTTGATTGAAATTGTGCCGAGAGCAGATTTGGTGGAAAATGGTCATCGAAGCGATTGCGCAAACGTTTCGACAGCGCTACCGTAGTCCTAAATCCGCCAGAACCAATGAGAGCGGACCGGAAACGCATCATCAGGGAGGAGCGCTTGCCAGCAATCCAATTGAGCCGCCATGCCGACAATGGCTGAGGTCGCTCGCCGCGCCGGCGTGTCGATTTCGACCGTCTCGCATGTCATCAACCGGACCCGCTTTGTCTCGCCGGAGAAGGCGCGGCTGATCAATGACGCGATTGCCGCGATGGGCTATCAGCCCAACGAGCTGGCGCGATCGCTGAAGGTGGCCTCGACCAACAGCGTCGGCCTGGCGATCTCGGCGATTTCCAACCCCTATTTCACCGACATCATCTGCGCGGTGGAAGCCGAATGCGCGCGTCTTGGCCTCATGGTGTTCCTCTCCGACACGCAGGAGGATCCCGATCGCGAGCTGTCGGTGGTGCGCGCCTTCCATCAGCGGCGGGTCGACGGTGTTATCCTGGCACCGTCGGGCGCGCCGCAGCGCGCCATCGACTATTTGGCCGAGAAGAAGCTGCCCTGCGTGCTTATCGACCGCTTCGCCGATCAGCGCTTTGACCAGATCGGTGTCGAGAACGAAACGGCGATGCGGGCGCTCATCGACCACGTCGCCTCCTTCGGTCACAAGCGCATCGGCTATCTCGCCGGCCAGCCGGGCTTGGCGACGACGCGTGAGCGCATCGAGGCTTTTCGCGCCTCGCTTGCCGCCAATGGACTTGAATGCCTGCCGCAGTATGTCTCGTGCGAGAACGTCGACACGGTGAGCGCCACGGCGTCAACCCACGCCATTCTGTCCCTGCCGTCGTCGCCCACGGCATTGATCACCGGCAACAATATGACGACCATCGGAGCAGTACGGGCAATCCGCGAAAGGGGTCTCTCGATACCAGGGGATATCTCGCTTGCCGGTTTCGACGATTTCGAATGGGCCGATTGCTTCGAGCCGCGACTGACACTCGTCGCGCAGCCCTGCACGGAGATCGGCCGGCAGGCCGCGGCCTTGCTCTGCGCCCGCATTGCGTCGAGCGGCCTGGAGCCGCAGGCGGTCCGGCTGCAGGCGACGCTGCAGGCCCGCCAATCCTGTGCGAGGCCGGCATGAGCGCGCCGCTGCTTTCCGTCACCGGTGCGGTCAAGCGCTTCGGCGGTGTCCAGGCGCTGCGCGGCGTCGACTTCGACCTCAAGGCCGGGGAAATCCACGCACTGCTCGGCGAGAACGGCGCCGGCAAGTCGACGCTCATGAATCTCTTATCGGGCGTCTACATCCCGGACGAGGGCAGCATCCTCATCGACGGCAAGCAGGTAGCCTTCGACAATCCGCGCGAGGCGCAGGCGGCCGGCATCGCCACCATCTTTCAGGAACTCGACCTGGTGCCGACGCTCGACGTCGCGGCCAATCTGTTCCTTGGCCGCGAACTGATACGGCCGGGCGGTTTCCTCGACGTGCCGGCGATGCGGGGCGAGGCCCGCAAACGCTTGGAAGCCATCGAGCTTGCCATAGATCCGGCCAGCATGGTCGCCGATCTGTCGATCGGTCAGCGCCAGGTCGTGGCAATCGTCAAGGCGCTGTCCTACGCCTCGCGCGTTTTGATCATGGATGAACCTACGGCGGCACTGACGGTCGGCGAGGTCGAAAGACTGTTCGACATCATGCGCAAGCTCGCCGGCAGCGGTGTCGGCATCGTCTATATATCGCATCGCCTGGAAGAGGTGCCGCTGATCGCCGACCGGGTGACAGTGATGCGCGACGGCCGTGTTGCGGGCGTCACCGAGCCGCGCGCGCCGCAGGCGCAGTTGGTTCGGCTGCTGGTCGGGCGGCCGCTGGACGAGCTTTATCCCGAACGCACCAGGATCGCCGGCAAGACGCTGCTTAGCCTGCGCGACGCGAGCTTCCGGCTTGCCCATGAAAGTGCCGGATGGCAGCCGCCGACCGGCATCTCGCTCGACGTCAATGCCGGTGAGATCGTCGGGCTGGCCGGGATCATGGGGGCAGGGCGTACGGAACTGCTGAGCGCGCTCTATGGCGCCGGTCTGTCCGGCCGTTGGGAAGGCGAGGTCGCCATTGACGGCCGGCCGGTGAAATTGAATTCGATCAAGGCCGCGCGCGACGCGGGCATCGCCTTCGTCACCGACGATCGCCGAGGCAGCGGCCTGATGCTCAGAATGGCGGTAGGCCTCAACCTCGTTATGTCGGTGATCCGCCGCATCTCGCCGGCAGGCCTGATGTCGCCGCGCCGCCAGGCTGATGCGGTCAGGCAGTCATTCGGCCAGTTCGACATCAGGCCGAAGAACTCTGACATCGCCGTCGGCGCACTTTCGGGCGGCAACCAGCAGAAGGTGGTGCTGGCCAAGGAGATCCTCGGCAATCCCCGGCTGCTGCTGCTCGACGAGCCGACACGCGGCGTGGATGTCGGCGCCAAGGGCGAGATCTATGCGCGGCTGCGGCAACTCGCGGCGCAAGGGCTCGGCATCCTGGTCGCCTCCAGCGAGATGCCGGAGCTGATCGGCCTGTGCGATCGCATAGTGGTGCTGCGCCAGGGGCGCAATGTGGCGGAATTCATCGGCGGCGTCGACGAGCACACGGTGCTTGCCGCGGCAAACGGCAGGGAGGCCTGATGGCGCAGGACAAGATTTTGATCGCAGGGGCGCCTGTGGTTCCCGTGCCGGCAGCAAAGCATCGCGACCCGCTGGCCCTCATCGTGCGTTTTCAGAGCTTGATTGGACTGGTCCTGGTGGCGATCGGCGGCATCATCTTCTCGCCGCGCCGGCATGGCGAGATCCTGTTCCTCAACCCCGACAACATCGCCAACATCGTGCGCGCCGTGTCGGAAACCGGCATCATCGCCATCGGCATGACCTTCGTCATCATCACCGCCGGCATCGACCTCTCGGTCGGCGCCGTGCTTGGCCTTTCCAGCGTGGTGACCGCATCGATGATGATTTCGGGTGGCTTTGGCCTCATCCCGACCATCCTTGCCGTGCTGGTCATGGGCATCGTCTTCGGCACGATCCAGGGCACCATCTCCAGCCGCTTCCGGCTCGAGCCGTTCATCGTCACGCTGGCCGGCCTGCAGGCGGCGCGCGGCCTGGCGCTGGTGGTGTCGGGCAATCAGTACATCAACATTTCCTATGGCGACGGGCCTGGCTTGGCGCCCCCGGTGTTCGCGGTGCTTGGCGAACGCCTGTTCAGCAACACCGTTCCGGTGGCCACCATCGTGTTCATCGCCTTTGCCGCGATCGCCACGGTGGTGCTCAACACCACACGTTTCGGCCGCTATGTCTTTGCCGTCGGCGGCAATGAGCGCGCCGCGCGCATTTCCGGCGTGCCGGTGTCGATGGTGAAGATCTCGGTCTATGCCATCACCGGCTTTGCCTCCGCACTTGCCGGCATCGTGCATGCCGGCCAGTTCAATTTCGGCAGCGCCAATGACGGCATGGGCTACGAGCTCACCGCAATCGCCGCCGTGGTCATTGGCGGCACCAGCCTGTTCGGCGGTGCCGGCTCGATGGTCGGCACCGTTGCCGGCACCATCATGCTCGGCGCGCTGGCCAACATCCTTCAGCTCAACAACATCACCCCCGCCATGCAGCTGCTCGCGACCGCCGCGATCATCGTGCTGGCGGCAGTGCTTCAATCCCTCGTTCGCCGCCGCGAGGGGTTGGGCCGTTAGGACGAAGGCGGCGGCAAGTAAGAGTCAGTCAACCAAGGTCTGGCCCCCGGCCCGACGAGGAGGAGAGTGAATATGAAAACCACAAGAAAAAAGCGTGCCCTCAAGGCCGCGCTTCTGGCAGGCGCTGGCCTGTGCATGGCGGGAGCCGCCCAAGCTGCCGGCCCGATGGTCAAGGCCTGCGCCAAGGACGGTCAGTTCATCATCGGCTTTTCGCAGGCGAACAATGCAGAACCCTATCGCCAGCACGTCAATGACGAGCTGACCGCGGCTGCCAAGCAAGTGCCAGGCTTCACGCTGCAGATCGCCGACGGCGCCGGCAACGTCAACACGCAGACTTCGCAGGTCGACAACTTCATCACCCAGAAGGTCGACCTTCTGCTGATCTCGCCCTTCGAGGCGGCACCGCTGACGCCTGCCGTCAAGCGTGCCATGGATGCCGGTATCCCGGTCATCGAACTCGATCGCAAGACCGTTGGCGATCCTGGCAAGGACTACACCGCCTTTATCGGCGGCGACAACTACAAGATAGCCATGGAAGCGGGCAAATATACCGCCAAGACCTTGCTGCCGGACGGCGGTGAGGCAGCCGTGCTCGAGGGACTACCAAGCTCCACGCCGGCGGTCGAACGGCTGAACGGCTTCAAGGACGGCGTGAAGGCGAATGCCAAGATCCAGGTTGTGGCCGAGCAGGCCGCCGACTGGGTGCCGGACAAAGCCCAGACCGCCTTCGCCGCCATGCTGCAGGCGCATCCCGACATCAAGGTGCTCTACGCCTCGAATGATATGATGGCGGCGGGCGCGCTGCTTGCCGCCAAGGGCGCCGGCAAGGACGTCAAGATCATCGGCACCGATGGCTTGCCGGGACCTGCGGGCGGCATCGAAGCCGTCGCCAAGGGTGATTGGGCGGCGACCTTCACCTATCCGACCGGCGCCAAGGAAGCGATCGAAATGTCGAAGAAGATCCTGCTCGATTGCGCCTCGTCGGTGGAACCCACGGTCACCGTCGACACGACGGCGATCACGGCCGAGAACGCCAAGCAGTTGTCGGGTAAGTAGCCACGGCTGCAACTCACGCGAAGAGGGCGGGCGCGACCCCGCCCTCTTTGCGTTCGCAACTATCAAAGGCAACTCAAAAGAGGGCATCGCGCTAAAAGTATGCCAAACAACGCTAAGGCGATTACATATTTGACAGACCCGGCAAAACGGCAGGCGCGGTATTGCCGGTGAGACAACAGTGAAACCCGCGTCGGCGCTGCGGCTAGTCATAGCCGCCCCGCCAAGCTAGCGCTCGCCCGAAGCCGGGCAATCCAGGCACTTCGGTTTGGTTAAAAACGTACGGTGGAATCCCATTGTGCCTACGTCGGATGTGCTTATGAATCGAAGTCGTCACCAACTGGGTTACAGGGCGTCGGTGCTTGGGACTTCGCAAAGCTCCCGCCCTCTGATGGGGAGTTGGCATCATGGACCAGCCATGTAATCAGGTATCGCCTTTTGTCTGCGACGTTCTGCGCAGCGCCTTCATAAAACTCGTCATCGAAGAGAAAATCCCTGAAGATCGATGGCGTACGTTTGCTGAGCAGCTGATAAGCGACTTCACGGATAGCGATGACATCGATCCTGAGTTGCTGGAATGGATCATACGCAAGTAGCTGCGTAACCCGGAAACGATAAAAACCCGCCGTTGCGACGGCGGGTTTTTACCGTTCAGGCGAAGCCGTGGGGACATGCACCCATGCGGCGGCGGGGCTTTGGGGGGCACATTGTCTGCGCCGCACATGGCGCCTTTCCCCACGTAAGCCGAAGTGTAATTTTACTTCAGCGCTCACGCAATTGCGCCAAAAGGATTACCAGCCGTAGGGGAATGCAGGGGTGTTACCCTGCCAAGCGCCGCTGTCGGTCTCTACGTTCGTCTTCGATTGTAGCACGAACGACGAGAACAGATGGTGATTCTGATGGCGGCTCGATTCGCAGGGCTGCCCAGGGCCGCTTGCAATCAACGGTAGCGGCCCCTGAACGAGCAAGTAACGCCATTTCGAGACATTCGGATTTCCCACAACGGAGCATCTGCCGCTCCAAGGTCATGACGCTAGATGCTCTCTCCGCCAGATCACCTGACAAAATTGAAATTACAGCCGAAGAGGGAAAATGAAGCGCCGCACCCCACGCTTCACCCCACATTTTTCATGGACGCTACTGGACCTTGCCGGATTTCTGTAGCCTTCCCCACCGAGATAGTTCGCGACAGCGTTCTTCACGTTACTTTTCCAAAACCAATCAAGGTGGCGTCGAGAGATCCTGCCGGGTGCTGCTCTTTCTGCTGGGTGGTTGAGCGGGAACGTCTAAATTATTTTCCAACCGGAAGTTTCAGAGCTTGCCGGTTGGATTCGGGCTTCACTCCACCACGTCGCGCCGCCAGCAGTCGGCAGATCTGGTTCACCGTCTGGCGCGGCTGGAGCCGTCGTCGGAGCCATACGATCTCGTGGCGCTGATCGAGAGTGAGCCATTTCGGGACAACCCGACATTCGAGCTAAGCAGAAGCATAGTCCTCACTAGTCACGGCTATTCCTGGAATTGCGCCCACCTTCTATTGATCAAAGGCCGGACCAAAGTCTTATTCTATCGACGCAAAGGTCCGATGGAACCGCATTGGTTCCGGGAACGATCCCTGGATGTTCTGCATTGTAGCCGATACTTACTTAGAGAACCTGCGGGGACTGACTATATTTTAGCTCAGGCTAAACGATCCCGCCTTTCCCGAATTTAAGGGCGGCGATAGGAGAAATGTTGTTCAGACTTCTGCAGGTCGGCGCGCGACCATATGAGCCGGGCGGCACACGCGATGAAAAGCTACCGGCCTGCAAACGCCCCCATTTTCGCCGTTCATCGACAAACAGACATGCCCCTGGACGATCCTTGGCGGTCGAGCGCGTCATGTCGGGTGCGCTTAGCTGGTGCTGCCGGAGGAAGGCCTCGCTTGAAGGCTCACATGCACCGGATGCGGGCGTAATGGACCACATGGGGGATCTCAGCGCGGGCAGCGGCCAATCCCGAATTTGCCTAAACGCGAACTAAAGAAACATGCCGTAATGCTAATGGTTGCCGCTCAACCGTCCGTGAGAAACGTATGTCAGCTTTGCGAACCTCAAAGGCAGTCCAAGACAGCGAACCGGCAAGGGAGGAGACTGTCGGCCCGTCCGATGAGCTGTTGCGGAAAAGGATTCGACTGCTCGAGGCAGTCGTCGACAATGTTCCCAGAGGCATATCGCTCTTTGACGATGATCTGCGGATCGTTCTTTGCAATGAACAGCAAAAATCGATGCTGGACTATCCGCGGGAGCTTTTTGCAGATGGCTTTCCAAATATGGAGGACTTGTTTCGGTTCAATGCCGAAAGGGGGGAATACGGTCCGGATTGCGTAGAGACCATATCACATCGCGCCTTGAACTGGCCAAACAGCGTACGGCGCACAGCTACCTCGTACGAGGCCGAATGGCATGGGGATGGAGGTTCGTGGCGTTCCGCTCATGAGCGGCGGTTTTGTAACCACCTATCTGGACGTTACCGAGCAGCGGCGTCGCGGAGCGTTCAGCTTTTATGAAAGTGGTGCAGAACACGGCGCGGACGTATAGCACGCGGACTGAATTTTCGGGAAACTGATGGAGCGGCACTTTTGAGACGCGACGGATGTTGCGCCTCTTCAGGATTCGACATGATTTTTGTCGAGGTATCAAGCTCGCCGACCGCTACTTTATCGGGCGGGCGACGTCGTCATGTGCTGGCCGATGCGCCTCTCGGAAATCGATACTGAACGGAGCCGCCAAGCGCCGCGTTTCGCCAACCAACCAATCACGCGCTCCGCCGACCATTACGATGAGAACGACGGCGGCTCCGAGGCCGGCCTTGTCCGACACGCGTCCACAATGCACCGCGTTCGCCACGCGCTGAGTTCCTGCCTGCACCGCGCCGCCGGGATGCCCGACGGGATTACGTTGCCGAGGGAATAGCTTTGCGCTCTGAAGACTGCGCTCGGTGCAACAGTACCCGATTTCGGCCCGATTGCTTCGCCAAGTATAGTGCAGCATCCGCTTGACGCTGTAATTGCTCCGGCGAAATGGCCTCTTCAGACGCTTGAACCGCTACTCCGATGCTAAGGGTGACGCGGTGTGATAAACGTGATCCGGGGTTGGGCAAACCGGCGTCCTCAACGCTCTTGCGAATTCTCTCGGCCACGGAGACCGCCTCATCCTCACTCACTGCAGGCAGGAGCACCAGGAACTCTTCGCCGCCATAGCGGGCCACTTGATCGCGATCCCGCCTGACGTTCTCCTGGATGATGTTCGCGACCTCAACCAGACATCGGTCGCCCTCGACATGGCCGAGGTGATCATTCAGCTTCTTGAAGAACTCTATATCGCACATCAGCATTGCCGCGCCATCCAGGCACCGCTTGTCACTTCCCCACAAATGGTCAAGCGTTTCGGTCATCCAACGCCGGTTGGCGATGCCTGTGAGCGGATCGGTCTTCGCCAGGAGTTCCAGACGATCATTGGCTTTTGCCAGTTCCGCGACCCTGCGCTTGTCGCGAAGCTCAAACAGGAAAGTCTTTTGAGCCAGAATTGTCATGACGCGACGCGCGGCGACGGTTGCGAAAATGCCGCTGGCGAAAAACAGGGTCGCCGCCACGGCGCTTCCAAAGCCAATGGCCGGATTCTGCAGTTGAAAAGCCAGATAAATACTGAGCGCCAAGGCGGCAATGGTCACCGTCCAGGCCAGCGGGATGCCGAAGATGATAATGGAAGTAATCGCCACGAAGAGCATGATGTTCAAATGGCGTTCGTAGAATTCGCCGCCGGCGGTAACGCCGACCAGGGCAACCGACAACAAGATGAGGAACATGCCTGCGATCAGCGACGCCCCCTGTATCCAGGGCGTCTGCGGCTTTCGCCAGAGAAGGACGACGGCCACCGCGACAGGCGGAAGGATCACGCCAGGCAATAGCATGGAATCCGCGATAGCGGCTGGAAGCATCAGCATGTTGAGGGCCATGGTCAGCACATCCAACAAAGCTACCCAGACCATCCAGGCGCGGATGGTCTTCGCCGTCTGCGACCAGATGCGTTCTCGGAACAGGCGGTTTATCTCGCCCTTGAGGCGAATTTCGCGCGTGCGACGCGCTAGCAGGCGGTCCACTTCGCTGGTCAAGGCAGGGTCTTCCTGCATGTCAAGATTCACCAGATGTGACACAATAGTTGGGCCTAAGCTCTTCTCCTGAAAAATCCATCCGACCGGTCGCGGACGTCCGAATGAGCAAGCATGCCTGCTCATCCTGAAGATTTGATTGCTTGAGAGCGGATTTCGTAGCGCCAGGAACCATTCCGTCGGGGGTGGCTCGGCGTGTAGTCACATGCTTCGAAAACCCCGCGCACGGTCAAGGCAGAACGCTATTGCCGAAATGATGCGCGCGTTAGATCGGTGCGGAAATCCTCCGCCGGACAAGCTGCTCTGTTACGAGTGATGTACGTCGAGTCGGAAACCGTTGCCACAACATGTGATGATGACGCGCAGAAATATGCTCTCAGGTATCGGTGGTTTTGCAGCTCTGGGGTTGACCGGGGCTGCGGCCGCGCAAGCAACGTCGGCAGACAAACAAGGATGAACGGAATTGCAAATCACACGAGCCGGTCATCAGACCTAATACGTGACCGTGACCACCACTGTATCCGTATAGACGCCGGCCGAGGGCGTCGTCTGCGGAGGCACGCGGCCATAGACAGTCAGGTTCTGTACCGCACCGCTGCCGGTCCCCGCCACAGTGCTTCCCGGTGTCGCTGCGTCTCCCCAGGGCTGGGTTCGCGCAGCGTCCTTGTAAAGGCCATAGGTGACGGTTTCGGCGCCTTTCGACATCTTGCGCGCTGTTGGCGGCGATGCCGTAGTGCCACCGCTCAAGGAGACGGTATAAGTGGTAGCCGGGGTGCAGGTGACCGATACCTGGCCGCTCGAGTCGATATCTGCGTCGAGAATTCCGACAGCACCGAAATCGACGTTGTGAGTGGCGACCAGGCAGTTTGCCGCAACGGTGGCGGTCACGTTGAAACTTGGCCGCGAGATCGTGCCCGTTCCGGTGCCGCAGGAACTGGACGTGGTGTATCGGTATCGGAATTCAACATTGCTGCCGGAGAAAGCGGAGAGATAGCTTCCAGGGGGCGCTGTCGGTTGGCTGCCAAGAACGGCGCCGTATATGGTTGCGGTCCCGGTGCCGGTTCCCAATGCATTCAGCGTCAGGGCAAGTGCCGGGGCACGGTCCGGAAATCCCCAGGAGTAGGTGCCCCAAACGACGCTGCGAGCCGAATCGGAATAGAGCTGATAATTGAGGATGTTCGATCCGCTGAGCATTTGGCGCGCGGCCGCCGTCGCACCGCCGCTGCCCGCGCCCAGATTTGGACATATCAGGATGCGGGCCAACGGCGTGCCGCTGCAGGTGACGCTCATGGTCCCGGTTGAATTCGTTTGCGCGCCGGAAAGTGTGTCGATGAAACCGAAACTCTGGTCCGACACACCAAAGCTGCAGCTTTGCGACCAGGCGGTGCCGGGCAGCAGCATTAGCACCGCGACGACGAAATTCCGGAAGTTGGACAGTTTCACGAACACACGACGTTCCTGATCACGATCTGCTGGCCAGTTGCTGGTTTGAAAGTGAATTCGGCGCGGCACGTGCTGCCGTCAGCCCGCTCGACGACAACTGCGTTGTGAGAAGCAAGCCCGCGAACGTATGCCTGGCCGTCATAGCCGATCACAAATTCCTCCGAAGCACCGTCCAGCTTGCCTTTCAGACCGGCCTCGAGTGCCGCGCCGCTGCTATCGACAAAGGTGACAAGTGCTGCCGCCGGCGTCTCCGATACCCCGAATTTGACCACCACCCCGCTGCGGTCGGCTGGAACGATCGTTTCCTTGGTGGCCGGAACGTCGGCATCGACCGGCAGGTTCTTCGGATCAATCGAGATGATGTTGGCTTCATAGGAATTGAGATCGGGCACAAGAATACGGCCACGACTGTCCGTCTTGCCAACAGGCCTGTTCTGACGCGCAACCTCCACGTTCGGCGTGCCGACATCGACGACGGCAAAAGCGTCGTCGATGCGGTTGGACGCGAATACGCTGCCACCTGCCACGGCGATGGCGCCGTCCATCTGCGCAGTCGCGCGGACATCCTTGTCGTATTGTTGGACGCCGGTCTCGAAGCGCGCGAACGGAGCGCGATAGCTGACTGCGGCAGATCGATTGGGGACATCTCCTTCCGATGTCCGCGCGCGCCAGCCGATGCTGCCATTCTCAAGCCGCTCGGCCTTGGCGACGTCGGCGACGACATTCATGCCATCAGGGCCTTGTTCGACCCCGGCTGAGGCGGTGATGCCATCATCGAACGCGACCGAGATACCGGCGAACACACCAAAACTCTTGCGGTCTTCAAGATCGGTGAACGCTGTTGCGTAGAGCGTGCTGCGCTTGAATACTTGCTGGCTGTAGGAGAGGCCGACGATTTGGCTGCGTTGGCCTTCGTCGTCCTTGAGATGGGTATAGGAAAGATTGAGGCTCGACAGATCGAGCGGCATCGGCACTGACAAGGTCGCCTGATCGATCGCGCGCGGAACGCCGGGACTGAAGATCGGAAGACCATCCGGTCCCGAGAATTCGGGTTCGGCAGTGACCGACGCGATGTCCTCGTAGTCGCCGAATGCTCTCTGAACCCTGCCGTACAGCGACCAACCTTCGTAGCTGAGTTCCAGCGATGCGTTCACCAGCGACCCAGTGTCCCCGTCATGGTGGCTTCCGGCGACCGCGACCGAAGCGGCGCCATATGGTCCGAGCGGGACCGCGACACCCAAGCCGCCATTGAGAAGCTCTTGGCCGCCTTCGAAATGGCCTTCAAGGGTGAGCCAATTTGTGAGCCCGTAGCGGGCGGTGGCGACACCCATGACACGCTGGTCGTAGTCGTTGGATTCGACCCCGAAATTCCGCCTTGGCATTCCTGCCTCGGCCGAAAAATCGAGCAGGCCTTCTCGCAAGAGCATACTGGATGCGTAGAACGGAAGCGTTGCCGTGGTTTCCCGTCCGAGACTGTCTCGCAGCACCACGCGCGCCTCCCCGGCTCCGGTGAACACCGGCAGGTTGACGACCTGGAATGGCCCTGCCGCCACGTCGCCCGCATAGGTGCGTACATTCTGGGTATAGACCTCCAGGGTCGAAGGCACGGCGGCGGTGCCCTCAAACGAGGGGAGCGGAAGCGTGACCAGATCCGAACGAAGGGAAAAATTGCGCTGTGCCTGGATGCCGCCGAGATAGACAGCCCGCGTCCAGGCCAAGCCGCCAGAAACGAAATCTCCCGCCCTGTAGGTGACCAGGCGCTCGGGATCGGAATAACTCCAGGTGGTGTTCAGCCGGGTGAAGTCCTGGAGCTCCCCGTCGGAATAGCCGGTTATGAATGACTGGGCCAGCGTTCCATACGGGCTGAAGGCGCGTGCATCGAAGGCACCGGAGACGCCCTGAAACAGCTCGACGTTCTTGTCGAAGAGGGTATTCGAGCTTGCAAAGAGGGAATAGTTGAGGACGGCCCCGTAGCCAGATTGCGGCTTCAGCCGATCCTGCTTTTCCGCCGGACCGACATCGATTGTACGGGCGGCTCGGGCATCATCAATGGTGGTGACGTAGAGCCGCTGCGCCGTCTCATCGATGTGGTAGGAGACGCCCGGCAATCGATCGAGCCTGGCCAGGCCATCACCGCCGGTCGCTTCCTCGCGTGGCTTGAGGCCGACCTCTTGCAGCTCTGCCGGCGTGGCGGCAAGGCCGCCGTCAGGCAGTTCCTTGAAGTTGCCGATCAACTTGGACGAAACGTCGTTGATGAACACTTCCAGATAGAGATCGCGCTCAGGGGACCGAGCCGAATTGGAAATGTCCTTCGCCGGTTCGTCCGGTATTTCTTGCGAGTTCACCTGCGACCAACCAAAAGCCACAAGCACGGCGGCAACCGCGGCGCTAGCGACCCTGGACGGCGACTTTGGCATCGAATGGTCCAAAATCGCTCTGCGCCTTAAGCGTCACAGAGCTTCCGGCCAGCGATTTGCCGCTGCCGATCGGCCATTGCATTGATGCCCCACCCAAAACGTAGCCGACAAGTCCGCTACGACTCCCGAGTTTCTTTGCTCCCTGGTTCAGAGTGATGTTTGACAGTCTCAGTCGGCTATCACCGTCGTTGCGTGCCTTGAGGATCAGCCCACCACCGGCGCGCGAAAGACTGAACGATACGTTCGGCGTCGAAGCGTCGGGACTACGGAAGAAGACCGGGATCGAATACCGCAGGACCAGGGTCACGGTCCCAGCCTGTCGGCGCGACGGGTCCGGCAGCTCGTCGACGACAACGCGATAACTTTCCTCGGTTCGAACCGGCGCCTTGCCGACCCGCAGGACCCGAACGACGTAGTCGGCGCCGCCGCCGAGTTTGGTCGATGGCGGGCTGGCCACCACGTCCGATGTCGGCTCCAGCCGTTCGACGCCATCCACTTGCGTCCATCTGAAGACGCGGACCTGTACGTTGATCGGCCGCTTCGCGTCATTGTGGAGGTTGAGAACCGCAGCACTATCCGGTGCAATCATTTCGAGGCTGGTCGGAGCCACTCTCAACGAGGCGGCTTGTGAAAATCCGGCGCACAGCAGAACAAGGGCCGCCGCGCCAATGCTTGAAAGCATGGTTCGCATGTCGTTCTCGCTTTGCTGTTGTCAGTAGGTAACGGTGATCGCGACGGTGTCGGTATAAACGCCGGCTGCCGGTGTGGTCTGCGGCGGCACCCGCCCATAGACGGTAAGGTTCTGGACACTGCCGGTGCCGGTTCCCGTGACCGTGTCGGCGCCGATCGTAACGCCCCAGATTTGCGTGCGGGCGGTGTCGCGATAGAGCGTGTAGTTAAGAGTCGCCGCCGCCGGGCCGGTCATCTTGCGAACGGCAACCGTCGCGCCGGCGCCGCCGCCGGCACTCATGCCGACATTGTATGTCTGGCCGCTCGTGCATTGCACGCCAACCGTGCTGGTCTGGTCTACATTCGCATCAATGACGCCCCTCGTGCCGAAATCCAGATCGCTGGCAGTCTGAACTTTGCATTCGGCCTGAATCGTGATGCGAACCGTCATGTTGCCGGTTGCCGTCGCGGCGAACGCCGGACCCGGCGGCGCGACTGCGGCAAGCGCCGCAATACTCGATGCGAGAAATCTCTTAAGCATGCACGGTTCCCTTCTCCAGAGTGCCCTTAACGCATGCCATTACGCCCCTTTCACCTGTCGCGGGTGCCCCCCACGTGATGACCAAGCGCCACAAAGCATATCGGAAAGGTTGTTCAATACAACCACTTATTGAAGAGTCGGTCTAAATGGCTGCCGACGTTCCGGCGGAGTGTATCCTCCTCTAACCCAAATGACAGACCGGCCGGCGTCCAAATCTATGGCACGGTAACCAACCGAATTTCCGGAAAATGTCTCTCCGCCGAAACTTAAGCTATCTCTGCATTAGCCACGATTAAAATATTAACAAAAGAGAAATTAATTGTGAGGGATTGGGTGCAGAGATTAAGAACTGCGTTACCCGAAACAATCCATCGTTAGGAAACCGGAAGGCCTCTCGGCGCGTACTGAATGCACAACCGGCAGCTTGCTCGTTGTCGTTAGTACGCAACCACCAGGAGAGTGCCATGGCCAGATTCGAGAGAACCGCCAAAATATTGGCGAGTGGTGTGATCATTGCAGTTTTGAGCATGCCCGCAAATGCCGCCGGAATCAGCGTCGGCGCCGCGGCATCTATTGGAGGCAGTGGCGGTGTCGATGCCGGCGCGGGTGCCTCCATCGGGGGCTCGAGTGGTATCAACGCAGGGGCGGGCGCATCGATCGGCGGCAGCGGTGGCGTCAACGCTGGCCTCGGCGCCTCGGTCGGCGGTTCCAGCGGCATCAATGCTGGCGCTGGCGCAACATTGGTCGGGTCGAGCGGCGTGACCGCCGGACTGGGAGCGACAGTTGGAGACACAAGGGGGATCGGCGTCGGTGCCAAAGTGAGCGTAGGCGACGGCAAAAATACCGGTCTAGGAGTGAGCCTTGGAACGAACCCAAATAGTCTGTCCAACCCAAGCAATCCCTCCAAGGCGAGCACCGTCAGCCCGCCCAGTGTCGTCGCCGACATGTCGGGCAGCCAGCTGACGCGGATGAAGAAGCGCTGCGTCGACGTGCTCGGCAGCGCCGGCACTTATGATCGCGACCTGCGTCAGCTCTGTCTGCTGATCGCGCGCCGCTAGGCTGCTGGAGCCACCGGAGCAGAAGTGTTGAACCAGCCGTGAGGCTGCTGTAGCCAAACTCTCCTGGACACCGGCCAGTCAGAAAGCCCGCCACGGCGGGCCGAGCTTGCTGCCATATTAGCTTGCATGGCAATGTCCGCGCACCTTTGGCTTTGGTTTGGGCTTAAGGCCGCTGTGGTGCTGCTGGACTCTAGGTGAGACTCGCCCGGAAATGACTGGCTAAACCAAATGTCGGTAGCGTAAAAAGGGCAATGCCTTCCCTCCGACTCGTACTGGAATACGCTGGAATCATGGCGCTGATCGCGGCGGCGCTGTGGGTCATGGTGCGTTATTGGCCTGAATATATGTTTTGAGCGGCAGTAGCCTCAGGCTGTTAGCCGAGATCTAGAGAGCGCCTGCGGCGGGGGCCCAGGATGGGAGATAAATCCACCGATCCCGACGCCGAGGCTGGATTGAATGACGTGAAATGTATGGACCGTGCCTGGGACCGCCTGGGCTGCACCCGGTTCACCATTCTTGAACATCTTCTCTCCTAGGTTCTGCCGGTGATGGCCTTGTGCATGGTGCGTCTTCTTGCCACCGCATCTTCGGATAGCGCTGCATGACGCACCAGAAGACGCCTTGGGCGGCGTCGACCACCAGCCCGTATATCTTGGCGAAGAACTTCGGGTGGATGTCGCCGTCGAGCAGGCGCTGGGCGAAGCGCGGAAAGCCATCGGTGAGGCCGCAGCGCTTGCTGTAGAGTTTGCCGACCTTGATGACGACATCGGGAGCGTCAGTGTGGACGAAGGCCTTGGAGAAGGCGGAACGCGCCGCTGCCGATCTGGTGGCATTCTTGAGCGCGTAGTGCTGAAGGAGGCGTGGCAGCGGGCATGGTTGATCTGCTTGCGCATGGTGGTGCTCTCCAGGGTGATGAATTGAAAAGGAGTCCCTTTAGGGACGCCCTGGTGCTCCACTTCTCGCGCGAGCAGCTCGGCCGGCATTGGCTGGATCAAGTTAAGGGTCGTTACAGACCCTCATTCAGCGAGGATTGTGACCACGCGCCGCCGCCGGGATTAGCATCGAGCATCATACTCGTCATGAGGACGGACCCAATCGCCAAGCGTATGGGACGGCCCGTTTTCATTGCGGCCGAACGGGGTCAGGTCGATATAGCTGTATGTACCGATCAGGTTCTCGCCGCCACGTCATCGCACGTGGAAAGTGCAATAAATCTCGCCATCGCCATCTTTGCAGAAAACGGTCGCTCCAGCGCGATCTCTCCCTGTCATCGCGACCTCTTCAAAATTGAACAACACCTTCCCCGAGGCGATCTGATCCTCCGTGAACGATACCTGGAAGTCGAAATTGAAATCGCTGCCGAATGACGACACCCAATCGAACTGCCAATTCATCCGCGCCTTGAAATCCAGCAATTCGGTAAGAGGAGCGCGCGAGCACACGACGAGGGAGACATCGTGATGCATCAAATGCTGGTTGGCGGCCCTCGCAATCGCCCACAGTTATCTCCCGCTCGCGGCCATATCAGCTGGGACAATACGCTGCCAGTTCAACGGCGGACAGCTCGGCCGGATATGTTTTCGCTAGTCGGGCAAATCGCCTCGCTTTGGCTTTTCATTATCCAAAGCGGACAGCTTGCGCGTGGCCTCGTCAACTGCCACGCCAACCAGCGCGTCGAACTCCGGCACAGCCTCAATGTGACCGCCCGATGAGACGGACCTTCGGATCTGAAGCAGGAGAAACCTAGCATCGCGCAGGACGACGGACAGATCGTTATTGCCCATGGCTCGCCTCATCGCAGGACTAGTCGAGAGGCCGTCCGCGGGCCATCTTACCCAATGTACGCTACTTCGCAAGAGATTTGTCGGAAACGTACAGAACTCGACAAGGTACAACGAGCTTCAGTCGATTTGGTTGCAGCCGCTGATTGCCCGCCATGCGACTCAGGTGGCGAGGATCAGGTGATCCTGGCTTTCGCGTCGCTGAGGTTCTTGTTCTTGAGCATATAGAGCATGTGGTTGGCCTCCTCGAGCGCCTCCGCCAAACCGACAAGCGAGACACCTCCCAGCCCTATGTCCCGCCGCCGTCCCTGGACGACGACCCAGAGTATCCAGCGCTTGGCGCCCGATGGGTCAACAACCAGATAAAGTCCATTTCCATCAGTGTATCTGCCGGGAGATAGCTTCTGCTTGAGCTGGAGAGCGCTAAGTTGCTTTTCCTGGGTGCTGGCCCTGGGGCTTTATCGAAGATCTCGAACTCGCCCCACAACGTAGACGGATTTGGTTGAACCTCAATCGACATCGCTGGACAGTTGAAACTTCATAACCATCTGTTTTGATCGAAAAACAGGACTGTCCCTGGCCACCGCATTGGCGGGCGCTCTCTCCGTCGCTTAGCAATACCTGCTGCGCGCTGGAAAATTGGAGGCGGCTGCGGTCGACTGAAACGCGGAGATATTTAAGAGGCTTTCGACCCTTCTTAGTGCTTCCAGCGGCAAAGGCGCTCACAGCTAGCTAATTTCATCAGGTATGAAGTCGCCTGTTTGGCGTTTCCACAAGCGCGCAAACGTTTCTCCCAACAGTGCGACAAATGACGCCTCGAACTGGGCGAGGCGGTCAGAACGTCAGAACCGTTGCCGTGGCAACTCAGACCTAGGTCCAGTCATTACGTGGACTAAGGTCCAGGGGAGGAACATTTTGAATTCAATCAAGTTCGGCGGGGCGGGGCAACGCACTCCATAGGAGCATTGAAACATGAGAACCAATTTCAAGATCGCCGCTGCTGCGGTTCTGCTGCTTGCCGGCGTCGGCGCAGTTGCAGCTCAGGACGTTGTGATCACGCCTGAACAGGACACGGTCGTAAGGGAATATGTTAAGAAGCAGCCGCTCGCTTCTGTGAAGGTTCCCGGTGTCGAACTCAATGTGGGTACGGCTCTGCCCGAAACCGTCGAGGTTCACGAAATCCCCAATGTCAAATATCGCTATGCGGTGATCGACAACCGAACCGTCCTTGTGGATCCGGGAACCCGAAAAATTGTGAAGGTCTACGATTGACGAACACGTAGCGCAACGTAGCACTCCTTACCCTTCCTGATTGGCCCGTCACCGCTTCTAAGGTGGCGGGCTGCGGGCTTTGACACTCGGCCAGGACGAGGCACGCTGCAGGCGTGTTTCGACACCCCTGCAAAGTCGGCTTGACGAAACATTAGTGATCTCTAACTATTCGTGCTGCGGCAGACGATGCTAACCCCATCGTTGCTGAAGATCGGGATCTTCACCGGGCTCCCGATCGCCCGCGCTTCCTGCAAGCGGCGCGGGCTTTGCTCTCGCATAGGAGATGCGATGCCCGACAAGCCGGGTCAGTCGGACTACCCGATCTTCTTGCCTTTCAGATGCCAGGCGTCGCTTGCGACTTGGAACGATGCTTTCACTTGCTCGAACATCAGCGAAGCTAATCGTCCTGCCGGGACCGCTATTGGGCTCGGCTGGCTGAACCACCCATGTGATTTCGGCAAGCGCATCAGGCACGCAAAGCTTCAGTGCACCAAGATGACCAAGTCTGGTGGCCTACCGGCTGTCGTTGAAGTCTCACCTTTGCTGACCTACATGCGCGGTGCGTCGGATGTTTCCTCCCATCGTCCGGCGCGTTCCCCTCTGGAGGTCTTTGACCTTCATACTTGGCCGGACCTTTGGTCCGGCCTTTTTCTTGCGCGCGAGAAACGGGCAAACTGACGACTACGCCCAGCGCTGATTGGTGGGCGATCTCGCTGCCAGAATTGTGCAGTCTCGCGTTGTGCCGCTTCACCGGTGAAATGGGAACCATGATGACGGGCTGTCAAGCCCATGGCTTATCTTCGCCAGCTGGCATGCGGAAGACCGATCCATGGCCGTTTTCTCGACCTGCCATTCTTGCCGGTCATTCGAGCGCAATGACAATTCGCCGCTCGCTTTTGCCGATATTTCCAAGTGATCTGGAAGAATTGACTATGCTGGCTTGTCGAAGACCATAGGCAAACCACGTTTCGACGCCATCTCGACCACCAGTTCTTCGATTGCTTGATCGGAAAGGCGGGTCTGCAGTGTCGTACGAATCCGCTTGACCAGTTCATGTACCGGCAAAGGCGCGAGGTCCTCGGCATCATCGAGGAACCGACTGACTTCGATCACAACGTCCGCATCGATGTCGCCCGGCAAATCTCGCATATGCTATCTCCGATCAACGCATATATTGCCGTCTTCCTGACGGTTGTCGAGTCAGGCAGATGAACGTCGGGTTGTTTCCCATGGCGGCGCTCTGCTTCATCTGCACAAATCCCGGCCATCACTGTGCGACGGCGTGAGGCTTTGCTTCCCCAGTCACTCTGGGAGCCATTGAGCCTGCTATCCATTTGGCTATTAGTCGCTGCGTAGGATTTTCGCTTCTAACGCCGCTGCAACGAAGGCTCCTCTCGCTACCGGCGTCTGGGCTTCACCACGCAGAACCTGAAGACATGCATCCATAGCCAGTTTTCGCTTCTTCGTCTGATGAGGGAAACTCCGCAGCAGGATGGTGGCTGCCTCGTTCACATCGAATATGACGCGCTCACCGTCATGTCGGCCAATTTGCACCACCACGGGCCGGACAAACCTGCTCGACATGCAACCACTCTCTCAGTTCCGACCGTGACACGCTCTTCGCGTATCATGACGTTGGGTCAGTTTATACATGTATTGGCTAGGGCCGGGAAAGAACTTGCAGTTGCTCAATCTCAACACAAATTGCCTGTGCAATTCAGCAGGGTCGCCATATCTCGGTGGGTCCCGGTTTTCTTGTGCAAGAAGGCACAGCGGATTCCGGAAGGTGAAGCGGCGCTTGGTCCCGTGGGCGCACTTCCTGAAGCCCAAGCCTTCCCTGGCTGTCAGCCCTGACGTGGCCGCTGCCGCAATGCCGGAGCTTCTGGGGCACGCGATCCGAGAGAGGAAGAGTGGGTGGAGGTTCGGGAGAGAGTCTCCCGGCGCCCGTCGAGGAGTGACAGCCATGACCCCGATGGAAATTCACACGCCCAAGCTAACGAGCGGGCCGGTTACAAGGTCGACGTCGGACGCTACCGCGTAGTCGGAAGCTTTCAGACTGGCTTTTCCAGGCCATCATTGCGCTCGGTAGGCTGCTTTAGAGCGTTTCAGCCTCCAAACGGCCACAACTTGTCCCGTTCCACCGGATGAACAGCGCATTCTGCCTATGAAGTCCTTGGCCGTCTTCAAAACGCCAAAGTCTCGCAGCTAGCGTTGCAAGCTACCGCTTTCGTCGGCCCACGCTCTTCGCCAAGGGCGGTGGGGGCTCTACAGGGGAGCATGCGGGTGGTCGGCCATGTTGCCAGAGCAAATCCTGCGCAGCTTTAATCACGGCCTTTCGGTTGTTGCCGTATTTTAGGATCAACTCCCAAGCCAGGTCCGTAGTCAAACCGTTCTTTGAAGCGAAATATCCGACCTGATGGTCGTGAATGGCACCATGCCAGAGCTTGTCATCGCCCATTCGAGCCTCCACTCTGTTCTGTTTGAGCTACGAGCGCCAGGATTCGCCCCCTCGCTGCTAAGCTATCGGCATATTAGCAATAGCTCAACTAAGACTGAAGTCCTGATGTTTATGCCGCGACGAACCGCTTCATCGAGCACGGCGATTGCCTGCCAACCGGACATGGTCAGGATTGCCGTTGCATGCGGAACTCAATCGAACGGCGGAAGGATCTCCAGGCGTGGTCTCGACATCATCGATCGACAGGTCGACCTCCGCCAAGCCTGGGCAAAGCCTTGAAGCCGATCGTTGAAATCAGGCGTCGATCGTGCGCTTGCCCGCGGGCAGGTGGAGATCGGCGGCCGTCGAATCGCTTGAAACCATGGGAGATGCGGAACCTCTTGCGAAGCCGCGCCGAACGAACAGAAGCTGCTTCGCGAAGAGACCGAACTGGTCTCGCTGTCGTTGCGGCTGCTTTTACAGAACTCAGCACGCTGCCGCGCTGTGAATAATCGCGCAACGCGACTCCGTGGACCAGCGGTCGCGAAAGGCGGCTCAAGCAGCCAGACAACAAAACGCAGTCGCACCCTACGACAAAACTCGAGGTGGCCTCGAGGTTTGACTTGGTGGCGGCGCAAGATTATTGTATTAGATAATTGTAATGTTAATCGGGCGCGAGGGATGCCAGAGGGGAAAAACGGCGAAGCCCCGTTATTGCTGGCGGCCTAGCGTGTCCTCGCACCCCAAACCAGGGGATGACAACGCCGTGCCCGCTGCATGGCTGCACGCTCTACTCTATGGATCGAGGAAGCGTTGCAGGTGCGTCCAGGAGGTTAGAATCGGTAAAGTGACCCTAATGGGCAGGGGCCCTTACGAGCCGCTGTGCGACCCCAGCGGAGAATGGCTGGTTTGGGATGCCGTACGAGAGAACGTGGCCGAGTTCGACGGCTATGTTTTTCTGGGCCTCACACCGAGAGAGGCGCTGAGGTTCTCGACGGTGTTGAACAATATGATAAGGCCTTCGACCAGCGGGGGTTCACGATCCCGCCCCGCACAGCCGGCGTGAGGTGTTTGTTACCGGGCGGGATCGTGCAGAGGGCTCCGCGAACAGCGGCTCGCTCGGCATCGTCAGGTACGGAGCACGGGGGCGGCTCGAGCAATCGTCGGAAAACCGCATCCGCCGCTGTCCAGCGTCACTTCGCTAAGCCTTGCTCGCGCGTTTATGTGGCTGAAACGGCTGGTCGAATCTCACCAGCAATAATACGGCGGAAGAGCCACAGAACGCCGGCATTGTGTCAAAGACCGAGTTCCAGTTCGACCACCGTCTGACGCTATTGTCTATCGCGGACCACAAACCATTCACCGAATCCTTCGCAACATGTCTTAACGCGCGTGAGGGGGTTCGCCCGATCGGGGCTTTCATGAAGCTGGTGACGCAAGTTCGAGCCTGACGTTTAACCATCGGCTGCCGCCGCGCCTGAAATGAATGCACGTCGACTATGCGCGTCAAGATAGAGGGGCTTCGGGCCTCAGCGAATTCTTCTTGAGTAGCCTTCTTTGACCCTTTGGGTCTCGTTCTCGGCGTTGCCAATGATCGCAACGCCCAATCTCGGCCGTGTAGATCCGCTTTGCCGTTCCTGAACGCTGACGTCGCAGGCGAGCGTGTTGGAGGTCATGGTGGTGCCACTTGCGGACTCCGCCAGTGTTGGCGCGAAGGTCGCGTCTCGACCCCATCTCGGATTTGCCCGGCAGGATCGATCGGCAGGCCAGAAAGGCCGGGCATTCGAGAAGCCGTGCTCTGCCTTGGCGCCCTCTCGCCACTGCCGCGTTGGCGTGAGCCGCAGTTCGAGATCCATCGCTCGGCCGAGTTCTCACATGATGCTCATGCCGCCATCGATTAGCATTTCAGAACCGACCATGAAGCGGCATTCGTCGGATGCCAGAAACACCACCGCATTGGCAATTTCCTCGGCCGTCCCAAAACGGCCGGCCGGGACCATCCCGACGACAGCGTTCGCCCGCGCCTTCGTTTCCGCGGGACCGAGACCAAGCTTGTCGTTGAGCGGCGTGTCTATCGGGCCCGGGCTGATCACATTGGCGCGGATGCCGCGCCCTATCAGCTCACCGGAGAGCGTTCGCGCCAACGAAATCATTCCGGCTTTTGCCAACGAATAGACGTGCGTTCCAGCCATTCCCATGTGTGCGTTGACGGAGCCGCTGAGAATGATTGATGCCGGATTCGAAAAGAGCGGGACCAAGGCCTTGACCAGGAAGTAAGGTCCTTTCAGATCGATGGCAACGCTCCGGTCAAAGGCCGCCTCGCTCCAGTCGGCAAGCGGACGCAAGTCAACGATGCCAGCGTTGACGAAGACAGCATCGAGCTTGCCGAATGCCGCTCCCAGCTGTCGGGCGATATCATCCTGGGCGGCAACGCTGCCCGCATCGGCAGCGATGATGAGCACATTGTCGCCGAGAGTCTTGCGGGCTTCGTCCAGACGGCCCTCGTTGGTGCCGGTGATCGCAACGCGAGCACCCTCCTCGAGAAAGCGGCGTGCTGTTGCGAGCCCGATGCCGCTGGTGCCGCCGGTGATCAGCGTAGCTTTGTTCCGCAGTCTGGGCATGACGGAGTTCCTCATACGGTCGCCCCCCACCCGGGGGGCTTCTAAACTACAGTCGCGTTCAGCATTACGCGTTCAACAGGACAGCAGCCATCCTTGGCCAAATAAAAAATCGCGGGACCCAACGAGATGAGTGACAACATTCCAGCTGTCATGACGAGCCGGACGTCCGTGCAATATCGCTGGACGGTGCCAATTCTGAAGAGCGTCTTATGGGCTTCCCACTTCGAACCAGAGTCTGATAGGCGGCGAGCAGCGCTGCGTAGCCGCGACGAGGCGTGGGCGCCGACGCGCTGGGCCATGCCGCCGGAAAGCTGCCGGGGAAAGGCGTCGGCGAATTAGGCGAGACCGACGAGCGCGATGTAGAAGCGGGCCTTCTCCTCGGCATCCAGTTTCGCGACGCCCCGCACCTCGAGACCGAAGCCGACGTTGCCGAGTACGGTCAGCCAAGGCAACAGACGCGGTTCCTGGAAGATCACCGCCCGCTCGGCGCCGACACCATCGATCGGCTTGCTGTCGATCGCGACACGGCCACTGTCGGCGGCTTCCGATAAAGCGCGAGGGGATAACTGAGATGCCAACCCGACTGGCGCACGGGCTTAAGGTTGAACCGACCAAGAGCCGGTGTCCGCTGAAGCCGAAGGCGTGGAACAGGCCGGGCGTCGCGACCATCGTCCCATACGTGTCAATCCGATGTTGGGGGTCTTTCACGAAGTCGAGTCACCAGCGGAAGGGACAGCACACAGAGTGCCGCCATCATGAGGAACCCGGGCGGGCCATAGGCTCCGTAAAGCTGACCTGAGACCCAGACGAGACCCGCGGTGGCCAGCCCCGGGCCGATCGCGTAAACGGCCTGCGCAGTGGCGGCAAGATGTGCGGGCACGCTGCTGGCGATAACACGCATACAGGCAAGATGCAGCAGGGCGAACGTAATGCCGTGAAGCGGTTGCACGAGCGCAAGCATCCAAATCGTCGCCGTTTCTGCTTCCACGACCCAGCGAAGAATTCCGGCCACCACGGCCAGAGCAGCGGCCCCGGCCACCCCAAGCCGGCGCAGCAGGATCGGCCCGACCACAACGAACACCACCACCTCCGCTGCGACGGCTTCCGACCAAAGTATGCTGCTCGCCGCCGTACCGACCCCGGCCGCTGTCCAGCGGATGACCGAGAAGGTGTCATGCATGGCATGGCTGCCATAGATCAGCGCCGCAATCACGACGATGCGCCGGAAAATCGCAAGACCGAGCAGCTCGCGCAGCCCGCCGATTGCGCTTTGCCCGACAGGGTCCGCTGCCCGCTCGGCGCCGGTGTCTGATTCCGGCACCAGCGCGGCGGCAGCCAACGCGCCGGCGAGCAGCGCGGCGTACATCCATATGATCGCACCCAGTTCCAAAACTCCGAGCACCTGGCCTGCCACGAGAGTGCCAGCAACAAAGGCTGCTGATGCCGCACCCCGCACCCAACCATATTCAAAAACCGGCTCGCGCACCGATGCGCGCGCCGCAAGGGCGTCGGCGAGGGTCGTGATCGGTGCCAGCCCGGCTGACTGGGCCAGATAGACGACCAACAGAAGGAAGAGGCCTTGCACGGCGGCCAGCCCAAGCGTCGCCGCCACCGCGATCCCGATGCAGACCGCCAGGGTGATGCGGAGGGCGCCGAGAAGGTCTGCTATTCGATTGGCGAGCGGTCCGGCAATCAGCCGGGCTGCGTTGCCTAGCCCGAACAGAACGCCCAGCTCTTCAGGTGTTAGACCGCGCGCCTCAAAATACCGTGGCCAGAACGGGGACGCTGTCCCGAATGCAGCATACATTGCAGCATAGAGCGCTAAAAACGCCAGCAGCGGGCGAAGGCGTGCCATGCCAAAGTTCTGCCACGAACGCGCATCGCGTTACAGGGGGATTTGGGATCTGCAGAATGATGCTTCCTGTGCGAATGGGGACCTCGGCGTTGATGATCCGATCCGCGATCATCACCCGCGACAAGCGTATTGCCGCGCCCACGCTGCTTGCCGCCGCCGCCCCACCACGCTCTCTCTTAGCTCGCCTCCATGCCGTGCGCCGACATCGCCCAAATGGCAGCCGGAAATGAGGAGGGCGGTCTCCAGCACCATCGCCTCGACGCATTCCTGCTTGGGGTAGAGGTAGGAGGTGACGATTGCAATTTGGCAGGGGCATCGGCGTTGTTGCCCGGGCGACGATGGGATCATCGTCTTCGCGAGCGCTGTCGGTCGCACGACGTTATTCCTTTACCGCGCCCGTCATTGAGGAAACGTAGTACTCGACAAAGAATGAATAGAGCACCACCACTGGCAGCGAGCCGATCAGCGCACCTGCCATCAGCGCGCCCCACTCATAGACGTCGGAACGAACCAGCTCGGTGAGCACGCCGACCGGTACCGTCTTCTTTTCCGACGATTGAATGAAGGTCAGCGCGTAAATAAACTCGTTCCAGGATAGCGTGAAGGCGAAGATGCCGGCCGAAATCAGGCCGGGTACTGACAGCGGCAGCACGATCTTGGTGAGGATCTGCCAGCGGCTCGCGCCGTCGATCAGAGCGCATTCTTCCAGTTCGAACGGGATCGAGCGGAAATAGCCCATCAGCAGCCAGGTGCAGAACGGGACGAGGAAGGTGGGGTAGGTGAGGATCAACGCGAACGGTGTGTCATATAGGCCGAGGTTGAACACCATCAGCGACAACGGGATGAATAGGATCGAAGGCGGTACAAGATAGGCCAGGAACACTGCGAGGCCGACCTGGCGCGCGCCCGAAAATCTCAGGCGTTCGATCGCATAAGCCGCCAGCACCGCTGCCAACAGCGACAGGAAAGTGGCGGCGGTCGAGATGATGATCGTGTTGAGCAGCCAGCCAGGATAGGAGGTCTCGAACAGCAGATAGCGTATGTGCTGCAATGTCGGATGAACCACCCAGAACGGATTGTGGTTCGCATAGTCGGTCATCTCGGCATTCGGCTTAATCGCCGTGATCGTCATCCAGTAGAAGGGGAACAGGAGCACGATCATGAACACCAGTAGCGGCAGATAGACCGTCACCACCCGGCGCGGCAGGCTTTGCAGGTAGCCCATGCCGCCTTCGTCGGTGTCAATGCGCTCGGCTTGCTTGATCGCGGCCATGTCAGTCTCCGCCGCCTTGCTGCCATCTGCGCCGTTGCAAGCCGAAATAGCTGAACAGGATCGCCGCCAGCAGGAAGGGGATCATGGCGACGGCGATTGCCGCGCCTTCGCCGAGCTGGCCTCCGGCAATGCCGCGCTGGAAGGATAATGTCGCCATCAGATGGGTAGCATTTACCGGGCCGCCACGAGTGAGCACATAGATCAGTTGGAAATCGGTGAAGGTGAACAATACTGAGAAAGTCATAGTGATGGCGATGATCGGCGTCAGCAGCGGCAGGGTCACGTGGCGGAACAATTGCCAGCGGCTGGCGCCGTCGAGGGTGGCGGCCTCATAGAGCGATTGCGGGATGGTCTGCAGGCCGGCGAGCAGAGTGATTGCGACGAATGGAATGCCGCGCCAGACATTGGCGGCTATGACCGAGGCGCGGGCATTGGTCGGGTCGCCGAGGAAGTTGATGCGATGGTCGATCAGTCCCATCTGCTGCAGCGCCCAGGACAGGATCGAGAACTGCGAATCGTAGATCCACCAGAAGGCGATCGCCGAAAGCACCGTCGGCACCACCCAGGGCAGCAGCACCACCGCGCGAAAGAACGACTTGAAGGGAAGGTTCTGGTTGAGGATGAGCGCCAGCCAGAGCCCGAGCACGAACTTCAGGATCGAGGCGCTGACCGTGTAGAGCAGCGTGTTGAAGACCGAGAGCCAAAAGACGCTGTCGCTCCACAGATATTCATAATTCTCGATGCCTATGAAGATGCCGGGGCGGCCGATGCGCGCATCGGTGAAACCGAGCCAGACGCCGAGCCCGAGCGGGTAGGTCAGGAAAACCAGCAGCAACGCCGCCGCCGGCAGCATGAAGCCGAAGCCGAGGACATTGCGGCTTTCGGCCAGACGCGACAGGATCGACGGGCGCGGCCGAACCGCAGCGGAATTCACGGCCATGGGTGGCTCCTCGTGAAGTCTGGTTGCATGGCGGTGCAAGCCGCCGCCGAAACCGAGCCGGGCAGCGCGGTCGGCCGCCCGGCTCAGCTGTGGTCAAACGCGATAGTAGCGGTTGGCGCGCTTTTCCGCCTCTTCCATCGCTTCCTGCGGTGTGGCCTGGCCAGTCACGGCCTTGGCGAACATGTCGACCAGAACATAGTCGGCCATGGTGGCGGCCGAGGCGTAGCCGAGCGGCCCGGCATAGCCGTTGGGACGCAGCGTTTCCGAGGCTTTCGCGTAAGCCGCATTGTTCGGATCGGCCTTCCAGACGGGATTGTTGGCGAAGGCTTTGAGCGTCTGGCAACAGTAGCACGCCGAGGAGGTGATCCAGTCCGACATTTGCGGATCCTCGAACATGAACTGCAGATAGGCCTTCGCCGCGTTGGGGTAGGGCGTGTAGTTGAAAATGACGGCCGTGGTCACCTGGAACAGCTCGACGGATTTCCCGACCGGACCGATCGGCATGTTGGTTGTGCGCATGTCCTTGGCGATCTCGGTCAGCTTCGGATCCTTGTCTTTGTTGACCTTGGCGGTGTTGTAGACGGAAATCCCGTTGGCGATGACGCTCACTTCGCCGGCCAGGAAGGCGCGGTTGTTGTTGACGTCGAGCCAGCTCTCGGTCCCGGGAATGAAGGTCTTGTAAAGCTCCTGCGCATATTGGATCGCCTTGAGCGTCTCGGGGCTGTTGATCGTGACCTTGCCTTTCTCGTCAACCATCTGGCCGCCATGGCTCCACAGCAGCCAGTGCGCGTAGTTGTTGCCGTCGCCGACGCCATGGCCGTGGGTGAAGCCGGCCGGATGGCCTTTGGCCTTGAGTGCCTTGCACAGCTCGAGGAAGCCGGCCGTGTCCTTCGGAAACTCCGCGAAACCGGCCTCCTTCACCCAGCTTTCCCGGTAGACGATGGCGTTGCCGATGGTGGCCAGAGGCAGGCCGATGAACTTGCCCTCGTGCGCTGCATACTGTTTCGGCCCATCGTACCAGCCGCCATATTTCTTGCCGAGATAATCGCCCAGTTCCGTCACGTCGAGCAGCTTGTCGGGGTACTGGTGCGGATCGTCGAACCAGACAAACATCACGTCCGGACCGGAGCCGACATTGGCGGCGACCGCAGCCTTGGGGCGAATGTCTTCCCAGCTCTCCTTGTCGACGCGGACCTCCACCCCCGTCACTTCGGTAAACCGTTTGGTGTTTTTCAGCCACTGGTCCTCGTCGCCCTGCACGAAAGGCGACCAGCGCAGCAGCCTGAGCTTCGCGCCGTCCTCTGGTTTGTACTTCAAGCCCTCCTGGGCGAAGGCCGGGGAGCCGACGAACCGACTCCCCAAGGCGCCAGCGGCGGCGCCGGCGGTCGTGCGGATCACGTCGCGTCTGGTGAATTTCATGCTCGTTTCCTCCTGTCTTTCCTCGTTGCGTGTCGCTTACCGCTGCGGGGGCTGATCGATGCGCTTGCCGGTTTCGCCGTGAAAGAGATGAACGAGACCAGGCTCGACCGACAACCGGATGGTTTCTCCCGGCGCGAAGGAATGGCGTTCCCGGAAATTGGCCACGACGTCCTCGCCTCCCGCCGTCCGGCCGATGATCTGTACTTCCGAGCCGGTCGGCTCGATGACCACCACGGTGATCGGAATGCCATTGTCGTCCAGCCGCAAATGCTCGGGCCGTATCCCCAGCACGACGGGCTCGCCATTGCCGATGGAGGACAGCCCGGACAAAGGCACCGAAATCCCTCCCTCGCCCTGGAAGCGCGGCGTGCCTTCGGTCAGGATAGTTCCCTTGAGCATGTTCATGGCGGGAGAACCGATGAAGCTTGCGACGAACAGGTTGTTCGGCCGGTCGTAGAGTTCCAGCGGCGGCCCGATCTGCTCGACGATACCGTCATGCATGACCACGATCTTGTCGGCCATGGTCATGGCCTCGATCTGGTCGTGCGTGACATACACGGTCGTGGTCTTCAGCCGTTGGTGCAACTCTTTGATCTCGGCGCGCATCTGCACCCTGAGCTTGGCATCAAGATTGCTGAGCGGCTCATCAAACAGGAACACCTGCGGATCGCGCACGATCGCGCGGCCCATGGCGACGCGTTGACGTTGGCCGCCTGAAAGCTGCCGCGGATAGCGCGACAGCAGAGCAACCAGCCCGAGGATCTCGGCTGCCCGCTTGACACCTGCATCGCTATGCGTCTTCGGAACACCCTTGAGCATAAGCGAGAACGCCATGTTCTCCGCAACCGTCATATGCGGATAGAGCGCGTAATTCTGGAAGACCATGGCCACGTCGCGTTCCTTCGGAGCAACGTCATTGACGATCCGGCTGCCGATCGAGATATGGCCGCGCGAAATCTTTTCCAGGCCGGCAATCATCCGCAGAAGTGTCGATTTCCCGCAGCCGGACGGTCCGACCAGCGTGACGAACTCGCCGTCTTCTATATCGACGCTGACACCATGCAGGACCTCGGTGGCCCCGAACGATTTGTAGACATCGCCAATCGCGACAGACGCCATCGAACTCCTCCCGATGGTCCCCTGCGAATGTCACGGGGAGCCGTTTCTACCAGGCGTGGTTTGAAACGGATGCCGGCAGTGCGGCAATCCACCACTGGCGTCGGCGACGTCTGCCCCAGATCCCCCTGGGTCACGCGACCTTGAAACCGTAGCGCTACCAATTCCACCTGTAAAGCGGCCATGCACAACCGCAGAACGACGGGTCTATGCCGTAAACCCGCGGCCGAAGGGCGCGGGACACCTATGCCAACGGCGTCTGGTTCCATTTGGCTGGCGCTCGCTCGGGCTGTCCTCACGCTTATTGTATTGCAGTTGGATATTTCCTGCTGACATTCAGGCGTTTCTATAAGCGCTCCACGAAAAGCACGGGCGTAAAACGGGAGCCTGTCAATCCTACTCAGCCGCTTCGATTGAGGGGGCGCCACCATTTGCCAGCGCCTTCGCTGAGGGGTACTCTTTCACGCAAGAGCCGGCGGTAGGTGTCGTTTCAAAAAGGGCTCCATCGGGTTCAGATCGTCGACGAGGAACACAAAATCATCGCGATCAGATGCGTAGAGAGTCGTGGTGTCGCTGGAGATGTCGAAGTTCGGATTGTACCGCCCGCAACTCGAGGCGTCCGTTCTCGATATCCAGCGTCTTCATCTGCTCGCGCGATCATTAAGGAGACCCTGCTGGTATCGACGGCGCGTTGCGCGGTCAGACGTTTCCCAGTCGTCGTTGCCTCGTTCCGGCATCCGAGTTCAGGCTCCAAAGCGGGGGCAAGGCCTATAGCTTCTCGCTCGCCGACGGTGACTGGTTCTATTTCGCTGGAGTCTGGCGAAACGCAAAACTGGCTATGGATGTTTGTCTTCAGGTCCTGCGTGGTGAAGCCCAGACGCCGGTAGCGAAACGAGCCTTCGTTGCAGCGGCGTTAGAAGCGAAAATCAAATCCTACGCAGCGACTGAGGTACGTAGCCTCCCGTTTCGCTCTGGAAGCTGGACTGGCGCTGATCCAGTTTGCCGATTCCTCGCCTAGGCCGTTCGTCAACGGCATCAAGACGGCGCGGCAACGGATCGTCGCTCGGCATGATGAAGATCGCCAGAGCTTCCTGCGCAAGCGCTGCTTCTCCAAATCCGACACAGCAAGAATCATCGATACTATGCTGCTTGAGGAAGGCTGGCCGCCGAAATCAATTTTCGACTTCGTACAGGGCATCACGCGGGTCGCGCGCGACAAGTCGTATCAGGTTGATCGTTTGGAGATGGCGGGCAAGGCCAAGAAGCTTCTCGATTTCGCTGCGTGATCCTTCCGACGCCTGGCGTGGAGGACCTCCGCGCGTCGGCCGCACATCTGTCATGTCCATTAATCCCAGCTCCGTCCTCAAAAGCACGAAGACGGCGCCTTTTCTTTCCGGACGGTCATGTGCCGGGAGATGGACCACGCCAACACCCTGGGGCCCTCGGCGTCGTCGTCGCGAAGAGATCAGCAAGCCAAAACCATGGCGGGCATTATCATTTCGACCCATCAAAATCTGCGGCAGGCGGCAGGCGGCAGGCGGCCGGCGGCGGCGTGAGGCCTGGAGACAGAGGAGGGAGGGAGGGAGTTTCTAGACGGGTTTGGAGGTTCAGGGAGAGGCCCCGGGCCGCCCGTCACGGAGAACCAGACCATGGCAAAGAACGCCATTCAGAAGATCGCGATGAACGCCGCCGAGAATATTCCCTATGACAAGCTAATGCTGTCGCAGAAGAATGTTCGGCGCATCAAGGACGGCGTGTCGATCGAGCAACTGGCCGAAGACATTGGACGGCGGAAGCTGATCCAGAGCCTGAACGTTCGGCCCGTGCTCGACGGCGAGGGCGAGGAGACCGGCACGTTCGAAGTGCCCGCCGGCGGCCGGCGCTATCTCGCGCTCGGTATCCTCATCAAGCAGAAGCGCCTGGCCAAGAATGAGCTGATCCCGTGCATCGTCAACCGCAGGCACGAGACGTCGGCCGAAGAAGACTCGCTTGCAGAGAACCTGCGTCGTGCAGACCTTCATCCGCTCGACCAGTTTCGCGCGTTCAAGACACTCAGCGATCAGGGCCTCGATCCGGAAGAGATCGCCGCGCGCTTCTTCTTGTCGCCAGCCACGGTGACGCAGCGCTTGCGGCTGGCATCGGTCTCACCCAAGCTGCTCGACCTCTACGATAAGGACGAAATCCGGCTTGAACAGATCATGGCCTTCTCGATCTCGGACGATCACGCGCGCCAGGAGCAGGTCTGGGAGCGAATTGCCAGCTCGCACATGCAGGAGCCGTACTACATCAGACGCCTGCTGACGGAGACGACGGTCCGGGCCGATGATCGCCGGGCCGTCTATGTCGGTGCCGGGGCCTATGAGGCGGCCGGCGGCGTCATCCTGCGCGATCTCTTCGAGCAGGATTCCGGCGGCTGGTTCCAGGATGCGGCGCTCCTCGAGCAGCTCGTCTTCGACAAGCTGAAGATGGATGCTGAGGCGATCCGCGCCAAAGGGTGGAAATGGGTCGAGGCGGCGATCAGCTTTCCCTACGGCCATACCTCCGGCATGCGGCGCATCTATGCCGAGGCGGAGGAACTCAGCGCCGGGGAGATCGAACGCTACGATGCGCTGAAGGCCGAATACGACAAGCTGGATGCGGACTATGCCAAGGCCGACGATGCCGACGAAGCGATCGAGGCGAAGCTCGACCAGCTGGGTGCCGAGCTCGATGCGATCGATGATCGTCCCCAAAGCTACGATCCCGGCCACAAGGCCATTGCCGGTGTGTTCGTGACCCTCGCTGCGAATGGTCAGCTTCAAGTCGATGCCGGTTTCGTGCGATCGGAGGACGAGCCGCGGACCGAAACCGGCGACGTCGATGAGGGCGAGGAAGGACGCGCCGACGGCGGAACCCGATCCAGTGGCGACGACTGTGGCGATGGTGTTGTCGTCAACGGCAATCGAGTGAACGACAGCGCTAGTGACGACAGCGAGGACGATGGCATCAAGCCGCTGCCTGATCGACTCGTCTTCGACCTGACCGCGCAGCGGACGCTGGCACTGCGCAACGCACTCGCCGGTGACGTCGACATGGCCTTCGTCGCCGCACTCCACGCCTTCGTCCTGCAGGTCTTCTATCGCTTCGCGCCGGACACCTGCCTTGAGATCAGCCTGAAGAGCGGCAGCTTCAGTCAGGTCGAGGGTCTTGCTGAGACGCCCTGGGCCAAGGAGATCGCCGAGCGGCACGAAGCGTGGGATCGCGATTTGCCCGATGAGGCAGAAGGCCTGTGGGACTTCCTTCTCGGCCTCGACGAAGCAAGCCGCAAGGCGCTGTTGGCGCACTGCGTCTCGCTAACCCTCAATGCGGTGGTCGAACCCTGGAACAGGCGAGCGAAGGCGCTCCAGCATGCAGACATGCTTGGCCGCTCGCTCCAGTTCGACATGGTCAACGCCGGCTGGACGCCTTCGGTCGAGTTCCTCGGGAGGCTCACCAAAGCGCGGATTCTACAGGCTGTCAGTGAAGCTCGTGGCATAGAATCTGCGCAGCTGATCGACCACATGAAGAAGGACAGCATGGCGCGTGAGGCCGCCCGTTTTCTCGAAGGGTCCAACTGGCTTCCAGAGCCGCTGCGCGTTGAGGTCGATGAGATTGCTACCGATTCTGGCGATGCGGTCGCCGGCGACATGTCGCACGAGTCAGCTCTCGACGGCGATGCCACCGAGCTGCCGGCCTTCCTCGCCGACGATGCGGATCCGTCCCGCGATGAGCCGGTGACCATCGACGGCGACAAGGCCGACCACCTCCAGACCGCCGAATAATCGGCTTCACGCTCGCACCGGGCCCGGCATTCCGCCGGGCCTTTCCGGCTGTAACTCACTCTCAAGCCCGGGACCGCCATAGCGCGCCCGGGCCCTCCTTTCACGGAGATCGACATGTTCGACTGGAACAGAAGTTGGTCAAATGAACCATCGACCGGGGTGACGCCCCGGCGGACGCCGATGAGAAAGCCAACTCTCCAGAGTTTCGCTCGCCGATGCAACGCTGGATTCGGACAGGTCGAATGGCATACCGAGTTCAATGTTTACAACGATCAGCCGCCGACTGTGCTTACGCCGCGGATCTTCGCAAACCCGCAGCATGCTCACCGAAAAGGACGATCGCTGGTCACCCCTCACCATAGCGTCATGGTCCAAGACAGCAGCGTCCTTGTCCAATGCATTGTCTGAATCGATTGCCGGCAATCGATTCACGACATTGATGGAAATTTGAGATGCCGCACAGCCATGGAAGGGCTGAGATCTCCTCCTCACCGATCCGCCAGGTCCACTCACCCATCTCCGGTCGGTTCGCGATCATATCCTGCAACGAAACCTCCAACGCTTCGTCCGCACCGGCCGGGACGACAAAGAGCGCTATCGGCTCGTCGCTGTTCTGGAGCAGAGCGTTGGCGATCGGCTGGTCCGTCTGCAGGTCATATCGCAATCCCTTCACGGTCTTCCCGCGAAGGCGGGCGAGCGCGTCAACGAACCTCTTTTCCGGCACCGTCTCACTCGGCTGACGGGCCAACCAAGCAACCCGCGCAGGCAGCGGTCGGCCCTCGGGATCCGGCTGCCTTGACGGAACGCGATAGGCATTTCGCATATTGGCTCCGATCAGCAGTATGCTCGGCGCAAGAGGATGGGAGAAAAGTCATGTCCCGAGAGCGTGACGTGCGCATGTGGCGCGAGGCCGGGAAACTTGCGGAATCTGGCGACTACGAAGGGTGGCAGGTCATCGAATGGGAGCTTCGCAAAAGAGGATTCCCACGCGCCAAGCTATTGCTTGATAACGATCGGATCCGCGACAAATTGGATCAGCTCTGCAAGAGCGCACAGGCGAAACGCGCCTATCCCAACCGGACCTAATGGCCAGAAGCGCCCCCGCCGCTGTGACTGGCAATGCGTCCGCGGCATGCGCGTTGCGACGAGCCTAACGATCTGCGAAACCAAGAGGCGGCTCTGGTTTCGGCATCGCTTTGCTCAGATCGAAATTGCGAGGCAGCTGAACCCGGGTGTTCTCAATCGCCGTCGTGGTCGTCCTGTCAACCGGCACGATTATCACCATCCGGACCTGTTGTTCAGGCCACAGTGGTTTTCCGAAAAGGAAGAGCACAACGGTAACAACGCAGATCAGGAGAAGCGTTGCAAACGTGTTCGCGATGATCTCACCAGGCAGCATCCGACCTCCAATGAGAGCACCCGCCACTCGGGGACATACAATGACGGGCGCTCAACAACCGACGATGAAGGGACTCATGTTCGCCGGCAGGCATTCAATGAGTGACCGACCCTGATGTTTCGCGCTTGGGACTTTTGCCGTTCAGCACAGGACTTAAGTCGCAATCTCACCGACGGCATGGCTACCTCCAAACGCGATAGAGCTCTCGGATTTGCTCATTTGCTTCATCGGCGAGGACAGTTTTCCGTTGCATTAGCAGTTGATGAAATTTGTCGGAACCTTCGGCCCGTTACGCTGTTCTGCGGGAGGTCAGTGGCGGGAAGGGTCGTTGTGCAAATCCTTACATCAGAGCAGTCGCGAGCAGCACGGGCCCTCTTGAACTGGTCTCGTGCGCGACTAGCCGGCAGGTCCGATGTTAGCGAAGACACGATCCGCGAGTTTGAGAATGGCAACAGGGTTCCACGTGCCGGCAACCTCGCTCGCATTCGACGAGCTTTGGAAGCTGCAGGTGTGATCTTCACCGCTGAAGGGCGATCGCTGGCCAATCTCTCGGAAGATGCTGTTCGAGGTAATCGGTTGAAGGACGTTGGGCCGCATTCGGCAGAAGCTGTCGAGCGCAACAACCACAAGGGCGGAAGGGGAACGAGCCCTACCGATTTGCTTGATCCTTTGCCACGACGTTGAAAAGTACAAGGCTTGTCATCGGGCGGCCGATATTTCGACGTTCAGTCAATGCCGGGTCTTGCCGTCAACATCTTTGATGGCCTGGGTCCGGTGGCCGTCGAACTTCGTGGCCCCAGCCATCGCCCTTGGCTGCTCGACCAGCTCCGGCTCAATCGGACGAATGAAGGACAACCGGACGCCGCCAGCGGAGTTAGGCACGTACAAGCACTCCAGCCAACAATTTGCTGATATCGCACAGCCATAAGCGTTCCGTTAGCACTTGCTGAAAAAGCAATGCGGAACATTCCTGCCGCGTCGCTGTTTTCCTCACCAGGAGGAACAGCGATGGGCGACCACAAATACAAGCGAGATTTCCGGGACCGCGATCGCGTGTCCGCGGACGAGGATTATGAGGTCCGCTACTTCGCCAAGCAGCACCGAATTACGCCCGAACAGGTTCGGGAACTGATCGGCGAGCATGGCAACGACCGCAAAACCTTGGCGCATGAGGCCAGGAAGCTGCGAGGGTGACGAAGCTTTCCGATTTGGGGCCGCCGATCATCGGCAGTCGGCATGGGAAAGAGCCAGCCGACGAGCGCGACCATTTCCACACGTGCCCGGTGTGTGGCCAGGCGGTCGACCGGCGCGACCTCCGACAAGTGCTCTGGCACGAGCAGCCGTGGCACAAGCCGCTCGATCCAGACGCCTAGCGGTCAGCGCTCGTCGTCGCCTGAAATTCGACGATACCGGAAGTGATTTCGAATGTGGTCGTTGAAAAAGCGGCCCTTGGCGAAGGCTGCCCGGAACGCCGCAAAAGTCTCCGGCGGCACACCTTCAAACTCGTAGCGCTTGCCACTGGCGACAAACCACACGGACAAGACACGGCTCTCCGGATCATAGTCTGTTTTGCTTATCGAGGTGGAGGGCATAGACCCTTGCTCTTTTTACGAAACCACGCGCCTGTGCATCAACTTCGCGATTGCATTAACGTTCCTCGGCGCGTTGTTTGGACTACAGCGTTTGGGCGCATTCTCCCCCGGCAGAAGGGCTTGCACAGATCACGGCACGACACCCGTTCGACAAGTGGCGCAACCGCACAAGTGCCAAGCGCTTCGTGCACCCAACGATGGGTGAGCGTGCCGCCGCGGCTGATCCTCGTGACCATCGCCGCAGCCGGCGCGCTGGCCCTTCAAGCGGCCATGCAGAACGGCGACAGCCTGCCCGAGTTCAACGTGTCGAACTTGATCGGGCGAAGCCGGAACCGATCATTGGCATCGCCTCCGTCGTCGACGGCGGCTCGATCGACGTCCACGGGCAGCGCATCCGCTTCAACGGCATCGATGCGCCGGAGAGCAGGTAATACTGCCATGGCGCCTAGGAATTGAGAATAGCCGTGCGGCCGGCGATCGGTAGGAGCGGTCGACGCGTTCCGCCTCGATACCCATGCAGTGCACGTTCGTAACCCGGCCTCACTATTGCCGTTTAGTCGGAGAGTCCCGGCGCGCAGACGGGGCCAGCGGGCGGCATGGATGGTCCAGCATGGCCAGTCACTCGATTGGCACGCTATAGCCACGGCGCCTACGCGGAACAGCAGGCGAAGCCCAAGCGGCAAAGCTCGGCATTCGGATTGGGACATTCCGTCCCACGCTCAAACCGGTAGCGGCGGCATGTCGCCTTCGCCGACCCGCCACACCCAGGAGCCGATCTCAGGTCGCGCGGCCATCATTTCCTCAAGCGACGCTTCGAAGGTCTCGTGCGCTCCGGCCGGAACGACAAAGAGCGCTATCGGCTCGTCCCTGTTCTGGAGCAGTGCGTTGGCGATCGGCTGGTCGGTTTGCAGGTCGTAGCGCAATCCCTTCACGCTTTTCTCGCGAAGGCGGGCGAGCGCGTCGACGAGCCTTTTCTCCGGGATCGTCTCGTAAGGAATCCAGTTCTCGGACACCACCATCAACGCGACCTCCTCGACAATGGCGAGGCCGGCCGCGTTCAGTCCAAACGTCGCGATCGCCATCAAATGTGAACTGGAATCCGCTCCCCACAGTGACAATTCTTTCTCGAAACGTATCTGCAAACGCCGATCCAATGCATTGTCGATGTAAAAGGGAAAGCCGGGCAAATGTCTGATGACAAGTTTCTGACCGGAGCGGGCAGAAACAATCTCTTTCACCTCGCCGACCAGAACCAGTAACTTTCGTGGGCCGGATTTCGTCGGGAGCGCCATGCCGAGAGCCGCATTGCGACGATGTTCGATCGCTTGCCTGTTCTCGGCGCGAAACGGCTCGGGCACGAACAGGATATCCGCGAGGGGTCCGCCCCTCACCGTCATTTGCCCGGCAGCCTCGAGCAGATGCCAGCGGACATTCCACCAATGTCGCTTGCCGGCCCATCGGGATGTCCAGACCGTCAATTCGGCCTCGTGCCAGAGATAATGAAGGAGGCCACGCAGCGACATCCTCCTGGGATCGGCGGTTGCGCTGGCGGAACTTTGCCCTGCAGGCACGGATGCTGCGCGGCTCCCTGTCTTCGACAGGCTGAAGTCCAGTTTGAGGGCCGCTATGCCGCTTTGCGGATCGAGCTGTATCGCGCTGCCCATCAAGGCGCCCAGACCGGACATCTCGTAAGGCGATTCGTATGAATCGCAGGATGGATCATGCCCGCCGCCGCTGAGCGGCATGCGCTTGATCAGGTGAAGGCCGCCGATGCGGGCGATGTACATCGGGCAGCCCGGCTCGCGGCACAGGCATAGCGGACGCTCGGTGCGGGCATAGGCGTTCGCCAGCGCCGCCTGCAGGTCAGGTGCTCCCTCCTCGTAGACCTCACTGCCAATTCTGAACCGTCGCATCACCTCCGCAGCTCCAGGTCGTCGCCGCATCCCTGTGCGCGCATTCAAGTCATGGCTTTGCGCAGAGTGCAACCCGTTTGGTGCATCGGCGCCAGAGGCAGAAAGGAGCCGGGAGGAGTGCGGCCCGGCTGGCGCACAGAGAGTGCCGGCGCGCGCGCCACTCCCCTCTCGCGAAGGACATTTTCATGAACATTGCTTCGACCACCTCAACCGTCGCACGTATCGGCGCTTCCGTCTGCGCGCCGACGCACGCCCGCATCAACAACGCTCAGGCGATCTATCAGGCGGCAATGCGGCTTTTGCCCTTCCTCGAACACGGCAAGCCTGTCACCACCGCCGCATTGCGCACCGCCATGACGACAAGTTTTGGCGGCAGCGATGCGCAAGGGTTCTGGGTCTGGAAAGACGCCTATGAGGCGCTCGAAACCGCCCAGGTGCTGTTTCTGCGCCGGTTCGGCCCTGCGATCCTGTCCCGGTCGACCACGCCGCGTGCAACGCTGGCGATGATGAAGCGCATCGCCGAACTTCTTCCCACCCATACGCGACGCTCCGAAGAGAGCCAGGCCATGCAGCAGCTCTCTACGCCCTTGCCGCTGGCCTTCATCACGGCGCGCGCAGCGTCGATCGCATCTTGCGACCTCGTTCTCGAACCCTCGGCCGGCACCGGTCTGCTCGCCGTCCATGCCGAGATCGCGCGCGCCTCGATCACACTCAACGAGCTTGCCGCGACGCGGGCCGATCTCCTCGGCCTGCTGTTTCCCCGGTTCCCCGTCTCGCGCTACGACGCCGCCCATATCGACGATCATCTCGCGCTTTGAGGGAAGGCGATCATGACCGGCTCGGCCTCCGAGCTGGCGCGCCGCCTTGGCGAACACGCCGAGGCAGTGTGCCGCGAATATCTCTCCAACGGCCATCGCTCCGGCAATCACTGGATCGTCGGCGATGTCCGCAACACGCGCGGTCGCTCAATGCATGTGCGGCTGAGGGCAAACGCCAAGGGCCCGGCGGGTAGGTGGGTCGACGAGGCGACATCTGAATTTGGCGATCTGCTCGATGTCATCCGTGAAAGTTGCGGCCTCGTCGACTTCCGTGACATCGCGGATGAAGCGCGTCGCTTTCTCTCTATGCCGCCGCTACCGCCCCAAGCTCCTGGCGCGCAACGCCAGCCTGCCGCGGCACCCGGCTCGCCTGACGCCGCGCGTCGCCTGTTCGCCATGTCGCAGCCGATCGCCGGCACGTTGGCCGAACGATACCTCGCCGGCCGCGGCATCCTGCTTTCCGCGCATGAGCCCGCGCTGCGCTTCCATCCCGGCTGCTACTACAGGTTCATGATGAAGATCGCAGGCGCCTTTATCGAAGCGCGCAGCGAGGGCCGCCGCGTCAGCCGTCTGTATTGACGTTCCCTTTTTGCGGCAGGGAGCATACCTCGGATCAGTTCGCCATGCCTGTACGCCGGTCGCAGGAACAGGAATGGCTTCGTCGCGCAAATCCGGTGTCATGCTGCTTTGCGCCGACGTATTCAATTCCAGCACAGGAACGCACCATGGCCGCCGCCGCAAATAGGAAGATATCCGTGTCGATGCGGTTTCGTAGCGATGATCTCACCATCATCGACTGCGGTGCTGAGCTGCTCGGCCTGTCGCGCACGGAGTTCATGCGGCGCGCAGCACTCCACGAGGCTCAGGCCGTCATCCTCAACGAAACCGTCATCCGCGTGTCCCCGCAAGCCTATGACGCCTTCATGCAGGCGATCTCAGCCCCCGCCGCCGCGCCCCCGCCGAAGGCGGCCGAGCGGCTGCGTCGGTCCCCGCCCTGGGACCGCTAGGTGGCGCTTTCAGGCATCGAACTCCTCGACGACGCGCACCGCCTCGACAGCTTTGGTTGCGGCAAGCCGGCGCTCAACGCCTGGCTGGCCGGCTTCGCGTGAACGAACCAGGCCCGCGGGTTTACCCGGGTCCTGGTCGTTCACGACGAGGGAACAGTCGTCGGCTATCACGGCCTTGCGCCGGACGTGATCCAGCCAAACAGCGCGCCGCGCGCGATCCGCACCGGACGGCCGCCCGATCCGATCCCTTGCCTGCTGATCGGACAACTCGCCGTCGACCACCGCTATGCCGGACAAGGCATCGGCAGCGGCCTGGTCAAGGACGCGCTGCATCGCTGCGTCGCCGGCGCCGACATCGTCGGCGGCCGCGCGGTGGTGGTGCGGGCGATCGACGCCGAGGCCGAGCGCTACTTGCAGAGCTGGGGCTTCATTCCCGCGCGGGACAATCCGGCGGGGCTCATGCGCTCGATCCAGGACGTGAGCCTCTGGCTGGCCGACAAAGGCCACTGAGCTCCACGCGCGTAGCGCCTCGGGCAGGGTCCGGGCGCGCCGGCCTGCGGCCGGCCGGGCTCTCGTCGCGGCGTTCTTTCGCTCCCCGAGCCGGCTTCGCCGTCTCGGCCTTCGGGTGACGATCCCTCGCGCAGGGCCAGAGGCAGAGGGCGGCCGGAGCCGGGCGGGAGACGCTGGAGAGAAGGGAAAGTCACGATCTCGATGATATTCATAGGTGGATCACGCGAGATATTCGAGCTGCCGGAACCTGCCATCGCTCGCATCGGCGCAATCGTTGCTGCCGAGCACGGCGTGCTGATTGGCGACGCGCCCGGAGCCGATGCCGAGGCGCAGGGCCTGCTCGCCGGCTACGGCTACGACCATGTGGGGTCTTCCATGCGGGCAAGGAACCCCGCAACAATCTCGGCGACTGGGCAGCCTACCATATTCCTTCTCCTGAGGGTGCCGAAGGATACTGGGTCCACGCCACCAAGGACCGGGAGATGGCGCGGCGCGCCGACTTTGGCATGATGGTCTGGGACGGCGCATCGCCCGGCACGGCCGTCAACGTGCTTCGGCTCGCCATCGCGAACAAGCCGTGCGTCATCTACGATCTGGCCAGGGGCAGCATGGCGACGACGTACAATGTGGGAGACTGGTGCGCCATGCTCCGCCATGCCGGTCCAGACATTCGCCGCCAAGCCGAAGCCCGCATGATGCCGGACGAGCGTCTGGCGTTGCCAGGATGATGTACGCGCGGTCCCGCCGACAGCCCGGCGGGTCCGATCCGATCTGCTTGATCCGACCCCGCGCCGCCTACTCCACTTGTACGAAAGCCAGGGCCGGCCCTCTCGAAACCGCTCCACGCGCAGAGCCGCGGGGCATTGTGCGGATGATCATCTTGACGCTTCTCGCCTCTCAAGCGGGTGCAAGCGTGCCGGACAATATCCTGGCTTGCCGGGTCATCCAACCTGACTTCGCGGCATCGTCCGCGAGGGGCGTGAAGTTCGCTGCCAGCCGGCTCCGATCTCGAAACCGCTATGCCGCCATACCGAACATGCAAGGCGGTTACGCGCCAGGCTGCTATTCGATGTGTTGGCGGTGCCGACGACATGACCGGAGAGGCTGCAGCCTGTTCCTGCGATCCGGCAGCGTTGCGTCGGCCGTCAAGCGATGGCGGCCTGAGTTCTTGTCCATCTGCCGCATCCGGGGCCATTCCCGTTTCATGTCGCCTTTGTAGACGACCGCCTGCTTTGTGCGGTCAACCCCCGTTGGGGGTACACTCGACGAATATTCAGGAAAATTCGATTTCTGTTTTTTGTCTGCGGGCAGGCGAAGGGCCTGCCCGCTATTTTTCGGCAAATAGAATTTTCCAGAATTTTCACCGAGATGACCGCAGCAGGAGGGTCCTCTCCTTTGGCGCCATCGGGAATGGTCCCGATGCAACCGAAGGAGAACCACCATGGCCACCATGATCGCAAACCTCACCACCAAAGCCGACGGCTCGATGGAAGGCGTCTTTGCCACGCTCCGGGTCAACGCCCCGATCACCCTCATCCCGAACACCAACAAGTCGCGCGAGGACGCGCCCGACTACCGGATCGTCAACAAGCGCACGGGCTTCGAGATCGGAGCCGGCTGGCACCGCACCTCCCAGCGTTCGGGCGAGGAGTACCTTCAAGCTGGAAGCCCCCGAGATCGGCGTGATCTTCGGCAATCTCGCTCCCGCCCCGGGCGGCGAGGAAAACAAGAAGGTCATCCTCTGGAACAACCCCCAGTGAGGCATCGGTGGCCGGCCCCTTCCGGGGCCGGATCCCCACCGGCAAAAGGAGGTTGCAATGAGCCGCTACACCATCACCGTTACTGGCACCGTCAGCGGACAGGGCCGCTCGGATCCAGACACTGTCATCGGTTACGACCCGCCACTTCGAACCTACTTCCTGCAAGCGTTCCCGCACGACGTGACCGACGACCCTGCACTCTGGCTCGGCACTCACGGTCACGCGTTCGAGAGGCTTGAGGATCTTCACGACGCAGCCGTCGCTCACGGCTATGGCTTCATGCCGCTGTCGGCCGATGTCGCGGCGAAACTCATCGAAGACAAGGCGGCTATGGCTGATCGGGCGCCGCCTTAATGAGTCCGACTGGGCGAACGCGTCCCAAAAAGCCCCGCCGCGGAACGCGCCGTCGCCGGGCTTTTCTTATGCAGAGTGGCTGGAGACTAATGTCTATCAGCCAGTGCGGCCGGTCGACGGCGAAACGGAAGGGAGTGCCTGGCCGAGATTTTCAGGATTGCGGAATTGAGAACCGCCAAGCCCGCTATAATCGATAGGCGGCGGAACTGATTTCCGCCAGACTGGCGCCGATCCACTGTCAGCTGGGAGCGTCGTCATTCTGGCCTATGGCGCGGCAGCGCAGCGCGCAGGACCGATTTCAATGCCTCCAGGAGAGCGACTGGACTCGGCTCCTGCTCCTCGACGAAACCTTGTCCACGGCGTATTGGCTGTGCTCCTTTCTGGTTCGCGTCATGGCCTTTACGACCCCTGGTGCAGCAATTCGCCGCTGTCGATCATGCGCAGGTTCATATCGCTAGGCGTCTTGATGAGCAGTTGGGCGTAAAGGGCTCGCAGGTCACGCGGCTCGGTGCAGGCCAGCCAGGCGCGAAGCTTGTAGAGACCGGGCTGAAGGTCGGCGCCGAAGATGAAGGAGACGCTTTTTTGCTCCCGTGCAGGCATTGGGATTTCGCCGTGCTGGGAGCCGATCGAGCGATCTTCAAGCCAGAGCGAGGCAATGCAGCCGGGTTTGGCAAAGACGTTGTATCCGGTGGTGGCGCGGTACTCCACGGCGAGCTGCGTGCGGCCGGGCTCAGCAATCTTCAGCCAGCCTTGGAGTTCGACTGAGGTGAGGCCGGTGTAGAGCACACCGTTGCGTGACTGCTCACTGAGGGGAATGGCGCCGCCGATATAGATAAAGCTGCCGACGCTGTCGGCGGGGATCTCTGGAAGATTGTCTTTTTTGGCTGGCGCGACGCGGGCGATGGCGAGCGCGCCCCGCTGGTAACTTTGGCTCGCACCACCTTCGGTGGAAGCCTGCTTCGCGGCATCGTTGCCAGTGGCGGGCAGGCTGTCGTTGCTCTTTGCCGATGCGCCCCCCTGTCCGGTGATGCCGAGCTGCTCGATCAGCGAATCGAGTTTCCGCTCGATGCGGTCCAACTGCATCTGGGTTTCTGGCTGCCGGTCTTGCGCCAGGGCGAAGCCGGGGCCCTCAACGAAAATCAATGCTGCGATCGCAATGCCGAGCGCCAGCCCGCCCACACTTTTTCTTTGCATCATGGTGATGATCCTTCCATCGGCACGGTTCCAAAATTGTCGTGCGGCGCTGGCGCCACTTCTATCCCCTGTAGCGGCCGGCCTGGAGCGACAGCAGGCGTTTTCTCGTGCGCCGGCTCCAAGGTTGATCCAGGTGCAGGCGGTTCCGTCTGCGATCTCGCGGCCGAAGACGCATTGCCCTGTTCGAAATTATCACGACCCGTCGGCGGGGTGCTGGCGTTCTTTCCAGCGTCGGTGGGGCGATCGTCGCGCTGGCCGGCGACATCATGACCGATACTGACAGCCAGAAAGATCGAAGCCAGGACAGCGGCGATCGCGGCATAGCGGAACAGCGGATCGCGCCGGAACAGGGCGGGAACAAGTCTGAGCCAGCGTAGAAGCGTGGCTCGCACAGATGAGAAGAGCGTTTCATCCGTCATGTGGTTGACCCCTGCCGCTCGTATGTCGCCATCGCCGTCTCAATGTCTTCGGGCCCTATGGTCATGATGGCGTCGCGGCCGGCATTTCCGACACCCTTTGTCGCGAGGCGCATGGCCTGCGCCTCGCGCGTGCCTTCCCAAAGCGTGCGGATTGCGCGGGCATTGCCAAAATGGTCTCCACCTTCCGCCTCCATGCGGACGCAGGCAAGGTTGGCCTGGGCCTTGGCCCCGGCGTCGAGCACAAAACCTTCGTGGTCGGCGAGATTGCGAAAAATCCCCGCCAGCTCTTCAGCCGAATAGTCCTCGAACATGATTGTCCTGGTGAATCGGGAGCGCAGGCCGGGATTTGAATCCAGGAAGCGGCGCATTTCGCCAGTGTAGCCGGCGGCGATGACACACAATCGATCCCGATGGTCCTCCATCAGCTTCAGCAGCGTGTCGATCGCCTCGCGGCCAAAATCGTTTTTTTGTCCCTCCGGCACCAGGGCGTAGGCCTCATCGATGAACAGCACGCCATCGAGCGCTGCCTCGACGGCTTGCCGTGTCAGGATCGCGGTCTGGCCGACATAGCCGGCGACAAGCTGGCTCCGATCGGCCTCGACGACATGGCCGGATCTGAGGAGGCCGAGGGCTGCAAGTATTTCGCCCATGAGACGTGCCGCCGTAGTTTTGCCGGTCCCTGGATTGCCAAGGAAGACCAGATGCAAGCTTGGAGGTGCGGTGTTGATGCCGTGGCGCCGACGTTCCTGCTCGGCCTGCAGCACGGCGACCAATTTCCTGACCTCCGCCTTGACGGAGCGCCATCCGGTCATGGCGTCGAGTTCGGCCAGCACCTCATCGAGCGGCCGATGTTTTGACGTCCGGATGGGAAGAGCGGATTTGGTTTCAACGTCTCGCCGATCGTTCCCCTGCAAAAATTTCCGCGATGCCGGCAGGCCATATTTGTCGGCATGCGCCAGCCGCCAGCCCATGACGGTCATCGCGACGAGGAGGATGACGCCGGAATAGGCTTCCAGCAGCGCAAGCACGACGATCAGAACGGCAAGGCCAAGGATGATCGGGACCAGAACGCGCTGCATCTCTTGCTCAACCTGACTGGCTTTGGGGCGCGAAACGGTTGCTCTCGACGCGTGCGACCATTTCGGGCCGGCGAAAATAAATCGCGCGGCCGCAGCGCAGCGGTTGTCGGCCCTGGACGAAAACGAACTGCTCGTCTGCCCGGGCGTCGGCGAGAATTTCTGAGACGGTCGCCAGCCGCCGGCCGCGTTCGGATCTTTGCTCCGAGGCGCCGGTCGAGGCGGTGCCGATCTCGAGCGGCTTTGCGCTTTTGCCGCGATTCCTTGTCTCGGAGTTCAGCACGACGCCATGTTCGCCGAGCGCTTCGGACACAGCGCGAGCCTGTTCGAGCGAACCGATCGCGGCGTAGGATCGCCAGGATGCGCTTTCGAACCAGGCGCTCTTGCCGCCGTCGCTCCACTGCTCCCTGAGCTGCCCTTCGGACTGATAGAGCATGACCAGGGTGATGCCGTATTTGCGGCCGGCATCGCGGGCGCGGGCCAGGGATGTCATGTAGCCAAGACGTGCGACCTCATCGAGCAGGAAGACGACGCGTCCGCCGGGCAACACACCGTCGGCCTCATAGACGGCATTCAGCAACGATCCGACAACGACACGGGCGAGCGCCGGCGTCGATTCTAGCACCTTCATCGGGATGTTGATAAAGAGGTCGAGATTGCCGGCAACCAGATCAGCAGTGCGAAAGCTGTTGCCCGACAGCAGTTTTGCATAGGCGGGATTGGCGAGCCATTCGGTCTGCTCGCTCATGTTGCCGTAGACGCCGGAGAACGTCTCGGCGACCAGTCCCATCAACTGGCCGGCGAGATGGCGGGCGCGATGCGAGGAGGAGTGTTCAAAAATGCGCGCCAGCTCGTCCCGCATTTTTTGCTCCGGCAAGGCGAGCCGTTGCGCCAGCGTGATGAGATTGCGTTTGTCGTCGGGCAGATTTTTATCGAAAACGATGTCGGAAAGCAGGGTCTCGACGATGGCCTTGCCACGGCCCTCGAAAAAGACTTTGCCGGAGGCGCCGTGCGGCGCATCACGGGTGGCGGTGTGTTTCTCGCCGCATATCCAGTCGACGACCGAGCGGATGTCGCCGTCGATGAGCGGCGAATTTTTTGTCAGCCAGTCGAGCGCATTGAAGGCTCCGGTGCCCTTCATCGGGTCAATCGATATGACGCGCCGGGCCATGGCCGTGCGCGCGCCGGTCAGCATCGGGGCAAGCTCGGAGGAGGGATCGAGGGTGACGATCGAGCCGCGCCAGGTGAGCAGCGTCGGCACGCAGACGGACACAGTTTTGTAGGCGCCCGATCCGGCGAAGACGAGGCCATGCGTGCCGCCCCAGGAGAGGTCGAAGGTGAGCAGAGGTGACTTGCCACCCTTGCCCCAGGTTTTTTGATCGCGCGGATCGAAGTTTTGTCTGCGCCGCGCTGGCGCGTCCTGGTCAACGCGGTAGGCTTCGCCGATGACGATGCCGCCTAGATCTTTTGTGCCCGGCGACCTGTTGGCACCACCAAACAGATTTTGCGCTTCGCGAATGTCCATCCAGTCGGCGTGGCCAAAAATGTCGGAAGCGGCGCGTTCGATCGGCGCAACGGAGTGTGGGCGCAACGACCCGCCCATCAGGATTTTTGTTCCGGCAACGCTGGCGAGAAACCCGACGGCACCGGCATAGAAGACGCTCATGTCCGCCGCGTTCAAAATGGCGGACCAAGGATAGGCCGGCCGCAGTTCGAGCAGCCGTGTCGCTTCGGGCCAGACGGTGAGAATGGTTGCGGCCACCATGCCGAGGATACCAGCGGCCGACGTCGTCGGTAGCGCCAATCCGGATCGGCGTAGAAGAAGCGCTGCGCTCATGGTGGCGGCCGGACCGATGAGCGCGATCGACGGCCATGCGGAATAGGCGAAGCGGTAGAGGAGCGAGGAGGCTGACAAGCCGTCCAGATACCAACCGATCAGCAAATCGCCCCACAGGGTATGGGCATAGCGCCAAGCTGGGTACCAGATGACGAGCGGCAGGATGGCGACGGCTGCCTTGAACAGCGTCTTGGCGAGATCGTAGGATAGCCGACCGAACATTTTTGTCCCCCGGCGTCAGCGCTATGAGCGTTCAGATATTCGGCCGCGATCCCGCTCCCCATCGAACTCTGCCGTGGGATGGACGCGACGCACGGTACCGTTCTGCTCGGCGGCCAGTGCTGCGATGACGTCGTGATCGGCCAGCCCTTCCCAGTGCCGCAGGACCTTGTTCCAGCGCAGGCCGGCGCCGCGCAGGCGGGTGACGAACGGGGTCGGCAGCGGAGCGGGGAAGGTGACGGTCAACGGTTCGTTTGTTGCGTCTTTGCCAACCGTCTCCTGATCGAGCGCCGTTTTGCCGGCCTTCGTCCACTCGGCGAGTTTGGTCCTGTCGCGCACGCTCTCGGCCAGCGACAGCAGCCCGCCATAAAGGGCGGCTTCCTCGAGATCGATCAACCCTGCCCGTTCGATGAGGGTTCCGGCCTCGACGAGGCGGCGAGTGCGCTGCTTGCGCTCGTCCGCCTTGAGCCTGGCTTCCTGCTCGGCGAGCTTGGCCCGCTGCTGCTCCAGGCGGCTCATGCGTTCGGCAAGCGAGGTACGGGCCATGACGAGAATCTCCGTCTTTTCTCCGTCCACCAAGCCCGGCCGGACTTTGCCAGCCAGGGCGCGTCTCTTCAACCCCATTTTGTATATGCCGGGGGATGCAACCAAGGTCCCGGCGTGGTCCGCAGCTACGGTTCTGCCACATCGCCGAAGGTAAGTCGATACGCTGGCCGATGAATTGTTGCAGACGCAATATGCATTCTCCGAATGCTTGCTTGCACCGGCGGGTCAGTGATGGCATCCTGCGGCAATGGCTATCGCTTTCGCCCGTGCCCGCTACATCTCCCGCTCGGACGGCGGCAGTGCGGTGCGCTCGGCCGCCTATAACGGCCGCGAGGCGATCAAGGCGCAACGCACCGGCGAGGTGTTTTACTTCAAGCACCGCGAGGCGCCGGAGCATCACGAGGTGCTGTTGCCGGAAGGCGCACCGTCAGAGCTGGCGTCGAGCGATGCGCTGTGGAACGCGGCCGAGGCCATGGAAAAACGCAAGGACGCGCAGCTGGCGCGCGAGCTCGTGCTGGCCCTGCCGGCCAATGAAGAGCTTGGCCATGACGACCGGGTGGAGCTGGCAAGGTCGTTTGCGCAGGAACATTTTGTCTCGAAAGGGCTGGCGGTGCAGCTCGATGTCCATGCGCCGCATGGGGCGGAGAGCAAGGGCGAGCGGGCTAATTACCATGCGCATTTGTTGATCACGACGCGGCGTCTTGGGGAGGAGGGGTTTGCCGCCAAAAAAGCGCGCGATCTCGATCCCGTCATCAAGCGGGGCGGGGGGCGGGCCATTGTCGCTGAGGGTGAGGCCTGGGGACAATTGTGGCGCGATCATCAGAACCGCTATTTTGCCGAACAGGGGCTTTTGATCCGCGTCGATGCGACGAGCGCGGTGCCGCAGGAGCATATCGGCCCGATCCGCATGCGCACGCCGGGTGCGGAGGCCAATGTGCGGGCCGAGCATATCAGGCGAGCCAACGAAGAAGCCGCGCGCGATCCGGACCATGTGCTCGCTGTTCTGACGCGCAACCAGGCGAGCTTTTCCGAGTACGATCTGGACCGGCATCTGAAAAGGCACATTCGCGATGAGGGCGAACGGGCGGATGTGAGGGGCAAGGTGCTCGGGCGTGACGATGTGCTGGCGCTGCATGACCGGGAGACAGGCGAGAGTGCAGGACGCTGGACAACGCGGGCGGTGCGCGACCAGGAGATTTTGGCGCTTGCCGATGGTCGGCGCGTGGCCGGAGGGTCACATCGCGATGTCGGGGCAAGGGCGCGCGAGCGGCTCGTATCCGTGCAGGAACTGCGCGCGGATCAGTTGGCCGCGTTCGATCATGCGACGGAGTCCGGCGGGCTAAAGATAATCGAAGGCCGGGCCGGGACGGGAAAGAGTTTTGCACTTGGCTCCATTCGCGAGGCGCATGAGGCGGCGGGTTATCGGGTTGTCGGACTGGCGCCGACAAACGCCGTGGCGCAGACGATGAAGGAGGACGGTTTTGCGCGCTCGTCCACCGTTCATGCCGAACTGTTCCGGCTGAAGAATGGCCGTGTGCAGTGGGACCATCGCACGCTGGTTGTTGTCGACGAGGCGGCGATGATGGACGCCAAGGTGACCGGCGAGGTGTTACGCGAAGCGCGGCTGTCGGGCGCCAAGGTTGTGCTGGCAGGCGACGACCGGCAACTCGGCTCGATCGAGCGCGGCGGGCTGTTCACCGAACTGAAGAAAGAACACGGCTCGGCCGAGATCACGCAGGTGACACGCCAGAAGGTGGATTGGCAAAAAGAGGCGGCGCGCGATCTGTCGGACGGGCGCTTCGAGCAAGCCTTGCGGGCCTTCGCGCGAAACAAATCGGTGGTGTGGACGTCGAAGCAGGACGAATTGCGAGAAAAACTGGTCGAACGGTGGGCCAAGGCTGCTGCCTCCAATCCGACGGCATCGCGGTTCGTGTTCGCCTACACCAACAAGGATGTCGACGCGCTGAACAAGGATCTGCGCGCGGTTCGTCGCGAACGTGGTGAGCTCGGTGAGGACTTTGTGTTTACCACCAAGCACGGGGAGGCCGCGTTCGCGGTCGGCGACCGGGTGCAGTTCACGGATACGCTGAAGGGCGCCGGCATCTACAACGGCAATGCCGGCGTGATCACCAGCATTGACCGCAACTTTGGCCGCATAGGTGTCGTGCTCGATGCGGCGGCAGGCCGGGAAGGGCGGAAGGTCGAATGGTATGCATCGGAGTTTTCTGGATTCCGGCACGGCTATGCCGGCACGATCTACAAAGGCCAGGGCAAGACGCTCGACCATACCTATCTCATGCACACGCATCACTGGCGTGCCGCCTCGAGCTATGTTGCGCTGACGAGGCAGCGTGAGAGCGCGACAATCTTCGTGGCGACCCAGACTGCGCGGGATTTGCGGCAGCTCGCCCGCCAGATCGGCCGCAACGAGATCAAGGCGGCGTCAGTGGCTTATGCAACACGCGACGAGCTCAGCGCGGAACAACGGGCGAAGTTGGACGAGGGACGGGCGACGGAGAACGCTCGGACAGTGTTGCATGTTGGGCAAGCTCAGGATGACCGGGAACCAGAGGAGCAGCGGATGGCTTCAGTTGCCGAAGAGGCACACGCGGGCATGCGTCAGGCAGATCCGCGCACTCCGGAAATGCAGTCCGGCGCGGTTCCCAAGAACGCGGAGAGCCAGCGTCGGCCTGAGCATCGAGGCGCGACGCCTGAGCCCGTCGTGGCGCAGAAGTCAAAAAAGGCAGTAGGCAGCTATCGCCGCGGGCCAGCTGATGATCGGGTCGTGGCGAGCAAAACCGAAAATCGGCAGGCCGTTCCAGGTGCCAGAAATGAAGAGGGGTCGCCCAGCACCACCCCCGACCGGCCAGCGGACCTCAGGGTGCTGATAGCTGCATTCCAGGATGTGGCTGCTGGTGGCGTGCGCCGCGACAGCTTTGGGCGATCGATCGACGAAAAAAGCATCGCCGCTGCTGTCAGTCGCGATGCGGATGTACAGCGCGAGCGCGAGGCTCGCTCAATCTATCTGCAGACCGCCTACCGTGATCCGAAATCCGCGGCGCGGCGTCTCGACGAAATCATTGCGCGAGACGGCCCGACAAGTGCTGCTCAACGGATATCGGTTGATGCAGCACTGCTTGGCGAACTGCGGGGCAGGGAAGGGTTCTTCGCCGGCGCTAAGGCTCGTGAGGAGCGGGAAGCAGCTCATAGAGCAACCGCGGCGATCGGTCCGAACATTGTCCGGGCTGCCGAGTTCGAGAACCTGGCCGAGCAATCCTATCGCGCCGAGGCCGAAAGGCAGCTCAAGGCTGACGCGGTGGAGGTAAGGGATGTTTCGGATCGGGCGAAAGCCGCGCTCGGAAAAATTGCAATGGCCAAGGATGATCGCGAGCGAGCCGAAGCCTTCAAGGCGGTGTCAGCCGATCAGGAGGTCAGTCGGGAGATCGCCACATTCAGGAAATCGATTGAAGCCCGTTTCGGTGAAGACGGCGCTCGCGAAATCGCTCGTGCGACAGCATCGGGCAAACCGTTTGAACATCCGTCCGCACCGAAATCCGAGCAGGGCAGGTTGGGTGAGGCCGCGGCTCTCTATTCTGCGGCCCGATCTGGTGAAGTCGCGTCCAGGCGACAGGCCGAAACTGAGCGTCTTTCAGCGCGAGAATCCAAGTCGACACGGCTGAAGCAGTAGGGAAAAGGGCTGCTATGAAAGCGGCGCGTGGGCCGGCGGTCGTTTTCATCCAGCGCGGAGCCTTGATGCCCCCCATCTGCGGAGGCTGCAATCGGCCCGAAGCGTGAGCGCGCCGAGAGGACAGGTACCGGCCTGATCCGCAGGCAGCCAGGTGTCGCCCTCGAGCCAAATCAACTGCCGTCACTTCGGGCCTACCAACCAAACCTCTGTGCAGAGGTACTGGTGCCCCTGTAGAGGGTCGCGCGATGCTCCTTCAGGAGCCGGGCGACCTCGACCGCGCTCAATATCGCCGTTGATACCGTCGCGCATGGGCGAGCTCGTCGGCCGATAGGGCAGGGGAGAGACCGAACCGCATCCGGCGCGCCCTCGCCCCGATCCGGCGCGGAGACATCAAATAGCTCAAACCTCACTAAAGTCGTAGCGAAACCCCCGGACCTCCCAAAGCTCTGACAGGGTCGGGGTTTCTTTCAAAAAACGAAGAACCTTCCGAGCCGCGATCAAATTGTAGGGGAACATTCCAATTGATGAGTGCCCGCAATTCAGCCGCACGACCTCAGGCGGAAGATTGCACTTCGCCAGCAACTTAATGAGACGCTCAGAGCCTTCTGGGCGCGCAACCGTATCGTCCTTACCGAGCAAGAACATCAAATCCAGACGAGGACGGGTAAGGCCGAAAAGATGCTTCTCTAGATCGATGAGACCCCAAGCGGTTCTTAGCCCTTCCAGTGACATGGACGGTTCAATACGACCACGTAAGGCCGTCATGGTCTCCGCAGTCCAGACGAGATCAGCTGGGCTTCCCGGCGATACCATGAGAACCGCCTTATCAACCTTCTGCTCTTGGGCAGCAACGAGACCCGCAATAGTGCCACCCAAACACATCCCTACAACCGAGATTTTCTGATACCCCTGATCATAAAGCCAACGAACAATCTTACGGCCATCTAAGACAGCCTGTCTCATCGACTGGACGGTGCGCCCTAAATTCGCGTTGAAAAGTTTCTCCTCAGAATAGTCATTCGAAGCCCGCCCAAAATGATACGGAAGTGTAGCTTCAATAACCGTTATGCCCTTTCGAGCGAAGTATTTTGAAAATGCCGGATACCGACTCCGAGCATACCAATGATGAAACACAACAATCGCATGTTGTTTCAATCCGCTGTCGGCAACAACGCATTCGAACGCATTGTTCGTCAGGTCGTCAGTTGAAATATCAGATTGGAATAGAACACCATCCGCTTCTTCCCTTAACGGAACAGCTGGCAATATAGGTGCGAAAAACGCCTCGCCCTTGGAAATTTCATTGAAGACCAGTTCGTCAGAACCATCTTGAGAAAATGGAACCGCCTTATCATGAATACGCCTCTGTCGTTCTAATGATCTCAGAACGTGCTTGCGATCATAACGGCGCGCTAGATAACGGAACATTTTCTCTCCTTTCTTGCAGGTCGGAAACCTATCATCATAAAACCAATGCTGAAGTCCCGCCGTACTTCATTCACTCGACAGAGGCGGCTGGACATCCCTCCACACTGTTTAGCGCCCGATAAAGGGTTGCTCGATGCACCTTCAGGAGCCGTGCAACCTCAGTCACAGGCTTGTCTTGGGCGATGAGCTGACGGGCGTGCGTGACCTGGTCGGCCGATAGGGCAGGGGAAGGACCGAACCGCACTCCACGTGCCCTGGCCGCGATCCTGCCAGCGCTGGTGCGCTCCACAATCAAGGATCGCTCGAAATCCGCAACGCCGGCGAACACGGTCAACACCATGCGGCCGGCCGGCGTCGTCGTGTCGGCCCATGGCTCGGCCAAAGATCGCAAGCCGGCCTCGGCCTCCCTGATCCGCTCGGCAATATCGAGAAGGTCGCGCGTCGATCGGGCGAGGCGGTCTAGCCTGGTGACCGTCACCACGTCGCCGGGGCGCAAATGGTCGAGGAGCTTCACAAGCTCGGGCCGATCTCGCTTTGCCCCGGAAACCTTTTCCTCAAAGAGGCGAATGCAGCCGGCCGCGCCAAGCGCCGCGTGCTGCTGGTCGAGGTCCTGGCCCTGGGTGGAGACCCGGGCATAGCCAATCATCATCGTGGCGGGCTTCTTCGCAAGTTATGTCGCAAGGACAATTATCACTTGCGACAAAGACATGCGACACAAAAACCCCCTGACTTTCAGGGGACGGCCGATCTGTTGCAGCTTTTAGGAATTATGCGACGCAGCAACGATCTGCCGAAGAAGCTGCGCGAAATGGGTCGATATGGTCCGACCTGGAACGCCGGCCTTCGGCGTTACGGAAGAGTTCAGAGTCTCCCGTTGAGTCGTGTCAGGCGGTGAGGTGGTGCTAAGTAGCATAGATCTGTCTAACTGAAGCTTATAGGAGGAGTGCCTACTGTAACAGTTGAGAGATTTCCGGTGGGCTATCGCGAGTATGATGCCAGATGTTCACCGTGAATACTCTAAATAATTGAAGAAATATTAATTGTAAATGGTGAAAGTTGCATAATCTATCTTATGGAACTTTGACATATTGGCGCAAAGTTAAAATGTCTTGATTCTGCAAAGTAGGAATGTCGCCCTGCTCGCTGTCGAGCGAGGGAGACGGCAGAATGGGATTGATCCTCATGAGCGAGCGCGAGCTGCAACGCATTGAGGTGCTTTCGAAAGTTGTGGAGCGGCGCACGACCATGGTGTCGGCCGCACGGCTGCTGGGACTGTCGGCTCGGCAAGTTCAGCGTCTGTTGAAGACGTTCCAGGCTGAAGGCGCTGCGGCACTTCGGCACAAGGCTCGAGGACGACCATCGAACCATCGATATTTCGCCGGCGTCGGCGAGTTGGCGATCCAGTTGGTCCGAGAACATTATCTCGACTTCGGCCCGACCTTGGCGGCCGAGAAGCTGGCCGCGAACCACGGCCTGGTCGTGTCGCGCGAGACATTGCGCAAATGGATGGCGGAGGCTGGGATTTGGCTGTCGCACAAGCAGCGTCGGACATTCCATCAGCCGCGTTTGCGCCGGGAATCTTATGGCGAGCTGGTGCAGATCGACGGCAGTGATCACCGTTGGTTCGAGGAGCGCGGCGACCCATGCACCCTGCTCGTCTTCATCGATGACGCGACCGGCAAGCTCCAGCAGCTTCGCTTTGTGAAGTCGGAGAGCACGTTCAGTTACTTCGAGGCCCTGGAGCTTTATCTGAAGGCGCATGGTTGCCCGATAGCGTTCTACTCCGACAAGCACACGGTGTTTCGGGTGGCGAGGGCCGAGCCAGCGCCGGCCGCGGCATGACGCAATTCGGGCGAGCGCTTTCCGAACTCAACATCGAGATCCTGTGCGCCAATTCTAGCCAGGCCAAGGGCCGGGCTGAACGTGTCAATCGCACGCTGCAGGACCGGCTTGTGAAGGAACTGCGTCTTGCTGGCATCTCAGATATCGAAGAAGCCAACGCTTTTCTGCCGGCATTCACGACCAGCTTCAACGACAAGTTTGCGAAGATCCCTACCCGGCCGGACAATCTGCACCGTGTCTTGAACATGCCGGCTGATCGACTCCGCGACCTGCTCTGCAAACGCGAGCAGCGCTATGTCGGCCAGCAATTGTCTTTCTCCTATGAACGCAAGCAGATCATGCTGGAGAAGAATGATATCTCATGCGGCCTAGTCGGCAGATATGTCGACATTTACGAGTTCGCCGACGGTCGCCTGGATGTTCGGTGGAAGGCATGCTCCCTGCCCTACACTGTCTTCGACAAAGAGCAGCGCGTCACCCACGCCGCGGTCACCGAGAACAAGCGGCTCGGCGAAGTGCTGACCTGGATCAAGGCTCAGCAGGACGAGGCGCGGCCTCCGCCGAAGATCAAGACCAACAGCGAACAGATCGCTTACAGGAAGCGCGGAACGAAGCCGGGCCGCAGGACGGATTTCATGAATGATCCTGCGATTATCGCGCGTCGAAAACAAGCGCTGGCAAGGCTGGATGCTGCCGAGTGAATCAGCTCTCAAAGCTCACATGAGGAGTGATGCGTCAAGGCAAGTTCATTTGTCCATGGCGAAACCTTTCAGGGTGCTTCATCGGTATCCAAAGTCTGAGCCATTTCGCTCGACGCGGCACGTTTCCGTTGCCGTTTCAAACTC
>NZ_JAMYUW010000017.1:102500-136750 GCF_040323315.1 Mesorhizobium sp. M0047 | reverse complement strand
ACCTCCGATCATCCAGAGGTCCTTTCAGAATCGATTTCCGCACACCACACAAGAGTCCCTTTGTACTCATGTGCGATTCCCCTGCCCTCAAGGGGGAGGGTAACACCGCGTTAAATTCCCATCATGGCCCGCAGCACCTTCTTGTCGGTGGTGCCGCCAGCGAAATCGTCGAACGCCTTTTCCGTCACCCGTATGATGTGGTGCTGGATGAAGGGTGCGCCCTCGGCCGCGCCATCTTCCGGATGTTTCAAGCAGCACTCCCACTCCAGCACTGCCCAGGAATCATAGCCATATTGGGTGAGCTTGGAAAAGATGCCGCCGAAATCCACCTGTCCATCGCCCAGCGAACGGAAGCGACCGGCTCGGTTGGTCCAACTCTGATAGCCGGAATAGACGCCTTGCCGGCCGGTCGGATTGAACTCGGCATCCTTGACGTGGAACGCCTTGATGCGCTCGTGATAGATGTCGATGAATTCGAGATAGTCGAGTTGCTGCAGCAGGAAATGCGACGGATCGTAGTTGATATTGCAGCGTTTGTGGCCGCCGACCGCGTCGAGGAACATCTCGAAGGTCGCCCCGTCGAACACGTCCTCACCGGGATGGATTTCGTAGCCGACGTCGACGCCATTGTCTTCATAGACATCGAGGATCGGCTTCCAGCGCTTGCCGAGTTCGGCGAAGGCTTCCTCGATCAGCCCGGCCGGACGCTGCGGCCAGGGGTAGAGGTAGGGAAAGGCCAACGCTCCGGAGAAGCTTACCGAGGCCTTCAGGCCAAGGTTCTTCGACGCCTTGGCACCGAACTTCATCTGTTCGACCGCCCATTCCTGCCGCGCTTTCGGATTGTTGTGCACCGAAGCCGGCGCAAAGCCGTCGAACTGCGCGTCATAGGCCGGATGCACCGCCACCAATTGGCCCTGCAGATGCGTCGACAGTTCGGTGATCTCGACACCGGCATCCGCGCAGATGCCCTTCACTTCGTCGCAATAGGCCTTGGAAGAGGCCGCCTTCTTGAGATCGAACAACCGCGCGTCCCAGGTCGGGATTTGCACGCCCTTGTAGCCGAGACCGGCCGCCCATTTGGTGATCGACGCCAGCGAGTTGAACGGCGCGGCATCGCCCGCGAACTGCGCCAGAAACAGTCCAGGGCCCTTCATTGTCGTCGGCATCGGCATCTCCCTCATTTTCTCGCGACCGAGCATAGCGCCGATTGGAAGCAGGGCCAGCCACTTTGGTCTCTTCACATCGGGCGCATCGTGTGCGCCGCTATTCTGGTATTACCAAATGAGGGAATTTGGTCAAGCCTCGCAATGCACTGCCGGAGCCCTTTGGGCAGGCGAAACGCAGGCACATACATCAATATAATCAATGAAATAATCCACACCGGAAGTAGCCTTCCCGCGCTTCTTGCCGTCTAGAAGAATTTGCTGTAGACCTCCCTTCAGGCCCAATTGGTCGAACCAGTTTGCAGGAAAAGGCTGGGGATGCCTTGGGGAGGAACCCTTGCGTCGCCTTTCGGCGGTGCATGCCGCAGAGACGAATTGGGAAGGACAGACCATGCATCTTTCGACGCACAACTGGATGCGCGCGGAACCCTTGGAGACGACGCTCAAGCGCATCAAGAAATTCGGCTATGAGTCGATCGAGATTTCCGGCGAGCCCGAGCAGTACAAGACCAAGGAGACGCGGGCGCTGCTGAAGGAGCATGGCATCCGCTGCTGGGGCGCGGTGACCTTGATGCTGGGCGAGCGCAACCTTGCCGCCAGGAACCAGGGCCAGCGCGAGCGCTCCGTTCAGTATGTCAAGGACGTGCTGACCATGGTCAGCGAACTCGATGGCGAGATCATCACGCTGGTGCCGGCAACGGTCGGCAAGGTCGTGCCCGACGGCACCGAGGAAGAGGAATGGAAGTGGGTTGTCGACGCCACCCGTGAATGCTTCACCCATGCCAAGAAGGTCGGCGTCAAGATTGCGGTCGAACCGCTCAACCGCTTCGAAACCTATCTGTTCAATCGCGGCGCCCAGGCGCTCGCGCTGGCCGACGCGGTCAGTCCCGAATGCGGCGTCTGCCTCGACGCCTACCACATCCACATGGAGGAGTTTAACGTCCACGACGCGATCCGGCAGGTCGGCAAGCGCCTGTTCGACTTCCATGTCGCCGACAACAACCGCTTTGCCGCCGGCCTTGGCCAGATCGACTGGCCGAAGATCGTCGCCACGCTGAGGGAGATCGGTTACGACGGCGCGCTGACCAACGAGTTCGTTGCGCCCGTCGACCGGACGCCGGCCGCACCTTATCCCGACATGGTCGAGCGCCACCCGGTCGATATCTCGCCCGAGCAGCTGAAGTTCATCCAGGACCACGGCTCCAGCGTGCTGACGGAAAAGTTCTACACCGACCAGATGCGCATCACCGCCGAAACGTTGCTGCCGCTGATCAAGTAGCGGACTGCCTCTGGGAAAATTGCTCTTTCGCCCTGACCGGCGGCAGGGCTGGGGAAGAATATGCGCATCAAGATCGTCCAAGCCTGGTGGGTCCGCATCCCGATCGAAGCCGCTCGGCAACACCGCAGCGATTTCGGCCAGGTGACGACCTTCGACGCCGCCATCCTGCGCATCGAGACTGATGACGGGGTGGTCGGCTGGGGTGAAGGCAAGAACGCCGCCGGCAGCGCCGGCAGCTATGGCGCCCTGGTCCACATACTGAACCATGAGGTCGGGCCGCAATTGATCGGCCGCGATCCGGCCGACATCGGCGTCATCTGGGAGATGCTCTACAATGGCGTGCGTCACGACAGCGCCGCGCGAGCCGGCCACGCCATGCCGCAACTGGCGCGGCGCGGCATGAGCATCGCCGCCATCAGTGCCGTCGACATCGCGCTGTGGGACATCCTGGGCAAATCGCTCGGGGTTCCAGTTTGGCGGCTGCTGGGTGGCCGCAAGCTCGACCGCATGCCGGCCTACGCGTCAGGCGGCTGGGCGGCCACCGACGCTATCGGCGAGCAGTTGAAATCCTATATCGCCAGAGGCGGTTTCAAGGCGCTGAAGATGCGGGTTGGTGCCATGGACGGCGCAGCACACGTGTCTGCCGCCCGTGTCCATGCCGCACGGCAGGCGCTCGGCCCCGATATCGAGTTGATGGTCGACGCGCATGGCACCTACACGGTGGCCGAAGCCAAGCGCTTCATCCACCTCGTCAACGACCTCGACCTCGCCTGGTTCGAGGAGCCCGTCATTGCCGATGACAAGCCCGGCATGGCCGAAGTGCGGGCATCGGGCGCCGTTCCGATCGCAACCGGCGAAAGCGAAGCCACCCGCTATGCTTTCCGCGACCTCGCCATGCTCAAGGCCGCCGACATCTTCCAGCCCGACCCTGCATTCTGCGGCGGCATCAGCGAGGCGATGAAGATCGGCACCATCGCCAGTGCCTTCAACCTGCGCTTTGCGCCCCATCTGTGGGCAGGCGCGCCCTGCTTCTTCGCCGGGCTGCATGTCTGCGCTGCCTCGCCGTCGAGTTTCACTGTCGAATATTCGCTCGGCGCCAACCCGATGATCCACGATCTGATCGAGGAGACTGTCGAAGCCAAGGACGGTATGATAGCGATCCCCGAAAAGCCGGGTCTGGGATTCACGATTTCGGAGCGATTCCTGGAGGCGCACGCGCAACGCGATTGACGATGAAAGAAAAAAACCTTCTCGCGGAACTCGCCGCCTATCTGTTCTCCCATTCGGACAAGGAGACCGGCCGAACACCGTCCGAACGCGAACTGGCGGAGCATTTCGGCGTCAGCCGCGGCCAGATCCGCGAGGCGCTCGCCATCCTCGAAGCCATGCGCATCGTCGAGCGCCGCGCCAAGTCCGGCATTTATATCGACACCAAGCAGGCCAGCGTCGAAGCCATGGCGCTTTTTGCCCGCGCGGGCCTGCCGCTCGACCCGATCCAGATCTACGAGACGGTCGAACTGCGCAAGATCCACGAGATCAAGGCAGCCGAGCTTGCCTGTTCGCGCGCCACCGAGGAGAATTTCGAGCGACTGCGCGAAATCCTGAAAGCCTCGGAAAAGCGCATCGCGGCCGGCGAAGGCCTCGCCAAGGAGGACCGCGAATTCCACCTCGAGATCGTGCGCGCCACCAAGAACAGCGTCTTCCACAATGTCTGCAGCGTCTATTACATGATGGGCGAACAGCGCCTGCCAATCTATTTCAACGACCTGGAGCGCAGCGTGCGCTCGCATGCCGAGCACATCCAGATCTATGAGGCGCTGCTGCGCCGCGACGGCAATCTCGCCCAGGCGCTGATGAGCGCCCATCTGCAGGGCGCCGAGAGCTATTGGAAGGGCCTGATCGAGGGCCATGGCGAGGAACCGCAAAGCCCGGCGCTCGAAAAAGCCTGATCGACATGGCCCGCATCCTCACGACACACCCGCTACATCAGCGCGCCTCGGCCATGCTGGCCGGCGCCGGCGAACTCGTCGTCGCTTCTGCCATCGATCCAGCCACGCTGGCCGCCGAGGCGAGGAATGCCGACATCGTCATCGTCCGCGCGCCGCTGCCGCCGGCGCTGTTCGAGGGCGCCTGGAAGCTGCGAGCGGCGATCCGCCATGGCGCCGGGCTCGACATGATCCCGATGGAAGCTGCAACCGCCGCCGGCGTGCTGGTGGCGAACGTGCCGGCGGTCAACGCGCGCTCGGTGGCGGAACACGTCATGTTCGCGGCCCTTGCCTTGCTACGCAACTTCCGCGTCGTCGACCGCGACCTGCGGACAAAAGGCTGGCTCGCCGGCCGCGAGCACGCCAATTCCAACGGCGAACTCGCCGGCAAGACGATCGGCATCGTCGGCCTTGGTGCCGTTGGCCAGGCTGTCGGCCATATCGCCGCGCACGGCTTCGACCTGAAGGTGGTGGCAACGACGCGCAGCATGCAGCCGGCGCCGGAGAAAGTCGGCTTCCTGTCGATCGACGCCCTGGTCGAGCAAAGCGACATCATCGTTCTGTGCTGCCCGCTGACACCGGAGACGCGCGGCCTGATCAACCGCGAGCGGATTGCCCGCATGAAACCGCATGCGCTGCTGATCAACGTGTCGCGCGGACCGGTCATCGACGACGACGCGCTGATCGAAGCCTTGCAGAAGCGCTGCATCGGCGGTGCTGCGCTCGACGTGTTTTCGACGCAGCCGCTGCCGTCAAATCATCCTTATTTCGGCTTCGACAATGTCATCATCACTCCGCATATGGCTGGCATCACCGAGGAGTCGATGATGCGGATGGGCGTTGGCGCGGCGGGCGAAGCCTTGCTGGTGCTGGCGGGCAAATTGCCGATTAACCTGCGCAATCCCGAGGTGGTCGATCACTACCGGCGGCGGTTTCCGGCCGACAGCTAAAGCATCGCGGTTTCGCCCCAATTCTCCGCGACGTTGAAAACCATGTTCGGTCTTCGCCTTAAATGCCTGACTGTTGCCGCGTCTTCGCTCTGCGCCTTGCCGTCATTCGCGGAGGCTCAGAGCAGCTACGTCTATTGCGATAACGGGCTGCGCTGCTTCAAGGCGCCCTGCCCGTCGAACAGCGCGCTCGACCTTGGCACCGGCACGATCGTCAAGGGCGTGTCGATCGACCCCAGCGGATTGCCGCAGGCCGACAAGGCGATAACGGATCTCTCCGACGCGCTTTATGCCGGAAAGATCGTCGTCAGAGGATCGATCGAGCAACGCACCCAGACCATCACCGGCAAGGAATACACCCTCCCCTGGCTGGTCGCGACCCGCATCGTGCGGACCGCCAAGGACAGTGAACGCAAGCACTGTTCGTCACACTGATGGTCGGCCCAGTTCCCGGTCACGTGCCAAGCAGCGACTCAATTTCAGCAGCAATCCGCAACAGACGCCGGTCCTGCCCATTGCGCGCCACCAGCATCAATCCGGCAGGCAGCGCCATGCCTGACATCGGCAGCGAGATTGCACATAGATCGAATTGGTTGGCGACCTGCGTGTTGCGCAGCAGCAGGCCTTCGATGCCGTCGCGCAGTTCGGCATCTCCGGCCATCGAAGCGATGGTCGGCGCCATCACAGGTGTGGTCGGCAAGACCAGCACATCGGCCGATGCCAGCCGCTCATCCATGGCGGCGGCGAGAGCTGCACGACGGTGTATCGCCCTGATATAGACAGGCGTCGGCAGCATTGCTGCCCGTGACAAAGGCCCGCTGACGTGCGGGTCGACAGGCACCGAGGCTCCCGTCGCCAGCCAGTCGGCATGCACTTCGGCACCCTCCATCGCCGCGATCGAACCGCGCTTGGTGGCCGCGCGCATCTCTCCAAGCAGATCGTCGATCGGCAGGTCTGCGACCTGCGTGCCTGCCTGCTCGATCTTGCCAACGCAGTGGTCGAACGCGATCGTCACCTCGCCTTCCGTCCCTTCGAAAAGAATGCCGCGCGGGATGCCAATACGAAGCCCCCTAAGAGCAATCTGCGCCAGCGCGGTCGGTATCTCGCCGGCCATCACGGCGTCGGCAGCGGCACACTGAGCGACGGTTCTGGCAAGCGGCCCGATCGAATCCAACGTGGCGGACAACGGGAAGGCGCCGGTCAGCGGCACACGCCGCGCCGTCGGCTTGAAGCCGACCACGCCATTGAGCGATGCCGGAATGCGTACCGAACCACCGGTGTCGGAACCGATCGATATCTCGCTCGTCGCCTCACCGACGGAAACGCCGGCGCCCGAGGAGGACCCGCCGGGTATGCGGCTGGCGTCGACCGCATTGCCGGGCGTGCCAAAATGCTGGTTGTCACCGATCGCGGTGAACGCGAATTCGGTCATGTTGGTCTTGCCGATTATGACAGCGCCGGCCTGCCGCAGCCGGCTCACAATCGCGGCATCGAGCAGTGCAGGCGCGGCGGTCTTGCGCATCAGCGAACCGGCCGTGGTCGCTTCGCCGGCGACATCGAACAGATCCTTGATCGAGACAATGGTGCCGTCGAGCGGTCCGAGCTTCACCCCGGCCCGCCTGCGGGCATCGCTGGCGTCAGCCGCCGCTCGTGCGGCTTCGGTATAGAGCTTCGTGAACACGCGCTCTTCACCGGCACGGGCGGCAAGGCGCGCAAGGATGATTTCCAGTTGATCACGGACTGATTGCATTTTCGGTGTCGGACTCCAGACGCCTTGAACGTCCTTGGGACATGGCTTGCCGAGACTTAACCCGGCGCAGGCGGTTTTGCACCCTGTCGAATACGAGGAAAATCCGATGCTCTACAAAGGCAGCTGCCACTGCGGCAAGGTCGCCTTCGAGTTCAAGGCCAAACTGACCGGGGCCGTGCGGTGCAATTGCTCGATATGCGCGCGCAAAGGCGCCCTCTTGTGCGCCATCCCGCACGAAACCTTGCAGGTCCTGGCCTGGGGCGATGACCTCGGCATCTACACATTCGGCAACCATGCCATCGCGCACCGCTTCTGTCGCACTTGCGGCATCCATCCCTTTGCAGAGGACGTCCGCGAAGGCGGTGACCGGAGTGCCTACGTCAACATCAACTGCGTCGCAAATCTCGACCCCTCAAGCCTGCCCATATTCGACTTCGACGGGCGCGCCGTCTGAGCGGCCTGGTGGCGGCTTATGTCGAGGGCAGCTTCGTCGCCGCCATCACTACGGCAGCGGCCCGAAAACCGTGACGGTTCCCGGGCCGATGCGCTGTGTCAGGGAAGCTTAGTCCTGCCAATAGGAAGCTACTCGGCGCGCTTCGGGCCGCGCAGGAACACCACGACGGCCGCCAGCAGGGTCGCCGCGCCGCAATAGGCGAAGGCGCTGCGGCTTGCGGCTCGATGGCGTCGAGTACGACCGCTTCGAGCTGAAGGAGCCCTGGGGTATCCAGTTCCCAGCCCAGCCAGCGGCGCGGTTTCATTTCATCGGCCGCAAAGGTTGCTGGCTGAAGCAGCCGTCCGGTGAATGGGTGGAGCTCAATGCAGGCGACGCTATGCTGCTGCCGCGCGGTGCGGCGCACGTGCTGGCCAGTGAGCCCAGCGCCCAGACCTGGCCGATCCACGGCTACGAAGTCGAGGAGGTCTGCAAGGACGTCTACTGCATGTCGAACGAAGGCATGTCGGAATGTTGCCGGCCGGGAACCCTGCTGTTTTGCGCCAGCATGTACTTCAATCTTGACGGCTTGCATCCCTTGCTCGGCATGATGCCGGATGTCATGCGCACCCATGAGCTGGGGGCCTATGAGCCCGGCATTCCGCATCTGCTGGAGTCGATGGCGCGTGAAGTGACGATGGAGCGTGTCGGCTCCGGCGGCATCCTGGCACGGCTGGCCGACGTGCTTGCCGCCACCGTCATCCGCTCATGGGTCGAACGCGGCTGCGGCGACTCGTCCGGCTGGATCGCCGCGGTCAGGGACCGCGAAATCGGCCGCGTGCTGGCCGCCATCCATCTCGAGCCGAACCACGACTGGGCGGTGGAGTCGCTGGCCCGAATGATGGGCGCCTCGCGATCGGGATTTGCCGAGCGCTTCGCCACCATCGTCGGCGAAACGCCGGCGAAATATGTCACCCAGGTCAGAATGCATCAGGCGAGACAGTGGCTGGTCCGCGACAGGATGAAGATCTCCGTCGTTGCCGCGCGTCTCGGCTATGAATCGGATGCCGCCTTCAGCCGTGCCTTCAAGCGCGTCATCGGCTCGGCGCCCAGCCACCTACGCGCCGAGGAACAGGCTGGTATCCGCCAGGCCAGGGTTCCGAACTCAGCTTAACAAAGGCAGCAGCCAGTTCGGCGGTATTGGCAGCTTTTGTGCCGGCAGCTTTTCACAATAGGAATTTTTTCTGTCGATAGCGAATTAAGTTGTCCGGTTTAGGTAGCACACGAGTTGTCCGCTGCTTCTGGTTTTGTTCTGCTGGCCGCCGAGCGGGTTCAAGCGGCTTTTTGTGTCTGTACGGCTATTCCATTGTGGTCGTAGCGGCCCAGACAGCGAGGCCCGTGGAAGATTGCATAGGCGCCGTCATGATAGCGGCGCACCTTGACTGTCGCCTTGACGAAATGGGGCCGCAGCGGGCTTTCGGGAATTTGCAGCTTCAGCCGATTGAACGAGACACAATTGTCGTTGCCGACCTGGCGCTCCTCCTGAATGCACAGGATCTCGCCCAGATCGACGCCGGGAATGGCGACGAAGGCTGAGCCTTCCTGTTCGGGCTTGACGGCGAAGCGCTTGTTGTGGGCCGGAATATAAACGTCGCGCAGAAAGCTGTTGGCCTCCTCTATGGTGGCGATCCCGGCCAACGCCAGCTCTTTCGTCAGCCGGTCTTGCAAGGTTTGGAAAACCCGCTCCGAACGACCGCGTGCCTGCGGCGAATAGGCCGCGATATGCTCGACGCCAAGGTGAGCCAACGCGCGACCGACCTGGGTCAGGTTTGTCCTGTCGATTTTTCCACCAGCCTGCGGCGTATAGAAATAGTGGCTGCCTCGATCCGTATAGAGGCTCAACGCCAGACCATGGCCGCCAAACACCTCCTCCAAAGCCCGAAACGTCGAAGCCGTCCCTTCTTCCTCGGTCAGAAAGCCCGAATAGATGGTGTTCGTCGCATCGTCCATCGTGACGATGAGGTCGAGCGCCGGTTGGCCGCCGAGCCAGATGTGGCGCGAGCCATCCTGATGCAGCATCATCCCCGGCAAGGGTCGGCGCGGCCGCTTGCGCCGGTGTGCTCCACGCCGGGATGCCTTGGTCAAAAGGCCTTTCGAATGCAGGAACGCCTTCGTCCAGGTGTAACTCCAGCTGAACCGATGATCGCGCACCAGAAGTTCGTGGAAATGCTTGGCCGTGAACCCGCTGTAGCGCGTCCGGTAGAGTGTCTCGACCTCAAACTCCCGGTCCAGCGGAACCCGTTTGCCAGACGCCTTGCCAAGACGCCGGTCCAATAAGCCGGCCTCCCCAGCCTCTTCATACCGGCAGCACCAGCGCCGGAAGGTTCGCTCGCTCAGACCCAGCAACTGCGCAGCCTCCATCTGGTTGAACTCCAAAGCCTCATAGCGGCTCAATACGTCTCGGAACTTGATCATTCGCACACCTTGATTGGCTTCCGACCGGCGCATCCTGACCCCGTTTAAAAGGTCAAGACTTACCGGACAGATCGTGTGCTACCTAAACCGGACATATCGTGTGCTACCGACACAATAGGAATTTTTTCTTGACTCCGTGCCCTCAGCTATGGTACATATTCGTCCATGGTGCTGATTTGCGCCAGTGACCCGCCGCACAGGCGGGTTTTTCGTTTGATGCTTCGTCAGCCAACGCGCCGGTGAAGGCTCCGAAGGAACTCGTTGACCCGAGTTCGTTGCCCCGAGCTGACGCCTGGCTGTCTTCGCCAGCCGGGGTGCCGGGCGCGTGCAATAGCTTGCCAGAGCCAAGCAGCAAGAGGCCGGCGGCCAGTCGGTCCGAAGAGGAGAACCAATGCCAAATCACCTGAAGATCATCGCACTCGCCGTCATGCTTGCGGTTCCCGGGCGCGCCTTTGCTCTTGAGGACAGCTACCTGCCGGCCGACAAGATCCCCTATGTGGCGGAAGTACCCGACCAGCCGCATCGTCTTGGCCCATTGTGGGGCGAGCGGGCCAAGGGTCCGGCAGGCACGTTGCTGAAGGTTCCCGGCAACTGGCGTGCACCGGTCCATGCGCACACCGCGGATTATCGCGCGGTGGTCATAAAGGGGCTGTGGGCGCATTGGCAGATGGATGGCGGCGAGGCGACCAAGGTCGAACTGCCCCCTGGATCCTACTGGACCCAGAAAGCCAATGAGATGCATGACGACGCCTGCGTCTCCGACATGGAATGCGTGATCCTGCTGATCAACGACACGCCCTACGAAACCTACTTCCAGAAATAGGCAGTCTATGAGGCGTGCCGCAAGCTGACGCCGCTGCCCTTGTCGAACAGCACCACCTTGTCCGGGTTCCAGGCAAAACGCACCGATTGCTCGATCGCGACATCGGTCCTGGCCGGCACGGTGGCACGCAGCGTCGCGTCGCCGACGCGCAGTGTCAGGATCTTTTCGACGCCATGGTTCTCGACGTCATGGACACGCGCTTCGACCGGTGCGCCGCTCTCGAGATAGACGTCCTCGGGACGAACGCCGAAGACGAGCGGGCGACCGTCGGTCGCCGCACCCGCCTTTAGCCCCCAAGAAGTCTTGGCACCCCCCGAAAAAGGCAGTTCGAAGTTCAGCGGCGCCATCACCGCACGGCCGTTCACAAGCTTGCCATCGATGAGGTTCATCGGCGGCGAGCCGACGAAGCTCGCCACATAGGTATCGCGCGGATTGTTGTAGATCTCGTGCGGCGTACCCGTCTGCACGATGCGGCCATGGTTGAGTACGCCGACCTTGTCGCCCATCGACATCGCCTCGATCTGGTCATGGGTGACGAACAGGAAGGTGGCGCCGAGTTGCATCTGCAGGTTCTTCAATTCCGTGCGCAGCGCCTCGCGCAGCTTGGCGTCGAGCGCCGACAGCGGCTCGTCCATCAAGAACACGCGTGGCTTGCGCACGATGGCGCGGCCGATCGATACGCGCTGCATCTCGCCGCCTGACAGCTTGTCGGTCTTGCGGTCGAGCAGATGCTCAATCCGCAGCGTGCGGGCGGCACGGTCGACGCGATCCTTGATCTCGGCATCGGGCAGCCGGCGGATCTTCGGCTTCAGCGGGAATTCGAGATTCTCGCGCACCGTATAGCGCGGATAGAGCGAGTATTGCTGCAGCACCAGCGCCACGTCGCGCTCAGCCGCACCCCAGTCGGCGACATCGACACCGTCGATGAAGACCTGGCCTTCGCTCGGCTTTTCCAGCCCGGCGATCAGCCGCAGCGTCGTCGTCTTGCCGGCACCCGTTTCGCCCAGCAGCACGAAGAACTCGCCATCGGCGATGTCGAGATCGAGCCCGGTCAAGGCGGTGTGGTTGCCGAACGTCTTCGAGATGTTTTTCAGCTGGATATGGGCCATCACAATCTCACTTCCAGCGACTTGCCGCTTGCCGTGTCGAAGAAATGCGCCTGGGCCGGATCGATTCTGGCGAACACCTTCTCGCCGGGACCGCTGACGAACCCGCTCTTGGTGCGCGCGCGCAGCATCTTGGAGCCGACCTTGAGGTCGACAATGTCAAAGGAGCCGAGCGGCTCGACAATCTGCGTCTCGACCTGCAGGAACCCCTCGGCGGCATCGTGGCGGATGATGACGCCTTCCGGCCGGATGCCGAGCGCCAACTGGCCGCCGGCATGGCCATTGAGCTTCGACAGCAGCGCTCGCGGGAACTCGAAGCCGGCGGCAGCCCCACCGACCGTCACCGAGACCGAGGATGCCGTCTCAGCCACCGCCGCATCGGCGACATTCATCACCGGACTGCCGACGAATTGCGCCACGAACAGATTTGCCGGGCGCGAATAGACCTCGTCCGGCGAGCCGACCTGCTGCAGCACGCCTTCATGCATGATCACGATGCGGTCGGCGAGGCTCATCGCCTCGATCTGGTCGTGCGTGACATAGATGGTGGTCGAGCCCTGCTTGATGTGCAGGCGCTTGATCTCGGCCCGCATTTCTTCGCGCAGCTTGGCGTCGAGCGCTCCGATCGGTTCGTCCATCAGCATCGCCTTCGGCCGCCGCACCAGCGCCCGGCCGATGGCGACGCGCTGCATGTCGCCCCCTGAAAGCGCTGACGGCTTCTTGTCGAGCAGGTCCAGGATCTGCAGCGTCTTGGCGACCGAGCGCACTTCCGAATCGATCTCAGCCTTGCTCTTGCGCGTGGCGCGCAAAGGAAAGGCGATATTCTCGTAGACGCTCATATGCGGGTAGAGCGAGAACGACTGGAAGACCATGGCGATGTCGCGGTCGGCGGCCTTCAGATGCTGGATCGGTTTGCCGTCGATGAGGATGTCGCCCTCGTCGATCGTCTCCAGCCCGGCGATGGCGCGTAGCGTTGTCGTCTTGCCGCAGCCCGATTGCCCGAGCAGAACGATGAACTCGTTGTCGTTGATCTTCAGGTTGAGGTTCTTGATGACCTGGACGGCACCAAAGAATTTCTGGACGCCGCGAAGCTCGATCTGGGTCAATGCTGTGCTCCCGGATTTCGCATCTGTCCGGTGCCGGCCTTCTCTTCCGGTGCGATCTTCGACGTGATGTTGAAGCCGATCAGCCCGATCAGGATGATGGTCAGTCCATAGCTGTGCAGCAGCATGTTCCAGGGTTGGCAGAGCGCGATGATGCCAAGCACCATCAGCACCTGGCTGCCGGGCTCCAGATATTTTTGATTGATGGCGCGAAAACTCATTTGCGGATTGCTCCGAAGGACATGCCGCGCAGCAGATGGTTGCGGAGCAGGAAGGTGAATATCGCGACCGGCAGCAGAAACAGGAAGGTTCCGGCCGCGATCACCGTCCAGTCCGGCAGGCCGGCACCGACCTGGCTGGGGATGAATGGCGGCGCGGTCTGGGCGCGACGGTTGGTCATGATCAGCGCGAAGGCATATTCGTTCCACGCGGTTATGAAGCAGAACACGGCGGTGGCGGCGATTCCGGTGGCGGCCTCGGGCAGCACGATCTTGAAAAAGGCTTCCAAGCGAGTGTAGCCGTCGACGAGCGCCGCCTCTTCATACTCTTTGGGAATCTCGTCCATGAAGCCCTTCATCAGCCACACCGAGAAGGACAGATTGAAGGCGGTGTAGAGGATGATCAGCCCGACATGGGAATCGTTGAGGCCGACCGCCCGGTACATAAGGAACATCGGGATCGCCACCACCACCGGCGGCAGCATGCGCGTCGACAGGATGAAGAAGAGCAGGTCCGCCTCGCCCTTTACCTTGAAGCGCGAGAAGCCATAGGCGGTAAACGTCCCCATGCCGACCGCCAGCACCGTCGAGGTGATGGCGATGATCAGTGAGTTCAGGAAACGGCTCGGATATCCCGACCACTGCACCTGGCCCTTGCCGTCGCGCACGATCTTCTCGCCGCCGTCGAAGACGACGCGCTCCCACCACGGGGCGGCCGCATACTCTTCCGGCGTCGGCGGGCTGCGCAACTGCGAGCGCTTGGTGAACAACTTCACGAAAGGCGATATTTCCGGTTGGAACACGACCGTCGGTGGAATGGTGGTGGCCAGGCTGCGCGGCTTGAACGCCGTCGAGGCGATCCAGTATATCGGCGCCAGGAAGATGATCGTCACCAACAGGACGGCGACGATGGCGACACGGTTGAAGCCGATTTCAGAAGAAGTGCGGACGGCGGCCATCTCAGCGCTCCTTCACCTTATTGAGGTATTTGACGTAGATGTTGGTGATCGCCAGCACCATGATCAGCACGATGTAGGCCATCGCGCAGGAGCGCCCGGTCTGCCATTCCTGGAATGCCATCTTGTAGAGCCGGATCGAGATCAGTTCGGCCGTCGGCTGGCTGGTCAGGATGTAGGCGAGATCGAAGGTCTTGAATGCTTCCATGGTGCGGAAGATGACCGCGATCATCAGGATCGGCGCGACCAGCGGTAAGGTAATACGGAAGAAAGTATAGAACGGTCCGGCACGATCGATCGCGGCGGCTTCGTAGAGATGCTTCGGCACCGCCGAGAGGCCGGCCAGAGAAAGCAGCATGACGAAGGGCGACCACATCCATATGTCGGTCAACGCAACGGCGTAGAGTGCCATCTTGGGGTCAGCCAACCATTCGAAATTGCCAAACCCGAGCGCATAGTTGATGACGCCCCATGACGGGTCATAGAGCAGTTTCCAGAAGAGGCCGACGACCGCCATCGAGAGCATCATCGGCAGCAGCAGCAGCGTGGTGATGAGGCCCTTGAGCGGAATGTCCCGATTGAGCAGCATCGCCACGCCGAAGCCGACAAGCAGCTGTCCGGCGACCGAGACAATGACGTACTTCGCGGTAATGGCGAAGTTGGACCATACATAAGGATCGTTGAGCAGGTCGCGATAGTTTTGCAGCCCGACGAAATTCGCCGGCGCGTTGGTCGACGCGCGAAAGTCGGTGAAGGAATAGCCGAGCGAATAGATCAGCGGAAAGATGTTGAAGACGATCAGGAACAGGACCGTCGGAATGATGAAGAGGTTGCGGATCGAAATGTCGCTGAGGCCGCGCGCGGCCGCCCTTGAAGACCTGTCCAGCGTGGTGATCATCGTGGTCGCCAAGACCCTGCTCCCGTTGCGGAAAAAGAAACGGAGGAGGCACCAATGCCCCCTCCGTGAGGACATGATTGTTACTGGCCGCGGCCGTACTTCTTGAAGGTCGCGTTCCAGTCTGCCGCCAGGGCGTCCAGCGTTTCCTTGGCGGTGCCTTCGCCGCCGATCATGTAGGGATAGACACGCTGGTTGAGCTGCTGCAGCAGTTCTGCATATTCCGGCACCGCCCAGAAATCCTTCACCTTGAACATGGTCTCGTAGAAGGCTTTGTTATACGGCGTGGCGTTCTGGAATTCAGGTGACTTGAGCACGGCGGCACTGCAGGTATAGCCGCCAAGTGCCGCCCACTTCTTCTGGGTTTCATCCTTGATGAACCATTCCAGGAACTTGATCGCCTCGTCCTGCTTCTGCGAGTAGGAAACGATGGAGATGCCCTGCCCGCCAAGCGCGGCGAACTGGTCGCCGTTCGGACCGGGAGGATTGGCAAAGAAGCCGGTGTTCTTGGCGTTCGGGTTCGACGCCTCGTTGATCAGCGAGGGGAAGAACGCGAAGTAGTTCATGCTCATCGCGGCCAGGTTTTCGGTGATCGCCTGGTTGTCTTCGACGAAGAACGACTTGGCCCAGCCTGGAGGCGTGAACTTGTAAAGCTCCTTGTAGGCGTCGAGCGCCGCGACCGCCTTGTCGGAGTTGATGAAGCCGTCGACCTTGTAGGTCGAATAGTCACCCAGTTCGCCGCCATAGGAGAACAGCGCGTTCTCGAAGCCCATCGCCATCGCGTCATAGGAATTGTCGGTGTAGATGGCGATGCCGTAACGCTTCTGATCCGGCCGGTAGAAAAATTCGGCGATGTCGCGCAACGCCTTGAAGTCCTTCGGCACGTCGAGATCGTATCCGTATTTGGCCTTGAAGGCCTCCTTCTCCTTGGGGTCTTCGAACCAGTCCTTGCGATAGGACCAGCCAACGGCGTCGCCTTCAAGCGGAATCGCCCAATACTTGCCGCTTCCGCCCGGATACTCGGCGTAGTACTTCACCGTCGCCGGTGCCATCACCTCGCCGACTTTGTGCTTGTTGAAGAAGTCGGTCAAGTCGACATAGTGGCCACCGGTCGAGCCGGCACCGAGCCATTGCGAGTCGCCGACGACCATATCATAGGCGTCGCCATGGGCGTTGAACTCGGTGAAGGCCTTGGTCTGGAAGTCGGACCACGGCGTCGTCTCCACCGTGATCTTGACGCCGGTTTCCTTCTCGTACTCGTTGCCGAGTTCCTGCAGGTAATTGGCCGGATCCCATTCGGCCCAGAAGATGGTGAGTGATTTTTCCTGCGCGTAAACGGACGTTCCGCAGGCAAGCGTTAAGCCGATACCAGCAAGTACGCTGGTCACTAACTTGCGCATAATGATTTCCTCCCTTGTGCGCACTCTACCTTGTCATGCGAGCCGGCAACGGGGCCGGCCCTGGTAGTTCCTCCCATGATCGCACCTTCCCGGTTTCGTGCCTCCTCGCCCTGCCGGAAAATGGATCGCAACCCTCACTTTCGATCCGCTTTTCTTTACTGATCTGGTATTACCAATTCCGCATGCGCGTCAAGCCCTTTCTTGGCAGCTTGACTTGGCCATTGCTATCGGATTCCGGCTTTATCTGCCTGTTTTCCCGAGATTTTCCTACTCAGTGATACACGCAACTCTTGCTCACTACCCCGCACTGCGACTAATATTAGCAGTCGGCATGCAAATCTGGTCGAACCAGATTAGCGCTATACCACAACCGCCGTCGGCTCGCTGCCGTCTCCTTCTTCTATCGATTCCGCGACCGCCGCACGCACCAGCGCGCCGGCCGCCCATTGCGCGACCGACATCGTCCGGCGACTGTCCAACCCCCAGATATCCTTGAGCACGATCAGCACCTCGACGCCGAAGATCAGCGACAGCGCCTGCGCCAGCCGCTTGAATTCGCGCGGCGGCAAGCGGCCCTTGAGCGGCGCGATCGCCTGTTTCAGCAACTCGATGCGGTGGCCGCGCGTGAAGGCCGGCTCACCGTCCAGCGTGCCGGCCTGACGCCTCGCCCATTGATCGAGCGACAGCTTCAGTGCTGCCTTGAACGTCGCCTCGAAAGCCTCGATGCGCGGCATGGCCGTGTCGAACAGATCGGCGACCCGGCGCTCCGCATCCGCGGAGGTCGATTGCCAGGTGAGGATTGGCCCTAGCCCCTCGTCGACTACCGCTTGCACCAGTGCCGCTTGGCTCGGGAAATACCGGTAGGCGGTGGCACGGGAAACCTGTGCCGCCTCGGCGACTTCGCTGACCGAGGGCGTGACGCCCGCCTGCATCAGCCTCGTCGCCGTCTCCAGCATCAGTCGTTTCGTGCGCGCGCGCGGCCCGCGCTCTATCGCCTGGCCGTTTCCCGGCTCAGTGCTGTCGCTCGCTGTGGATTGTTGACGTGAGACATCCATATCAATACGATACGCGCGTCTCAAAAATGTGCAATGGCCTTCGCTTGCCGGAAGGTCGGGCAAGCAGCCGGCGGGGAAACGCGATGAAGCGCATCTATGTGGTGGGCACCGCCGACACCAAAGGTGAGGAACTCGCCTTCCTGGCCGATGCGATCGCCGCCACCGGTGCCGCGGTGTCCCGCGTCGATGTCGGAACACGCGAAGCAACAGTTCCCGTCGACATCACCGCAAAGGAAATTGCCGGCCATCATCCCAACGGCGGCGACGCCGTGCTCGGCGGCAATGATCGTGGCGCTGCGGTCGCCGCGATGGGCATCGCCTTTGCCCGCTTTGCCCAATCGCGAAACGATATCGCCGCCATGATCGGCATTGGCGGTGGCGGCGGCACGTCGATCATCACCTCGGGCATGCGTGCCCTGCCGCTCGGCCTGCCCAAAATCATGGTTTCGACGCTCGCCTCCGGCGATACGTCGCCTTACGTCGACGTTTCCGACATCATCATGATGCCTGCGGTGACCGACATGGCCGGACTGAACCGGCTGTCCCGCGTCATCCTGCACAATGCCGCCCAGGCGATATCGGGCATGGCGGCGAGGCCGGCGCCGCCAGCCGACGGCAGGCCGTCGATCGGCCTCACCATGTTCGGCGTCACCACGCCCTGTGTGACCGCCATCGCCGACCAACTCCGTTCGGCCTATGACTGCATGGTCTTCCACGCCACCGGCACTGGCGGCCGCAGCATGGAGAAGCTGGCCGACAGTGGCCTGCTGTCCGGCGTCATCGATATCACCACGACCGAGGTCTGCGATCTCTTGTTCGGCGGTGTTTTACCGGCGACGGAGGATCGTTTCGGAGCGATCGCCCGCACCAGGCTGCCTTATGTCGGTTCGGTCGGCGCACTCGACATGGTCAACTTCTGGGCACCGTCGACCATTCCGGAGCACCACCGCGGTCGGCTGTTCTATGAACACAATCCCAACGTCACGCTGATGCGCACCACGGCGCAGGAATGCCGCGCGATCGGCGAATGGATCGGCGCCAGGCTCGCTCGCTGCGAGGGGCCGGTGCATTTCCTCATCCCTGAAAAGGGCGTCTCGGCGCTCGACATCAAAGGCGGTGCCTTCTTCGACCCGGAAGCCGACGCCGTCCTGTTCGAAGCCATCGAGCGCACCATCAAGCCAAATGGCACCCGGCGCGTGACGCGCCTTCCGCTCCACATCAACGACCCGGAATTCGCCGAGGCCGCGGTCGCGGCTTTTCTCGACATAGCCAGACAGTGAGATCCAAAAAAGATGCCCGCCATACCGCGCAAGGACATATTGAAAAAATTCAGGGGAATGATCGACAAGGGCGTGCCGATCGTCGGCGGCGGCGCCGGCACCGGCCTGTCGGCCAAGGCCGAGGAGGCTGGCGGCATCGACCTCATCATCATCTACAATTCCGGCCGCTACCGCATGGCCGGCCGCGGCTCGGCCGCCGGCCTGCTCGCCTATGGCAATGCCAATGAGATCGTCAAGGAAATGGCCTACGAGGTTTTGCCTGTGGTCAAGAAGACGCCGGTGCTGGCCGGCGTCAACGGCACCGATCCCTTCGTCATCATGCCGCTGCTCTTGGCCGAGCTGAAGACCATGGGCTTTTCCGGCGTGCAGAACTTTCCCACCATCGGCCTGTTCGACGGCCAGATGCGGCAAAGCTTCGAGGAGACCGGCATGGGCTTCGGGCTCGAGGTCGACATGATCGCCGAGGCGCGCAAGCTCGACCTCTTGACTACACCCTACGTCTTCAATCCCGACGAGGCCCGCGCGATGACCAAGGCCGGAGCCGACATCGTCGTCGCCCACATGGGCGTGACCACCGGCGGCTCGATCGGCGCCACATCGGCCAAGTCTCTCGACGACTGCGTGCTCGAGATCGACGCCATCGCCAGCGCCGCGCGTTCGGTGCGCAAGGATGTCATCCTGCTTTGCCATGGCGGGCCGATCTCGATGCCGGACGACGCCCGCTACATCCTCGACCGCTGCAAGGGCCTGCACGGTTTCTACGGTGCAAGCTCGATGGAACGGCTGCCGGCGGAAGCCGCGATCGCAAGACAGACGGCGGATTTCAAGGCCGTGACGCTTGGCGGCGAGAAGACCGCAAAGAAAAAGAAGGGATGATGAGAGATGACCGACAAGAGCAAGGTATTTGTCTACCCGAAGGACGTCAGCGCCTTCGGCTTCGACTGGGGAAAATTGTCGTTGACGGTGGCGCCCGAGGTCAATGGCGCAACGCGCTTTTCCGGCGGCGTCGTCGACTTGCCCTCCGGCAAGGGCCACACGCGTCACAATCATCCCGGTGCCGAGGAAATCATCTTCGTCATTTCAGGCCATGGCGAGCAGATGGTCGAGGACGAGAAGGGCAATCCGGTGGTCGAGAAGGTTGGCCCCGGCTGCACCATCTATGTGCCGGAAAGCCGGTTTCATTCGACGCTCAATACCGGTGACGGGCCGATGCAGCTTTTCGTCGTCTACTCGCCGGCCGGCCCGGAACTGGTTTTGCGGGAACTGCCGGATTTCAGGCTGATCCCGCCGGGCGGCAAATAGCGTGTCCGGGGGCGGCGCCAGCCTTCGTCTCTACAAGGTGCCACCCCTGTTCCAACCCCGGCCACGGTCGCCGAAAATGACATAGCCAGTGTCGATGACCGCCAACGTGTCCTCCAGCTTGATGAAGCCGCGCGTCGGATGGAGCATCGTCGTCTCGACCGACAGCACCATGTTCTTCTCCAGCGGCCTGGACGCATAGGTGCCCTCATAGGTCACCGGGTGGTTGGTCATCAGGAACGGGGCCTCATGCGTGATCAGGCCCATGCCATGGGCGAAGAAATCCGTGTAGGCCGCGACCTTGGAGCCCTTCAGCACGCCCTCGGCATGCGAAATCATGTCGCCGCCCAGCGTGCCCGCTCTGACCTTTGAGAAGGCTGCCTGCTGCACCGTCTCGACCTCGGCCAGCAGATCCTCGAGCTCGGCATCCGGTTCGCCCAGAATGCCCATGCGGCAGAGGTCACCGATATAGCCGTGATAATTCCCGCCGGAATCGATCGACAGCACCTCGCCTTTCTTCCAAGCCTGCGGCGAGGCGGCGCGATTGTGGCTGGAGCCCAGCGTCAGCAGGCAATATTCGAAATGCGCACCGCGATTGGTTTCCTCGCGCCGCAGCCGCTCGATCATCTCGCTCTTGGTCGTGCCTTCGCGCGCCCACGCGATCGTCGCCAGCATGGAATCGGTGATCAGTTCGGAGGCCGTGCGCAGCTTTTCCAGCTCGGCATCGGTCTTGATGGCGCGCATGCGCTCCAGCATCTCCGTCGCATCGATCAGCTTGGCGTCCGGCAGCGCCTTGCGGATCAGCGTGTAGGCGTCCGACGGCAGGAAGCCTGGCTCGATGCCGATGCGGGCGCCGGCCTTACCGATCTTCTGCAGATGTTCGACAGCGAGGTTGGCGGCATCGAGCGTGCCCCAGCAGGCGGCGTGCAATGTCGGCGTCCAGAACGGGCTGTTCTGATGCTCGCCACCCTCCATGCGATTGCCGATATAGGCGGCATGCTCCGGCCCGCCCTTTTCGTACACGACGATCGGCAGGTAACGGCTGTGGCCGATCGCATCCATGGCGGCGAAGAAGATGAACTTGTAGCCGCCCAGCAGATACTGCGTGTTGTGCTTGGAGGTGGCGAGCAGCACATCGATGCCGGCCTCCTCCATCAGCCGGTCGACCCGCGCCTGGTCGAACGGGACAGTGCCGACGGCATTCTTGCCCGGAGCAATGTTCATCTCTCTCTCCCTGAATTGCCCGGGATCGCCGGACTGTTCCGCTCCCGATCCCTTGGCCTCGGATCAAATCTGCACCATTCTGCCCACTCTGGTCCAGCCAGAAATGGCAAAAACAGCACCGTCGATGTCACCATACCATCATCGGTCGCATATCAGATCGTTCTGGTCCTACCAGATGGAGCGAATTGAGCCACTTGCACCAAACTGGTCCAGCGGATGAAAATTTCAAAGCCAAGCGAGGATGCGCCAATTCCGTCTCTGGCGAAACCCTCGGCAAGGCCCATAATCGCCACCGCACGGATGCTGGCGGGCTTGTCAGCGTGCGAGGGGTACTGGCGCACCTGATTTGGTCGCCGAGAGGACGGAGTTCGATCATGTCAGGTTTCACGATTTCGAGACGCACCATGCTTGCCGGCTCGGCCATGCTGCTGGCCTCCACTGCCATGCCGATATCAGGCTGGGCGCAGACGCCGAAGAAGGGTGGCCGGCTGGTACTTGCCGCCGACTCCGAACCGCGCAACCTCAACCCGGCGATCGTCGCCTCCAACGGCGCCTTCTTCATCTCCAGCAAGATCGTCGAAACGCTGGCCGAAGCCTCATTCGACGGCAAGGACGGGCTCGCGCCGCGGCTGGCGCTGAGCTGGGAAGGGTCTGCCGACGGGCTCTCGGCGACGTTCAAACTGCGCGACGGCGTCAAATGGCATGACGGCAAGCCGTTCACCTCGGCCGACGTTGCCTTCTCGGCGCTGCAGATCTGGAAGCCGCTGCAGAACCTCGGCCGCACCGTGTTCAAGGATCTGGCCAGCGTCGACACGCCGGACGACCTCACCGCCGTGTTCAAATTCGCCAAGCCGACACCGTTCCAGCTGATCCGCAACGCGCTGCCGGCGCTGAGCAGCGTTGTGCCGAAGCACATCTACGAGGTCGGCAAGATCGAGGACAACCCGGCCAACAACGCGCCGATCGGCACCGGGCCGTTCAAGTTCGGCGAGTACAAGGCCGGCCAATATTACCGGCTGACGAAGAACGCGGATTACTGGGAAAAGGACGAGCCCTATCTCGACGAGATCATCTACCAAGTGCTGCCGGATCGCACGTCCGCGGCGAGCGCGCTGGAGGCTGGAGAGATCCAGCTTGCAGCCTTCTCGGCCGTACCACTGGCCGATCTCGACCGCATCTCCAAGGTGCCGGGCCTCAAGGTGATCTCCAAAGGTTACGAAGGGCTGACCTACCAGCTCGTGGTCGAGATCAACCATCGCCGCAAGGAACTGGCCGACCTCAAGGTGCGCCAGGCGATCGCGCATGCCATCGACAAGGATTTCGTCGTCAAGACGGTGTTCCTCGGTTACGCCGCCACCGCCACCGGTCCGGTGCCGAAAAACGATCCGCAGTTCTACACCGCAGACGTGCCGACCTATCCATTCGACGTCGCCAAGGCCAACATGCTGCTCGACGAGGCCGGCTACAAGAAAGGCCCGGACGGCAAGCGCTTCTCGCTGAAGCTTTTGCCGGCGCCCTATTTCAACGAGACCAAGCAGTTCGGCGATTATCTGCGCCAGGCACTGGCCGCCATCGGCATCGACGCAGAGCTGGTCAACAACGACTCGGCCGGCCACATCAAGGCCGTCTACACAGATCACGCCTTCGACCTCGCCGTCGGCCCGCCGGTGTTCCGTGGCGATCCGGCGATCTCCACCACCATCCTGGTGCAGAGCGGTATTCCCGACGGCGTGCCGTTCTCCAACCAGGGCGGCTACAAGAACGACGCGCTCGATGCCCTCATTGCCAAGGCATCCGAGACGCTCGACACCACTGCCCGCACCGACCTCTACAAGGAGTTCCAGAAAGAGGTGGCTGCCGACCTGCCGCTGATCAACGTCGCCGAATGGAGTTTTATCAGCGTCGCCCGCGACACCGTTGGGAATATTGCCAACAACCCGCGTTGGGCGGTGTCGAACTGGGCGGACACTTATCTGGAATCGTGACACATTTGCGCGGATGAGAGTTCGCGAGGAAATCGGTGTCGAGACATGGCCTAAGGCCGCGTTCCTTCACACCCCCCTCTGTCCTGCCGGACATCTCCCCCGCAAGGGGGGAGATCAGCAGCGTCACCAACCGCACCCCCCTTTCCGCGTCACCGCATCGGAGATTGGCGGAAGCAGCAACGACATCCAATCTCCCCCCTTGCGGGGGAGATGTCCGGCAGGACAGAGGGGGGTGCCTAGACACCACACCTCTAACGGCCAGGCCGGCGTTAAGTCTTTACCATGACCCGCGCCCTCACCCTCATCCGCCGTCGCCTCGTCGGCAGCATCTTCGTGCTGCTGATCGTCGTCGTCGGCACCTTCCTGCTGCTCGAAGCGGCCCCCGGCGATGCGGTCGACGCCTACATCGTCTCGACCGGCGGCGATGCCGGCATGATCGAACTGCTGCGCCATCGCTGGGGCCTCGACCAATCCGAACTGACGCGACTGGCCAATTATCTCTGGGCGCTGCTGCATCTCGATCTTGGCCAATCGGTGACCTTCTCCGCGCCGATCCGCGACGTGATCCTGGAGCGCCTGCCCAACACCTTGCTGCTGATGGTCAGCGCCACCGCACTTTCCTTCGGGCTGGGCTCGGCACTCGGCATCTATGCCGGCGCGAGGCCAGGCGGTTTCCGCGATCGCTTCCTGTCGATCGGCTCGCTGGCGCTCTATGCCGTACCGGGTTTCTGGCTCGGCCTGGTGCTGAGTGTCGTCTTTGCCGTCGACCTGCGCTGGCTGCCGATCGGCGGCATCGAAACCCTGGCCTCGGACAAGACGGGGCTCGACCGTGCAGCCGACATCGCTATCCATCTCGTCTTGCCGGTTTCTGCCCTCGGCTTCATCTATCTGGCGCTTTATCTGCGCATGATGCGCGCCGGCATGGCCGAGGTCTGGCGGCAGGATTTCGTCTTGGCCGCCCGCGCCAAGGGGCTATCCCGCCGGCGCATCGTTCTCGCCCACGTCGCCCGCAACGCACTACTGCCGCTGGTCACTATGCTCGGCCTGCAATCGGCGCAGATGCTCGGCGGCAGCGTCGTCATCGAGAGCGTCTTTTCCGTGCCCGGCCTCGGCCGGCTGGCGCAAGAGGCGGTCGCCTCCCGCGACACGCCGCTTCTGCTCGGCATTATCCTCACCAGCGCCGTCCTGGTCATCGTCATCAACCTCCTCGTCGACATCGCCTATGCCTTCCTCGATCCGCGCGTCGGCGCCAGCGAGACCGGCATATGAGTTCGCTCCGCAGGTTTCTGCGCACGCCTGAGGCGGTTGCCGGCGTCATCCTGCTGGCGGCGCTGATAGCCATGGCGCTGTCGGCGTCGCTGCTGTTCCCTGGCGATCCGCAGGCCATCGCCGGCCCGGCGCTGCTGCCGCCGTTCCAGGACTGGTCGCTGCCGCTCGGCACCGACCGGCTCGGCCGCAACGTGCTGGCCGAGCTCTTTCATGGCGCCCGCACATCGCTGGCCGTCGGGCTCGCGGCAGCGGCGGCTGCACTTGTCGTCGGCGCGGTGATCGGCACGCTGGCCGGCTTTGCCGGCGGCCTCGTCGACGAGGTGCTGATGCGCATCACCGATGCCTTCCAGACCGTGCCGAGTTTCCTGTTGGCGCTGGCCTTCGTCAGCGTCGTCGGGCCTTCCCTCGGCGTCGTCGTGATTGCCATCGCGCTCGGCACCTGGACCGGACCGGCCAGAGTTGCCCGCGCGGAAGTCCTCTCCATTCGTGAACGCGACTACGTCGCCGGGGCGAGGGTCATCGGCATGCACCCTATGGCGATCGCCTTTCGCGAGGTGTTGCCCAATGCCTTGCCCCCGGTGCTGGCGATGTCGTCGGTGATCGTCGCCGCCGCCATCCTCACCGAAGCGGCCTTGTCCTTCCTCGGTCTGGGCGACCCCAACCGGGTCACCTGGGGCGGCATGATATCGGAAGGCCGCGCCGTGCTGCGCACCGCGCCCTTCCTGTCGATCGTCCCAGGCATAGCATTGGTTCTGACCGTGCTCGGCGTCTATCTCGCCGGTGAAGGCATCGTCGAGACGACAGCAGTCAGGAGAGGCCTTTCGTGACCGCTCTGGCTACGATCCGCGACCTCACGGTGACCTACCGCCGAGACGGCAGCGAGGTGGCGGCGCTGAAGAGTATCAGCCTCGACATCGCCGCTGGCGAACGCCTCGCCATCATCGGCGAAAGCGGCTCGGGCAAGAGCACGCTGGCACTGGGCATTGCGGGGCTGTTGCCGGCAAGCGCCAGGATTGGAGGCCGCATCGATTGGTTTTTGCCATCGTCGCCATCCGCTGGTGCCAAGGCACCCCCCTCTGTCCTGCCGGACATCTCCCCCTCAAGGGGGGAGATTGCGCCCTCATCTCCGCTTTCGCCAATTGCGCTGGCAGCAGGGGAGGAGCCGATAGTGGAACTGCCAATCTCCCCCCTTGAGGGGGAGATGTCCGGCAGGACAGAGGGGGGCCTCGTAGGGCGCGAAGTCCGAAAGTCTCCCTTCAAACAGAGCTACATACCCCTCCCCGGTCGCGACATCGGCTTCGTCTTCCAGGACCCGTCCGCCAGCCTCGACCCTGTGATGACCATCGGCAAACAAATCGCCGAGGTCGCGCGCACCCATCTCGGCCACACATGGCTACAGGCCTACGCGAAGGCAAGACACCTGCTCGAACGCGTCCGCCTGCCGGACCCGGACTCAGCCTTGCAAGCCTTCCCGCATCAGCTTTCGGGTGGCCAGAAGCAGCGTGTCGCGATCGCCGCCGCCATTGCGGCCGGACCGAAATTGCTGATCGCCGACGAGGCGACAAGCGCGCTCGACACCATCGTACAGGCGGAGATCGTCGCTTTGATCCGGCGCCTGGTGGCCGAGGACGGCATGACGCTGCTGTTCATCAGCCATGACATCGCGCTCGCGGCCGAGCTTGCGGAGCGCATCGCCGTTTTCCGGCATGGCCGGTTGGTCGAGCTTGGCACGACGGCGCAGATTATCAATGCACCTAGCCAAGCCTACACGCGCGCGCTGCTCGACGCCCATATCGGGCTCGACGCCAAGCCATTGCTGAACCGAGCCGAGCTCCAGACATGAGCCTGCTGACGGTGTCCAACCTCACCAAACGCTACCGTCGCGGTGAAAAGACCATCGCTGCCGTCGACGATGTCACCTTTCACATCGACTCCGGCGAGACAGTGGCACTGGCCGGGCCTTCCGGCAGCGGCAAGTCGACGATCGCGCGGCTGGTGCTGCGATTGATCGAGCCAGACGCTGGGCGCATCGAATTTGAACGCGGTGATTTCCTGGCTTTGAGCGGGGCTGCGCTGCGAGTGCGTCGCGCACGCCTGCAAATGGTGTTCCAGGACCCGTTGGCCGCCTTCAATCCGCGCGCCACAGTGGCGCGTGTGCTCGACGATCCCTTGCGCATCCATCGCATCGCCTCACGCCCCGAACGCCCGCGCCGCGTTGCCGAATTGCTGGAGCGTGTCGGGCTGACCGCCGGCCTCGCCACACGCGCCATCCATGAGATCTCCGGTGGCCAACGGCAGCGCGTAGCCATTGCGCGCGCGATCGCGACGAAGCCGTCGCTGATCGTGCTCGACGAGGCGGTGTCGGCGCTCGACGTTTCGGTGCGCGGACAGATCCTCGACCTGCTGCTGGACCTGCAACGGCAGGAACGGATTGCTTATCTCTTCATTTCACATGATCTCGGCGTCATCAGAGCGATCGCCCACCGCATCGTCCTTCTCGACGCCGGCCAGGTTGCCGAGAGCGGCGATGCCCGAAGCGTCATCGATGCGGCGCAATCGGCCATCGGCAAGGCGCTGGTGGCCGCGGTGCCAAGACTCAACCGTATCATTCGACAGGACGCATCATGACCAACCCCGAAGCCAGAGCCGAGAAACTGTCGCGCGAACTCGATTCCGCTTTTCGCAACCGAGCCGATCTCTATCGGCTGTTGCTCGACGAGCTGAGTGGAGAACTGGGCGCCGACAAAGCCGAAGCGATCATGATCCGCGCCATCGAACAACGCGGCAAGGAAGTGGCGGCAGCCGCCTTCGCCGGCTTCGGCCCCAATGACGCACGTGCGATCGGCGAAGCCTTCCTGGCCGTCAGCCCGGATGGCGGCCGCATGTATCCGACCGATGTCGAACGCAGCGATGATCGCATCGCCTTCAAGGTGAAACGCTGCCCGCTGAAGGATGCCTGGGTCGAAGCCGGGGTTGGTGACCAAAGGCTTGCCACGCTCTGTCGCATAGCCGGCGCCTTCGACCGCGGCCTGTTCGAGGCGACCGGCGTTCGTTTTGACAATGTCACCTGGACACCGGGCCACGGCTCCGGCTGCTGTCATATCGCGCTGACAGACAGGGATGCCGGATAGCTCAGTAGGCCCGCTACACCGACAGCCGGCCGGCTTCGATTTCGACGGCGGCCAAGCCGGTCAAGGAGGTCGATCCGTCCTATCAGGGATGACTGCGCAAGCGCGAACCCGACCTGATCAGTGGGGAACGCGCTTTGTCGAACGCCGCCGCGAGGAACCGAGATAGGACGGTCTTGTCATACGGAAAGTTACCGGCGCGTCGGCGTGCGCGAAGCGCTTACGCGGCTGGCGTCGACCGGCCTCGATTGAGACTCGGCGGCCGCTACCCGTTCGATCAATAGCCGACGGTGAAGCGCTGCCTGATATGGGCCGGCTTCTCGATCTCGTCGACCACGGCGATGGCATAGTCCTCGAACGAAATACTGCTGCCCTTGTCGGAGGCGAGAAGCGTGTCCTTGCCGAGGCGGAATGTGCCGGTGCGCTCGCCCGGGACGAACATGGCGGATGGCGACAGGAACGTCCAATCGAGGTCGCCGACCGTCTTCAATCTGTCCAGGAAGTCGGCGCCCTTCTGCGCTTCGGCCTTATAGATCGCCGGGAATTCGGGGGTGTCGACCAGCCGCTTGCCGGGCGCGACTTCGAGACTGCCAGCGCCGCCGACGATGAGATAGCGCTTCACTCCCGAGGCACGCACCGCCGCAATCAGCGTGTCGGCGTCGCTGTCGAGAAAATGCACCGAACTGATCGCCACATCATGGCCGCGGATCAGGTCAGCGAGACCTTCCTTATCGAAGACATCGCCTTTCCTGGCGATCACGCCTGGGAGTGCGGCGATCTTTTCCGGGTTGCGCGCAATGCCGGTGACGGTGTGGCCGCGATCGGAGAGTTCTTTGAGAAGGCGCGAACCGACTGCGCCCGATGCACCAATGAGAGCGACTTTTGCCATGTCTTTTCAGTTTCCTTGTTGAGGGTTTTCTGGGGATCAGGCCGCCGCGATATGGGCGACGAGATTGTCGAAGCTGCCGAACAGTGCATTCGAACCGATGAGCCGGGGCGCATCGTTGCGGATGACCACGAGGGAAGGCACGCCATCGGCATGCAGGCCCTGGAACAACGAGCGGCCTCGGCCGACCAGCTCGCGGTGGGTCGTCAGCAATGTTTCGGTCGGCGCCTTGAGCATCTCAGCGGCGTCCGCCATGCCGGCGGCGGCGAGCACTTCGGCCACACCGCTGGTCGTCACGACATCGCTGCCGTCGACATAGCGCGCCCGCTGGATCGTCTTCAGCGCGGCAAGCCGGCGGCTGGGATTTTCCAGGCCGGCGGCGCTGATGCCGAGCGTGGCGGCATGAGAGTCCAGCAGCGTGCCGCTGATATCGAGGACATTGTGCCGATAGGCCTGCGTGAACAATTGTCCGGTCAGGCGCTCGATGCGCTGATCGTTCGCCCAGGCATGGGCGGCAAAACCTTCATCCATCGGACGCGCGCCGGCGCCGGAGAACAGGCCGGTCGGCAGCAGCTCGACGCGCACGCCGCTGGCAGACAATCTGTCCAGCATCGGGGTGGCGCCATAGCACCAACCGCAAAGCGGATCGAACAGATAGGTCACTTCTGAATTGCTCATGATCGCCATCCTCGGTCCGGCTGCGGGCGAATGCCCCTTGGCTCACATGTGGCAGACGAAGGTCTTGCGAAAAATAGCGCTCAATAATACAAACTGTCTGATCCAATCATACAAAGACTGCCGCCTTGGCCGAACTTCTGAACCTCAATCGGCTCGCCTACTTCACCACGGTGATGGAAACCGGTTCGTTCACCGCGGCGGCCGACCGGCTTGGCGTCGCCAAGGCCGTGGTCAGCCACCAGATCGGCAAGCTCGAGGAGGAATTGGGCGCAACGCTGCTGCAGCGCACGACACGGCGTGTCACGCCGACAGAAGAAGGCCGCCTGTTCTATGACCGCGCGATGATTATCCTGAGGGAAGCAGAGGCGGCCTATGGCGAAATCTCGCAAGGGGCGATCGAACCGAGCGGAACGCTGAGGCTGACCGCGCCGCTCGATTACGGTGCCAAGATGGTGGCCCCGGTCATGGCGGCCTATCTCAGGGCCTTTCCGCATATGCGCGTCGATGCGATCTTCGACGACGCGGTGAGCAATCTGGTGGACGAGCAGATCGATCTCGGCATTCGCGTCGGCTGGCTTACCGATTCCTCGAACCAGGCGCGGCGCCTGGGCACGATACGGCAGACCGTAGTGGCAAGCCCTGGTTTCGCGGCGCGCATGCCGCCCGACGTGACGCCGCGCCAGTCAAGATCGCTGGCCTGGGTCGGCAACGCCCAGTTGCGCGGCATCGGCCAATGGCTGTTTTCCAGGGATGCTGAAACGGTGCTGACCGAACTCAATCCGATCATCATGTGCGACAAGAGCCCCGCTGCCCTGGCTTGCGTGCTGGCCGGCATCGGGCTCGGCATATTTCCGGATTACAGCGTCAACGACGATATCGCCGAGGGGCGGCTGGTGCCGGTGTTTGCCGACTGGAGCTTACCGACAGGCGGCATCCACGCCGTCTTTCCACCGGCCCGGTTCCGGCCTGCCAAGGTGCGCGCCTTCGTCGATCTTCTCGCGGCGGCCGAGAGAAAGCGATCACGCGGCGTCGCCATGGCGTGAGGCCTTTAGCGGGCCTCCTGCAGGATATTCAGGGGGAGCACGTCAACGGGCTTTTGATGTCGAGGTGCCCTGGCCTGCGCGGCTTCAAAACGCAGACAGCCCGCGTTGAGCGGGCCGTTTGCGTTTGAAGTGTGGTTGCGGGGACAGGATTTGAACCTGTGACCTTCAGGTTATGAGCCTGACGAGCTACCGGGCTGCTCCACCCCGCGTCGAGGTTTGGAAGTATGCGCAGGCCTACGAACAGGATGGCCTACAGATAGGTATATGGCTCACCAAATGAAAGGGCCGCTTTCGCGGCCCGGGTTCCCGTTGGCGGGCCTAATCATAAAGAGAAGATTTCTCTCACATCCGATTTGGATGTGAGATCAACGTGCGTTTAGCAGACCTGGCAGCGACCTACTCTCCCGCGTCTTGAGACGAAGTACCATCAGCGCTGGAGCGTTTCACGGCCGAGTTCGGAATGGGATCGGGTGCAGCCGCTCCGCCATAACCACCAGGTCGGCAAAACGCACGTTGTTCGAGAAGCTGTTTTTTAGCGAATAGCCAATAGTGAGTAGCGAATAGGGATCCTATTTGCTGCTTTCTCTGAGCTGTTCGCTGGTCTTTTTTGTGCCTTCACAGTTCTTTGGGTCCTGGCGCCTTTCGAAGCGATGCTTCGCAAGGTCGACCGACCGCCGGCGCTGATGCGCCGCACTCACGTAGCGCCGCCCGCAGGGCGGAACGAGCGTGAGTGAGAACAGACCATTTGACTTCGTCAAATGGGCATAAGGAATGAGAACGATCAAGCCGATCGAACTATTAGTACCGGTAAGCTTCAAGCGTTGCCGCTCTTCCACACCCGGCCTATCAACGTGGTCGTCTTCCACGGTTCTCAGGGAATACTCGTTTTAAGGTGGGTTTCCCGCTTAGATGCCTTCAGCGGTTATCCCGTCCGGATATAGCTACCCTGCTATGCGGCTGGCGCCACAACAGGTCCACCAGAGATCCGTCCATCCCGGTCCTCTCGTACTAGGGACAGATCCTTTCAATATTCCTACACCCACGGCAGATAGGGACCGAACTGTCTCACGACGTTCTGAACCCAACTCACGTACCGCTTTAAATGGCGAACAGCCATACCCTTGGGACCTGCTCCAGCCCCAGGATGCGATGAGTCGACATCGAGGTGCCAAACAACCCCGTCGATATGGACTCTTGGGGGTCATCAGCCTGTTATCCCCGGCGTACCTTTTATCCGTTGAGCGATGGCCCTTCCACGCGGGACCACCGGATCACTATGACCGACTTTCGTCTCTGCTCGACTTGTCAGTCTCGCAGTCAGGCAGGCTTATGCCATTGCACTCAGCGAACGATTTCCGACCGTTCTGAGCCCACCATCGCGCGCCTCCGTTACTCTTTAGGAGGCGACCGCCCCAGTCAAACTACCCACCATACATTGTCCCGGACCCGGATAACGGGCCGCGGTTAGACATCCATAGTAATAAGGGTGGTATTTCAAGGGTGGCTCCACCTGAGCTGGCGCCCAGGCTTCAAAGCCTACCACCTATCCTACACATGCCACTACGAATGCCAATGTAAAGCTATAGTAAAGGTGCACGGGGTCTTTCCGTCTAACCGCAGGAACCCCGCATCTTCACGGGGAATTCAATTTCACTGAGTCTATGCTGGAGACAGCGGGGAAGTCGTTACGCCATTCGTGCAGGTCGGAACTTACCCGACAAGGAATTTCGCTACCTTAGGACCGTTATAGTTACGGCCGCCGTTTACTGGGGCTTCGATTCAGAGCTTGCACCCCTCCTCTTAACCTTCCAGCACCGGGCAGGCGTCAGACCCTATACGTCGTCTTGCGACTTCGCAGAGCCCTGTGTTTTTGATAAACAGTCGCTACCCCCTGGTCTGTGCCACCCTCCTCTACTTGCGTAGAAAAGGGTCACGCTTCTTCCGAAGTTACGCGTGCAATTTGCCGAGTTCCTTCAGCATAGTTCTCTCAAGCGCCTTGGTATACTCTACCAGACCACCAGTGTCGGTTTCGGGTACGGTTTATAAGGAGGAGCTATTTCCTGGAACCACGCAGCAGCCCGTTCAATCCGATAAGATTGGACTACCTCAATGATCCGTCACTACCTCCAAGCCCACGAATATTAACGTGGTTCCCATCGACTACGCGTTTCCGCCTCGTCTTAGGGGCCGGCTAACCCTGCTCAGATTAGCTTTAAGCAGGAACCCTTGGTCTTTCGGCGGGGGAGTCTCTCACTCCCCTTACGTTACTCATGTCAGCATTCGCACTTCTGATACCTCCACCACCCCTCACGGGTATGGCTTCATCAGCTTACAGAACGCTCCGCTACCGCTTGGCCCTTGCGGACCAAACCCTAAGCTTCGGTGTATGGCTTTAGCCCCGTTACATTTTCGGCGCAAAGACCCTTATTTAGACCAGTGAGCTGTTACGCTTTCTTTAAATGATGGCTGCTTCTAAGCCAACATCCTGGTTGTTTTGGGATCCTCACATCCTTTCCCACTTAGCCATAACTTGGGGACCTTAGCTGTAGGTCAGGGTTGTTTCCCTTTTCACGACGGACGTTAGCACCCGCCGTGTGTCTGCCGACTAGTACTCCCAGGTATTCGGAGTTTGGTTAGGTTTGGTAATCCGGTGAGGACCCCTAGCCCATCCAGTGCTCTACCCCCTGGGGTATTCGGTCGACGCTCTACCTAAATAGATTTCGCGGAGAACCAGCTATTTCCGAGTTTGATTGGCCTTTCACCCCTAGCCACAAGTCATCCCGAACTATTGCAACAGTTATGGGTTCGGTCCTCCAGTAAGTGTTACCTTACCTTCAACCTGCTCATGGCTAGATCACTCGGTTTCGGGTCTAATGCGACGAACTGAACGCCCTGTTCAGACTCGCTTTCGCTGCGCCTACACCTAGCGGTTTAAGCTTGCTCGTCACACTAAGTCGCTGACCCATTATACAAAAGGTACGTGGTCACCCAGGACGAACCTTGGGCTTCCACTGTTTGTAGGCAATCGGTTTCAGGTACTCTTTCACTCCCCTTGTCGGGGTGCTTTTCACCTTTCCCTCACGGTACTAGTTCGCTATCGGTCATGCACGAGTACTTAGGCTTGGAGGGTGGTCCCCCCAATTTCAGACAGGATTTCACGTGTCCCGCCTTACTCGAGGACGATTGATCGCATTACGCGTACGGGGCTGTCACCCACTATGGCCCTACTTTCCAGAAGGTTCCGCTTGTCTCTCAATCGCCACTGGCCTGGTCCGGGTTCGCTCGCCACTACTTCCGGAGTCTCGGTTGATGTCCTTTCCTACGGGTACTTAGATGTTTCAGTTCCCCGCGTTCGCCACTTTACCCCTATGTATTCAGGGTAAGTTACCTATTATCGATACTTGGAAACCACAGCAGCAAGTCGGCCTTGCGACCTTCCGGCTGCTCTGATTTTCCAAGTACCTTAGGTGGGTTTCCCCATTCGGAAATCTACGGATCAAAGGGTATTCGCACCTCCCCGTAGCTTATCGCAGCGTATCACGTCCTTCATCGCCTGTGCATGCCAAGGCATCCACCAATTGCCCTTAAGACACTTGATCGTTCTCATTGCCAATGCCCACCCGCGCAATTCCGAAGGAATTGTCGCTTCAGCCAACCCCTTCCAGGATCAGCGTCCGCGCAATCCCGAAGGGATCGTCGCCTGGGCCAAATCCTGTGCGGGATTTAGCCCGATGTCATTGGCACAAAAAGACCAGCTTCTCGAGATCGGTTCGAGGGTGCGGTTAGGCAAGCCCATCATATGCGGGAGATTGAGCGTCTCCCGCGACAAATCACAAACCTTTTGGGCTCATGAAGTTCGAACAAATCTTCTCT
>NZ_JAMYUW010000017.1:95000-100000 GCF_040323315.1 Mesorhizobium sp. M0047 | reverse complement strand
TCCACGAGGCCGAAATTCGTGAGCTGGCTTGGCTGAATTGTGAGCGGTGTTCTGCCGCCAACCATTCCCGTGATGCGCCCCGAGGTCTCGGCGCTGAACGTGCATCATCGGCTTGAAAAACAACTGTTGCGCCTCGGTGGCCGCAAAGCAATTCCCTACCGGAGCGTCATTTAGAGCCGGTCCTCGAGCAATTCCGGCGTGATGTTCCGGCCAGCGTAAAAGATGCCCAGGATCAGCACCCGCTCGCCCTCGGCGGCAAAGGCAATGCTGACGGCACGCCCAGGCATGATCTCGACCCGTTCGGTATCCCGCTGTGGAAAAGTCGACAGACCGAGACAATGGTCTCGGATACCCACAACAAAATTCCAGGCGATCGCAGGTGACGCACGTTCGGCTATGTCATCATAGCCGTTCCAGCTCGGCTTCCGCTCTGGGATGGAAGACAATCCGATATTCCACCCCTACCTGGCTTTCGCCTGCTTCGCGCGATGTCGCGCCTCCAGCCGGGAGAAGACCGTTTCGGCAGGGATGCCCTTCGCCGTATCTCGCTGAAGCTCGGCCAGCCGCGCCGGTACGTCTTCGCGCAGCCACCTCTCCCGCCCCGCCTCGAAATCCTCAAGCATGCGCAGGCCCGCGCGGACAACCTCGCTGGCATTGTTGTAGCGGCCTGATTCGAGCTGCTCCTGATGAAGCTCTCATAGTGGTCATTCAAAGCGTAATTTGGCATTAGCAACCTCCTGCAGGGGATATGGGGGCGCATGGAGGTAGCAATAGAACCCGATTTCACCTTGCCGCGATTCGCCGGCAATAGAATCGCTCTGTCGCTTGATTCGGCATGACCGAAATGCTGCCTCGGCCACGAGGGCCCCGCGATCGAGGATCGACGCGCAAGCTGATGCCGGGTGTGATTCTTTTGTGGCAGCCGTGCGCGAGAGGGGTGCAAAATTCAACCGGCTAAAATTTGTTTCGTATTTGGTGCTGGTCTTTGAGCCGGTGCCTTCAGCCTATGGCCCGCAGAGCGAGGCTGCCTTGTCAGCATCGGCATCGCCGACGCGCCAGGCAGCAAGCCCGGAAATAGGATCTCATCTTTTGCCGCGCTATACCGGCCTTCTGCGCTTCAATCCTTGGACCTGGTCAGGCATGAGAGGCAAGAAGCCCGCCGGCTTGGAGCTTGACGGGCCTTGCGTGCGGTTGAGCCGAGTGGATCGACGGCCTTGCGCGGCTTCAAAACGCAGACAGCCCGCGTTGAGCGGGCCGTTTGCGTTTGAAGTGTGGTTGCGGGGACAGGATTTGAACCTGTGACCTTCAGGTTATGAGCCTGACGAGCTACCGGGCTGCTCCACCCCGCGTCGAGGTTTGGAAGTATGCGCAGGCCTACGAACAGGATGGCCTACAGATAGGTATATGGCTCACCAAATGAAAGGGCCGCTTTCGCGGCCCGGGTTCCCGTTGGCGGGCCTAATCATAAAGAGAAGATTTCTCTCACATCCGATTTGGATGTGAGATCAACGTGCGTTTAGCAGACCTGGCAGCGACCTACTCTCCCGCGTCTTGAGACGAAGTACCATCAGCGCTGGAGCGTTTCACGGCCGAGTTCGGAATGGGATCGGGTGCAGCCGCTCCGCCATAACCACCAGGTCGGCAAAACGCACGTTGTTCGAGAAGCTGTTTTTTAGCGAATAGCCAATAGTGAGTAGCGAATAGGGATCCTATTTGCTGCTTTCTCTGAGCTGTTCGCTGGTCTTTTTTGTGCCTTCACAGTTCTTTGGGTCCTGGCGCCTTTCGAAGCGATGCTTCGCAAGGTCGACCGACCGCCGGCGCTGATGCGCCGCACTCACGTAGCGCCGCCCGCAGGGCGGAACGAGCGTGAGTGAGAACAGACCATTTGACTTCGTCAAATGGGCATAAGGAATGAGAACGATCAAGCCGATCGAACTATTAGTACCGGTAAGCTTCAAGCGTTGCCGCTCTTCCACACCCGGCCTATCAACGTGGTCGTCTTCCACGGTTCTCAGGGAATACTCGTTTTAAGGTGGGTTTCCCGCTTAGATGCCTTCAGCGGTTATCCCGTCCGGATATAGCTACCCTGCTATGCGGCTGGCGCCACAACAGGTCCACCAGAGATCCGTCCATCCCGGTCCTCTCGTACTAGGGACAGATCCTTTCAATATTCCTACACCCACGGCAGATAGGGACCGAACTGTCTCACGACGTTCTGAACCCAACTCACGTACCGCTTTAAATGGCGAACAGCCATACCCTTGGGACCTGCTCCAGCCCCAGGATGCGATGAGTCGACATCGAGGTGCCAAACAACCCCGTCGATATGGACTCTTGGGGGTCATCAGCCTGTTATCCCCGGCGTACCTTTTATCCGTTGAGCGATGGCCCTTCCACGCGGGACCACCGGATCACTATGACCGACTTTCGTCTCTGCTCGACTTGTCAGTCTCGCAGTCAGGCAGGCTTATGCCATTGCACTCAGCGAACGATTTCCGACCGTTCTGAGCCCACCATCGCGCGCCTCCGTTACTCTTTAGGAGGCGACCGCCCCAGTCAAACTACCCACCATACATTGTCCCGGACCCGGATAACGGGCCGCGGTTAGACATCCATAGTAATAAGGGTGGTATTTCAAGGGTGGCTCCACCTGAGCTGGCGCCCAGGCTTCAAAGCCTACCACCTATCCTACACATGCCACTACGAATGCCAATGTAAAGCTATAGTAAAGGTGCACGGGGTCTTTCCGTCTAACCGCAGGAACCCCGCATCTTCACGGGGAATTCAATTTCACTGAGTCTATGCTGGAGACAGCGGGGAAGTCGTTACGCCATTCGTGCAGGTCGGAACTTACCCGACAAGGAATTTCGCTACCTTAGGACCGTTATAGTTACGGCCGCCGTTTACTGGGGCTTCGATTCAGAGCTTGCACCCCTCCTCTTAACCTTCCAGCACCGGGCAGGCGTCAGACCCTATACGTCGTCTTGCGACTTCGCAGAGCCCTGTGTTTTTGATAAACAGTCGCTACCCCCTGGTCTGTGCCACCCTCCTCTACTTGCGTAGAAAAGGGTCACGCTTCTTCCGAAGTTACGCGTGCAATTTGCCGAGTTCCTTCAGCATAGTTCTCTCAAGCGCCTTGGTATACTCTACCAGACCACCAGTGTCGGTTTCGGGTACGGTTTATAAGGAGGAGCTATTTCCTGGAACCACGCAGCAGCCCGTTCAATCCGATAAGATTGGACTACCTCAATGATCCGTCACTACCTCCAAGCCCACGAATATTAACGTGGTTCCCATCGACTACGCGTTTCCGCCTCGTCTTAGGGGCCGGCTAACCCTGCTCAGATTAGCTTTAAGCAGGAACCCTTGGTCTTTCGGCGGGGGAGTCTCTCACTCCCCTTACGTTACTCATGTCAGCATTCGCACTTCTGATACCTCCACCACCCCTCACGGGTATGGCTTCATCAGCTTACAGAACGCTCCGCTACCGCTTGGCCCTTGCGGACCAAACCCTAAGCTTCGGTGTATGGCTTTAGCCCCGTTACATTTTCGGCGCAAAGACCCTTATTTAGACCAGTGAGCTGTTACGCTTTCTTTAAATGATGGCTGCTTCTAAGCCAACATCCTGGTTGTTTTGGGATCCTCACATCCTTTCCCACTTAGCCATAACTTGGGGACCTTAGCTGTAGGTCAGGGTTGTTTCCCTTTTCACGACGGACGTTAGCACCCGCCGTGTGTCTGCCGACTAGTACTCCCAGGTATTCGGAGTTTGGTTAGGTTTGGTAATCCGGTGAGGACCCCTAGCCCATCCAGTGCTCTACCCCCTGGGGTATTCGGTCGACGCTCTACCTAAATAGATTTCGCGGAGAACCAGCTATTTCCGAGTTTGATTGGCCTTTCACCCCTAGCCACAAGTCATCCCGAACTATTGCAACAGTTATGGGTTCGGTCCTCCAGTAAGTGTTACCTTACCTTCAACCTGCTCATGGCTAGATCACTCGGTTTCGGGTCTAATGCGACGAACTGAACGCCCTGTTCAGACTCGCTTTCGCTGCGCCTACACCTAGCGGTTTAAGCTTGCTCGTCACACTAAGTCGCTGACCCATTATACAAAAGGTACGTGGTCACCCAGGACGAACCTTGGGCTTCCACTGTTTGTAGGCAATCGGTTTCAGGTACTCTTTCACTCCCCTTGTCGGGGTGCTTTTCACCTTTCCCTCACGGTACTAGTTCGCTATCGGTCATGCACGAGTACTTAGGCTTGGAGGGTGGTCCCCCCAATTTCAGACAGGATTTCACGTGTCCCGCCTTACTCGAGGACGATTGATCGCATTACGCGTACGGGGCTGTCACCCACTATGGCCCTACTTTCCAGAAGGTTCCGCTTGTCTCTCAATCGCCACTGGCCTGGTCCGGGTTCGCTCGCCACTACTTCCGGAGTCTCGGTTGATGTCCTTTCCTACGGGTACTTAGATGTTTCAGTTCCCCGCGTTCGCCACTTTACCCCTATGTATTCAGGGTAAGTTACCTATTATCGATACTTGGAAACCACAGCAGCAAGTCGGCCTTGCGACCTTCCGGCTGCTCTGATTTTCCAAGTACCTTAGGTGGGTTTCCCCATTCGGAAATCTACGGATCAAAGGGTATTCGCACCTCCCCGTAGCTTATCGCAGCGTATCACGTCCTTCATCGCCTGTGCATGCCAAGGCATCCACCAATTGCCCTTAAGACACTTGATCGTTCTCATTGCCAATGCCCACCCGCGCAATTCCGAAGGAATTGTCGCTTCAGCCAACCCCTTCCAGGATCAGCGTCCGCGCAATCCCGAAGGGATCGTCGCCTGGGCCAAATCCTGTGCGGGATTTAGCCCGATGTCATTGGCACAAAAAGACCAGCTTCTCGAGATCGGTTCGAGGGTGCGGTTAGGCAAGCCCATCATATGCGGGAGATTGAGCGTCTCCCGCGACAAATCACAAACCTTTTGGGCTCATGAAGTTCGA
>NZ_JAMYUW010000017.1:0-92500 GCF_040323315.1 Mesorhizobium sp. M0047 | reverse complement strand
TTGCGACAGAAATCTCGGGCTCGGTCTGTTGGTAGCCGACTGCCCCAGGGGAACGTGGACCGTACGGGTTGGACACCCGCGAAAGAGCCCTATTGCCGCCGCATTGCCGTTCGACACCAAACCCGACGAAAGCGGCGCCGCGCGATGGAGCGGCGCCTCTTTTGAGGGCCTCATAGAGGAGCGCGCGGCGAGCCTTGCAGGGAAGGTACACCGCCCCTTCCGATAGAGCGCTCTATAAGAGAAGTGCTTGGGGGGAATTCGGTCGGAGCCTGGCGCTTCGTTGACTTCACCTGCCATGACAGGCAAATGTCACGGCCACAACAAAAGCGACAAGCCGTTCCGCCCGGGGAAGAAGCAGCCTTTCTGGATGCCAGACACGGAAGATGTCATAGCCGAACTCGGCAACGAGCCGCCGCTTATCGCGGACGGCCGCAGCGGCCCGCCCGATCGGCGCGAGGTTTCTGCACGCTGGCTGTCGGGAACCTTTCTCACCGGCGTGACCTCAAGCGTACTGATGGGCGTCGCGCTGTTCGCCGCCCTTGACGGCCGCCAGCAACTGGCCACCCCGCCCGAGATCGCCGAGTTGATCAATCTTGCCGGTAACGGCGATTCCGGCGAAGTCGCCAAGACGACAAGGCTGGTGGCGCCGCGTCAGATCGCCAAGGCCAAGGACCGTCGCCGCATGGAAGTGTCGATGGTGACCAAGGTCGGCGACCGCGACGTCATCCACACCATGCCTTTCGTGCAGATCAAGATGGCGCTTGGCGCGGGCCACACCACCAGCCGCGCCTACCCGCCCTTCGATCCGATGCAGGTGTTCGGCGACGACAGCGACGACAGTGCTCAGCCCGCGACAGCCTCGGCCGCCTCTGGCCAGATCTACGGCGCCAAGGTCGAAAGCGAGATGAGCCTGAAGACCGTCGATTTTCCGATCGAGACGGCTTCCTTCGACGAAAAGAGCGACCTGTCCGCCGACGAGGTGGAAAAGGTCGTGCGCGAAGCCGGCACCGACCTCAGCGACGGCGCCGTGCAGGTCGCTTCACTTCACTATGTCGACCCGCAGCGGTTCGGCGAAGCCTTTGCCGAGAGCATGGCAGGCTCCTATGACGTCAAGATCGTGCCGGAGAACGTCTCGGTGGCACCGCGCGCCGCCGCCGACGACCAGGCGCCGGCTTTCGCCGAGGAGATCATCCCCTTCACCAAGGATCTCGACGTCACTGAGGCTTTTGCTGATTCGGGCTACACGGGCGAAGACGCCACCGGCATGGCCGAAGCCATCGCCAAGCTGTTGAACGCAACAGCGCTCAAGGCCGGAACCGTGCTGCGTGTCGGGCTTGAGGTTCGCGGCGATGCCGCCAAGGTCGTGCGCACCAGCGTCTACGACAGGACACAGCACATCGTCACCATCGCGCTCGACGATCGCGGCCAGTATGTGCCGGCGCAGGAACCCGATCCGAATCCCGAATTGCTGACGGCCTTCGATGATTCGTCGGCTCCGGTGGTGGTGCGCGGCAACTTGCCCAACATTTATGACGGCATCTACCGCACCGCCTATTCCTACGGCATGTCCAAGGCGATGACCAAGCAGCTGATCAAGCTGCTGGCGTCTGGCGTCGACTTCCAGTCCCGGCTCAACCCCGCCGACCGCATCGAAGTGCTGTTTTCGCAGCCCGATGGCGACGACCAGACCTCGGACAGCTCCGAGCTTCTCTACGTCTCGGCGACGTTCGGCGGCCAGACGCGCAACTTCTACCGTTTCCAGATGCAGGACGGCAGCACCGACTATTTCGACGAGAACGGATCGAGCGCCGAGCAGTTCCTGCTGCGCAACCCGCTGCCCAATGGTAGATTTACCTCCGGATTTGGTGCCCGCAAACATCCGATCCTCGGCTATGTCCGCATGCACACCGGCACAGATTGGGCCGCTCCCATCGGATCGCCGATCATCGCCGCTGGCAATGGTGTCGTCGAGAAGGCGGGCTGGGCCGGCGGCTATGGCAAGCAGATCATCCTGCGCCATGCCAACGGCTACGAGACGTCATACAATCACCAGAGCGCCTTTGCCAAAGGCATCGAACCCGGCGTACGCGTGCGCCAGGGCCAGATCATTGGTTATCTCGGCCAGACCGGTCTCTCCACCGGTCCGCACCTCCACTACGAGCTGATCGTCAACGGCACCAAAGTCGATTCGATGCGCGTCCGGCTGCCGGTCGGCAAGGTGTTGAAGGGCGACGACCTCGTCGCCTTCAAGCGCGAGCGCGAGCGCATCGACGATCTGCTGAAGCAGGAAGACAGTGATTCGCTGAAGGTTGCGAGTGCCAAGATCGACGGTTGATCCGTCGGTCCAACCTTGCTGAATTTCTCAGCCTTGCGGATTTTCTGCACCCCGTGGCCATGGCAGCGGTTGCCCGGAAATGGTCGTCCAGGCGATGACGGCCGAAAGCAGGCAAAGCAGCGCCGTCACCGCAGAGACGGCGGCAAACGCGGCGTCGCTCGCGGCGAGCCTTGCCGCATCGACGGCGGGCGCAAGGCCAACCGTCGCCGGCTCGCCAAAGCCAGGCACGCCGGGCGTTGCATTGCCATCCAGCGCGTGCGCGTAGACCCAAGCGGCAAGCGAGCCCATCGCCGCCACCGCGATCAGACCGCCGATTCGCGAGACGGCATTGTTGATGCCGGAGGCCGCACCCGTATCCTTGTCTTCAACCGCCGTCATGATCGCGGTCGACAATGGCGATACGACCAGCGCCATGCCGAGCCCCATCAGCGCCATCAGCGGAAATGTCCCCGTCCAGAAATTATGAATGCCGGCATGGGCGAGCAAGGCAAGTCCGGCGAAGGCGAAAGCCACGACAAGGCTGCCGCAGGCGATCGGAAACCGCGGGCCGATCCGGTCCGACAGCTGGCCGACCGGTCCCGACAGGATTGCGATCAATGCCGACAGCGGCAAGAAAATGAAGCCGACCTCGGCCGTACTCAGGCCCCAGCCGGCGATCAGCAACATCGGCAGATAGAAAAGATTGGCCGACAGCGCGAAATAGAGGAAAAACGTCGCCATATTGGCGCCGGCGAAGGCGCCGACGCGAAACAGCGACAGATCGATCATCGGCTCGCGCTGTCGAAGTTCGAAAAAGATGAAAACGACAAGCAGTCCGGCGCCGGCGGCAATGCTCGGCCCCGACATGTGGCTCTCGTCGCTGGCGCTCATCGAGATCAGCCCATAGGCGAGCGCGCCGAACGCCAATGTCGCGAGCGCGGCGCCGGCGAGGTCCAGGCTGCGCTTCTCCGTCGGCATATCGGCTGGAACCTTGGCCAGCAGAAGATAGATCGAGATCAAGCCGAGCGGCAGGTTGATGGCGAAGATCGCCCGCCAGATGCCGTCGCCGAAAGCCGACAGCACGAAGCCGCCGAAAACCGGGCCAAGTGCCGTGGTCAGTGCCGAGGCCGCTGCCCAGACGCCGATGGCGCGGCCGCGCTCCTTCTTCGGATAGGCCTTTGCAATGATGGCGAGGCTGCCCGGCACCATGATCGCAGCACCAATGCCTTGCACGGCGCGAAATGCGATCAGCACAATTGCATTCGGCGCCAGCGCACAGGCAAGCGAAGCGGCAATGAACAGCGCAATGCCCGCCACGAAGGCGCGGCGCAGCCCGAATCGGTCACCGGCGGCACCCCCGGCAAGGATCAGCGCCGACAGCGTCAACGCATAAGCATTAGAAATCCACTGCGCTTGCGCCAGGCTGGCGCCGAGGTTGACGCGGATCGCCGGCATGGCGATCGCAAGGATCGAACCGTCGATGAAGCCGAGCGCCGAGGCCAGGATTGCCGCGATCAGCACAAATCGCCGCTGCGCTTGCGGGCAGAAGGTTCCATTCGTGACCGGACTGGTCAGGGGGACGGCGGCGGCGGCACTTGGTGAATGCATGGAACCTTGCTTAGACTTCGGGTGTAATGGCAACAACCGGCCAGCGGCTTACTGTCGTTGAAACCAGCCACATTGCCGGGATTGCGCCTGCTCTGACGCAAACGGCGGCAGCCATGTTAGGTTTCCTGCAAATTGCAACGGGGATAAATCGATGAAGCGGCCACTTGAAGCATCGGCGGAGGGACGTGGCCGCATCGTCGGCATCACCGACGGGGTGTTCGCAATCGCACTCACCCTGATCGTCCTCGAAATCAGGGTGCCGGCGCACGAGGCGATCCATTCAGAAGGCGAACTCCTTGCCGCGATCGTAGCACTGGCGCCACGCTTCCTGACCTACGCCTTGAGTTTCCTGACGCTGACCATCTTCTGGTTCGGCCAGCAGGCACAGCATGGCCTGATCGCCAGATCCGACCGACGGCTTGCGACGTTGAACCTCTGCTTTCTCGCCTTCATCGCCCTGCTGCCGTTCTCGACCGACCTTCTGGCTGACTTCCTCGAGTTCAGAATCGCCGTGCTGGTCTACTGGCTCAATCTGCTGATGCTCGGCGTCACCTCTTCGCGAGCTGGCGCTATGCGGAGAAAAACGGCTTCCTGGCAGAGGGTGTCGACGCGGAAACGAAACGCACGGTCTATCTGCGCATCATCAAGGCGCAAATCCTGTGGGCGATCGGCGCCGTATTGTCATTCGTCAATGCCTTGCTCGGCATCGGCTTCATCCTGGTCGTGCAGCTGATCTATGCCGCCGCACTTCGGAGTTCACTGCTGCGCAAAATCATCGGCTGAAGGTCCGCCGACAAACTCAACCGTCACACCCGGCGAAACCAGTTTGGCCAGCTCACGCGCATCCCAGTTGGTCAGGCGCACGCAGCCATGGCTTTCAGTCTTGCCGATCTTCGAGGGGTCGGGTGTGCCATGAATGCCGTAGGTCGGCTTGTCCAGCGCGATCCAAACCGAGCCGACGGGACCGTTCGGGCCTGGCGGAATGGTCAGGATCTTGTTGTTTTGACCCTGCTTGAAATTGATGCTGGGATTGTAGGTGTAGTTCGGATCGAGCGCGACGCGCGATACCGCATGCGTCCCGGACGGTGACGGCGTATCCGATGAGCCGATAGTGGCGGGATAGGCCGCCACCAGCTTGCCGCCGGCATCATAGGCGAAAACCTCTTTCTTGTCCTTGTCGGCGACGATGCGCGCCACCGGAGTCGAGACCAACCTGCCGAAATTGGCGACTTTAATGATCGTGCCGGGGCGATTGAAGTTGACGTCCGGATTGAGCGCCTTGAGATAATTCTCGTCCATGTGGAAGCGCTCCGCCAGCGCTTCGGTCACAGACGTATAGCCCATGCGATCGAGCTGCGCCTTTTGGCTGTAGTCTTCCGGGATCGAGGCGACATACGGGCCGGCCGCATCCTCCGGCGTGATTGTGTAGTTGGCGAAAGCGTCGCCGCCGGATTGCGCCAGTGCTGACTGGATGCCGACAGCATCGGTCGATCGCAGATTGCTACTGGTGATCTGGTTGTAGGCGGCGAGTGCCTTGTCGACATTCGAACCGAATCGCCCGTCGATGACGCCAGGCGAAGCGCCACCCCGGTCGAGCAGCACCTGCAGCGCTGCGACGTCCTCGCGCGCTCCTAGCGAAAGCGACGGCTCGATGGTCTTGCCGCCGATCTTCGGCGGCAGTGCCGCCTGATCCTCGGGCATGGTCTGTTCGGTCGGTGCCGCAGGCTGACCAGTATCTATCGAGGCCTCGTCCAATGGCTGACGCGTTATGATTTGCGGCTCTGCCGGCTGGGGTGCATCGGGAAAATTGTTGTCGTAGCTGCCATCGTCCTGCGGTGCCGGCGGATAGACTTCCACGGAATTGTCACCGTTAGGATCGTATTCGTCGGCCGGCGGCGGGATGACCCGGCCTTCCTCTTCCAGTTGCTTGCGGCGGAACCGCGCCATATCTTCCGGATTGTCGAGATAATAGCGATCATTGTCATCGGGAACGCGGCCCAGTTCGCGCAACCGTGTCTCGCGACGCAGCGCGCGGCGATCGAGTCGCGACTTCGGCGGCTGAATGGCGATGACCTTGCCGGTTTCGGCGTCAACGATGACGCGATTGCCCCTGGCGTCATAGTAGATGTCCAGATTGCCGTCCTGTGCGAGCAGGATGGCACCGTCGTTGATGGCGCGGACAATCGGTGGTGCGCTGTCCTGCGTCGGGGCAGCGACGGCATTGGCAGACAAGAACCCGCCGGCAAGTGCCGAGAGGGTGAAGATCGTGCGCAGCATGGTGGCGAAGCTCTCCGGTCCGTAATTGCCGCCGCCCGGCAGTGTCCCTGTAAGGCGAACCCCTTCGCCAGCAAACCAGTCAATCACCATATGGTTCCAATATGAACCGGGCATGAAGATGGCGGTTTCCGGCGCATCGGCGAATATTATCTAGCTTGCGGCAAGACCCAATTCCTTGCGCGCCTGCTTGGTCAGCTTCAGGGCGACAAGACGATAGCTCTCGCGCAGATAGTCCTTCAGCGCACTATCATCCATGCTGTGGCTTGTCTGACGCTGGATCCATGTCATGCCGCGCGACGCAAGATAGGGCGCGGGCCGCAGACCCGGCTGCTCCTTGAGCACATCATAGGCGATATCGGAGCATTTGAAGGTCACGAAGAGTTGGCCACCCTGGCCCCAGCCGCCGATCGCAAAGACCTTGGCTCCGACCTTCCAGACATGGGCACCGCCCCACTGGACGACATGGGTCGTCGACGGCAATGAAGCGCAGAAGTCGTTATAGTCGTCCAGCGTCATCAGTGCTCTCAGGTTTTTAGGTGTATGTCGCCCAAAAGTGGCGCCAGTTTTGGGAGAATGACATGCATATGTCAAAGACCTAAGACGCCGCGCGGCCAGAATGGCCGCGCGGCGTTGGATTAGGCTGCCGCTTCCGCCGCGACGATCGTCGGCTTCGAGCGGAAGTTCAGCCGGTCGGAACCGGCTGTCACCTTGACGGTCGAGCCGTCGAGGATGTCGCCAAGCAGGACCTTCTCCGCCAGAGGATCCTGCAACTCCTTCTGCATCACGCGCTTCAGCGGCCGCGCGCCATAGGCCGGGTCGTAACCCTTGGCTGCCAGCCAGTCGATCGCCTCCTGATCCAGCGACAGCGTGATCTTGCGGTCGACAAGCAGGCTCTCCAGCCGCTTGAGCTGGATCTCGACGATGCGGCCCATATCCTGCCGGCGCAGCCGGTGGAACAGGATCACCTCGTCGACGCGGTTGAGGAACTCCGGCCGGAACGATGCCCTGACGACATTCATCACCTCGTCGCGAACCACATCGACATCCTGGTCCTCGCCGAGATTGACGAGATATTCAGCACCGAGGTTCGAGGTCATGATGATCAGCGTGTTGCGGAAGTCGACGGTACGGCCCTGGCCATCGGTCAGGCGGCCGTCGTCGAGCACCTGCAACAGGACGTTGAAGACATCGGGATGTGCCTTTTCAATCTCGTCGAACAGCACGACCTGATAGGGCCGCCGCCGCACCGCTTCGGTCAGCGCGCCACCTTCCTCATAGCCGACATAGCCGGGAGGCGCGCCGATCAGCCGGGCAACCGAGTGCTTCTCCATGAACTCCGACATGTCGATCCGCACCATCGCGCTTTCGTCGTCGAACAGGAAGTTCGCCAGCGCCTTGGTCAGTTCGGTCTTGCCGACACCCGTCGGTCCGAGGAACATGAACGAGCCGATCGGCCGGTTCGGATCCTGCAGGCCCGCACGCGCCCGACGCACGGCCTTCGAGACGGACTGCACCGCTTCGCCCTGGCCGACGACGCGCTTGCCGATCTCGTCTTCCATGCGCAGCAGCTTGTCGCGCTCGCCCTGCAGCATCTTGTCGACCGGAATGCCGGTCCAGCGCGAGACGATATGAGCGACGTGGTCGGGGGTGACCACCTCTTCGACCATGCCGACCTTGCCGTCCTGGGCCTCGGCCTGCTTCAGCTTCTTTTCCAGTTCCGGGATCTTGCCATAGGCTAGCTCGCCGGCGCGCTGGAACTCACCCTTGCGCTGGGCAATGGCAAGGTCGTTGCGCGCCTCGTCGAGCTGCTTCTTGAGGTCAGCGGCGAGCCCGAGCTTCTGCTTCTCGGCTTGCCACTTGGCGGTGATCTCGGTCGATTCCTCTTCGAGGCCGACGAGTTCCTTTTCCAGGCGGGCGAGTCGGTCCTTCGAGGCATCGTCCGTCTCGACCTTCAGCGCTTCGCGCTCGATCTTGAGCTGCATGATGCGGCGATCGATCTCGTCCAGTGCTTCGGGCTTGGAATCGACCTGCATGCGCAGTCGCGATGCGGCCTCGTCGACGAGGTCGATCGCCTTGTCCGGCAGAAAGCGGTCGGCGATGTAGCGGTTGGACAGCGTCGCCGCCGCCACCAGCGCCGAATCCGAGATACGCACCTTGTGGTGCTGTTCGTATTTTTCCTTCAGGCCGCGCAGGATCGAAACGGTGTCTTCCACCGTCGGCTCGTCGACGAACACCGGCTGGAAGCGGCGGGCAAGGGCTGCATCTTTCTCGACATGCTTGCGGTACTCGTCGAGCGTGGTGGCGCCGACACAGTGCAGTTCACCGCGCGCAAGCGCGGGCTTCAACAAGTTCGAAGCATCCATGGCGCCATCCGCCTTTCCGGCACCGACCAGCGTGTGCATCTCGTCGATGAACAGGATGATGTTGCCGCTGGCCGAGGTGACTTCGGAGAGCACGGCCTTCAGCCGCTCCTCGAACTCGCCGCGGTATTTGGCGCCGGCAATCAGCGCGCCCATGTCGAGCGCCATCAATTGCTTGTCCTTCAGCGATTCCGGCACGTCGCCATTGACGATGCGCAGCGCCAGGCCTTCGGCGATCGCCGTCTTGCCGACGCCCGGTTCACCGATCAGCACCGGATTGTTCTTGGTGCGGCGCGACAGCACCTGGATGGTGCGTCGGATCTCGTCGTCACGGCCAATCACCGGATCGAGCTTGCCGGCACGCCCATCCGCGGTCAGGTCGCGCGCATATTTCTTCAGCGCGTCGTAGCCCTGTTCGGCACTCGCTGAATCGGCGGTGCGGCCCTTGCGGACGTCGTTGATGACCTGGTTGAGCGCCTGCGCGGTGACGCTGGCCTTGGCCAGGATGTCGGCGGTCTTGGCCGATTTCTCCATGGCGAGCGCCTGCAGCAGCCGCTCGACGGTGACAAAACTGTCGCCGGCCTTCTTGGCCAGTTCCTCGGCGGTCGAGAACACTTTTGCCAGCGGCTGCGCCAGATAGAGCTGACCGTTGCCGCCCTCGACCTTGGGCATCGCCTCGAGCGCCGTCTCGACGCCAAGCTTGACGTCGCGGACGTTGCCGCCGGCGCGCTCGATCAGTGATGCGGCCAGGCCCTCGTCATCGTCGACGAGCACCTTCAGGATGTGTTCAGGCGTGAACTGCTGGTGGTTGCGGGAGAGCGCCATGGTCTGCGCGGACTGGATGAAGCCGCGCACGCGCTCGGAGTATTTCTCAAGGTTCATATCTGTCTCCTTCCATCACCGGCCCGCTTTGCGGCACCGGATCAGATTGCGGTGACGAATCCGCCCATTCGAGCCGGATCCTGTTCAGCCGAGATATGGTGCATAGGCCATGCTCTCTCAAGACGCCTTGATGTCGGTCAATGCATAATATTCCATCGCGGCACAAAACAAAAACGGCGGAGATTTCTCCCCGCCGCTCAATGTATTGAAATGTCGTTCGATCAGTTGTCGATGTCGACAATGGCCGGTTCAGCGTTGCCGCTGTCGGCCGGGGCCGCAGTCACCTCGCCACCTTCGGCTCTGTCGCCACCGCCATCGACCTGATTGGCGTTGACGCGCGGACGGCGCGGACGCCTCGGGCGACGGGCAGCACCGCTTTCGGCGGCCGCCTCATTGAGCTCGGCCCGGGCGGCAAGATCCGCCGGCGAAAGGTTCTCGAACAACGGAGCGGGTTCGGCCGCCGCAACGGACTCGGTCGGCGAAGCGGGTTCGGCCTGAACCGGAGCCTCGTTGCTCCGGGGCTGACCACCTTGCTCGGCGGACGATGAATAATCCCGCTGGCCGTAACCGCCATTGGGGCGACGATCGCGATGGCGTGCGCCACTGTTGTCGCGGCCACCACTGTTGCGCCCGCTATTGTCGCGCCCGCTATTATCACGCCCGCTATTGTCACGATTGTCGCGGCCACCTTCCCGGTTGAGTGCAACCTCGGCCGGCATGCCTTCGATGACCGGCTGCGGGCCGGCGCCATGGTTGATCACCGGCACTTGGGCATCGGAAACGGTATTGGTGTTGTTGCTGGCATTGTCGAAATCGTCGCGATCCTCGTCGCCGTCATCGTCGAAATCATCGCGATTCTGCTGCGTGTTCTGGATCGGCATCTGCGCCTGCGCGGCCGCGATGATGCGATTGTAATGTTCGGCGTGCTGGAGATAATTCTCCGCCATGACCCGATCGCCGGAGCTTTGCGCGTCGCGGGCAAGGGTGGCGTATTTTTCGGCGATCTGCTGAGCCGAACCGCGGATCTTGACGTCCGGGCCATTGCTCTCGTAGTTGCGCGTCAGGGGGTTCGGCCCCTTGCGGTTGTTGTTGTTATTGTTGTTATTGTTGCTGCCGCCGCCATTGTTGTTGCGACCGCGCATGCGCCTGTTCTGCTGTTGTGGCCTCATCAAACTCTCTTCATCTTGAAATTTTCGAAAACTCTTCACGAACGGAGGCGCTCATGCAGCCAGCCGCTTCGTCTCTTCACCGGCGTTCGCCCGCATCAATTGCGTTGGCGCCACGTGCCATCCTGTTCCGGTTACATCACTTGCCGGACGATTCCCGCACGAAGCTTGGGCATCGTTTGCGCAAGAAGGCAGCTATTTCCAAGGAAAACCGAATCGCTAAGAGCACTGCCTGCTTCGTCTCATCCGGTTAAGGCGACCCTAGCCGCATTCCCCGGCATTGCCAAGCGCTTTTTTGCACTGCATCAAGGCTTTATCCTTTCAAAGACAAGAACCCTGTCGTTTCCGCCAAGATCCCGAAAAGCACCACCCGGCACGTAGCCGGCAACTGTGAATGTCTTCGAGACTTGATCGTGCTGCGTGTGGCCGATCTCGACCGCAATCCTGCCTTCAGTTTCCAAAAACCTCGCCGCCTCCGCGGCGATGATCCTATAGGGGTTCAGACCATCCGCGCCGCCATCCAAGGCCAAGCGCGGGTCGAAATTGCGGACTTCGTCCTGCAGATTTCCTATGTCTTCAGAGGGTATATAGGGAGGGTTTGCGGCAATTACATGGTACCGGCCCGAAACTTTTTCAAGCCAGTCCGACTGGAGCGCTGTGAACCGCCTTGCAAGGCCCAACTGCCCGGCATTGCGGGTCGCCGTCGCCAACGCGCCCGCGGACAGATCGACACCGGTGGCCGTAGCTGTCGGCACGGCGCTGAGCAGCGCCAGCGCAATGGCGCCGGTGCCGGTGCCAAGATCGAGGATCCGGCATACGCCCTCCCGCGCCGCGATTGCCTTGACGAAGGGCAACACCGCCTCGACCAGCGTTTCGGTATCCGGCCGCGGCTCCAGCGTTTCCGGCGACAGCGACAGGCGCAAACCGTAGAATTCACGATAGCCAAGGATGCGGTGCACCGGCTCACCGCCGGCGCGGCGCCGCAAGGCGGCGTCGATTTCGACAACAATATCAGCGTCGACCTTGCGTTCGGGGTCCGCGATGGCTTGCGTACGCGTGGTGCCGGAAAAATGCTCGACGATCAGCCGCGCATCGAGCGCCGGATCATTGGTAGCGGCAGCGGCAAGCCGAGCCTGCGCTTCCCGCAGCAGCGGCCCGAGCGTCTCGGGCAGTTGATCAGCCATCGATGCCGATGTCGGCAAGCAGCTTCGACTGGTGATCGGCGATCAGCGCGTTGATGATCTCGTCGAGCTCGCCCATCATCACCCGGTCGAGCTTGTAGAGCGTCAGGTTGATGCGATGGTCGGTGACTCGGCCTTGCGGGAAATTATAGGTGCGGATGCGTTCCGAGCGGTCGCCCGAACCGACCTGCGACTTGCGCGATTCGGAACGCTCCTCGTCAGCCTTGCCGCGCTCCAGGTCATAGAGCCGGGCGCGCAGGATCTGCATGGCCTTCGCCCGATTCTGATGCTGCGACTTCTCCGCCTGCACCACCATGATGCCGGTTGGCAAATGGGTGATGCGAACGGCCGAATCGGTGGTGTTGACGTGCTGGCCGCCTGAACCCGAGGCGCGCATCGTGTCGATGCGGATGTCTTCGGCCCTGATGTCGATGTCGACCTCTTCGGCTTCCGGCAGCACTGCGACGGTTGCCGCCGACGTGTGGATGCGCCCGCTCGCCTCGGTCGCCGGCACGCGCTGCACGCGGTGTACGCCGGATTCGAATTTCAGATGCGCAAAGACGCCCTTGCCCGACACCGTGGCGATGATTTCCTTGTAGCCGCCGGCATCGCCTTCACTGGCCGAAGCCGTCTCGAAACGCCAGCCACGTTCGGCAGCGTAGCGCTCATACATGCGAAACAGATCGCCGGCGAAAAGGGCGGCCTCATCGCCGCCGGTTCCGGCACGAATTTCGAGAATGGCGTTCTTGTCGTCGGCGGCATCCTTGGGCAACAGCAGGATCTGGATGTCCCTCTGCAGCGCCTCGATGCGTTCCTCGACCTCCGGCAGGTCGGCCTCGGCAAGCGCCCGCATCTCGGCATCGGTGCCCTTGTCGGCAAGCATGGCTTTGAGGTCGGCCTGCTCATGCTCGGCCAAGCGCAGTGCCCTGACCTTGGCCACCATGTCCTGAATGTCGGCATATTCGGACGCCATCCGTACATAGGCATCCGGCGCCGGGCCAGCCGACATCTGCGCTTCGAGCATCTCGAAACGCTTGACGACTTGATCCATACGATCGCGGGGCAGGTTGACCATGATGAGGACGCTACAATGGAATCGAACGGTCGTCGGCAAAGGCCTGCAGCAGCGCCCGCATCGGCAACCCCTGCGCCGGCGCCATCAGATTGTCGTCGAAGAACGCCTCCAGCTCATCCAGCGGCAGTTCCGTCAGCATCGCCTTGACCGGGCCGATCGAGGCCGGCGACATCGAGATGGAGCGGAAGCCGAGGCCGATCAACGCCATCGCCGAGATGGGTTTTCCGGCGAGTTCGCCGCACAGGGTCACCGGCGTGTGGTTGCGGACGCCGGCATCGGCGATCTGCTTGAGCACCCGCAGGAACGGCGCCGACAGCGTGTCGAAGCGGTTGGCCAATTGAGTGTTGCCGCGGTCGACGGCCATGACGAACTGGAACAGGTCGTTCGAACCGACCGACACGAAATCGACGGCCTTCATCAATTCGTCGAGCTGGAACAAAAGCGACGGCACTTCCAGCATGGCGCCCAGCTTGAGGCTGGTCGGCAAATGATGGGCAAAACGCGACAGATGCCGCACCTCGCGATCGATGATCTCGCGCGCCTGGGCAATCTCGCCGAGTTCGGTCACCATCGGCAGCATCAGCTTCAACTCGCGCCCGCCGCTGGCCTTGAGCAAGGCGCGGATCTGGGTGCGCAGCAAGCCCGGCCGGTCCAGCGTCAGGCGGATCGCCCGCCAGCCAAGCGCCGGATTCTCCTCCTGGATAGAGCCCTTGAAGTAGGGCAGCACCTTGTCGCCGCCAATATCGATGGTGCGGAAGGTAACCGGCTTGCCGCGCGCCGCCTCAAGCACGTCGCGGTAAAGCTTTTCCTGGGCCTCGGCCCGGGGAAACGTCGAGGCGACCATGAATTGCAATTCGGTGCGAAACAGGCCGATGCCGGCCGCACCCGCCTCGGCGAGCTGCGGCAGGTCGACGGCAAGACCGGCGTTCATCAGCAGGTCGACCTGGACGCCGTCCTTGGTCGTCGACGGCTTCTTGCGCAGCTCGCGATAGACCTCTTGCCGGCGCGCCCGGAAACGCACCTTTTCGGCATAGGCGGCTTCGAGATCGGCCTGCGGCCGCAAATGGATCACGCCCTCTTCGCCATCGACTATGATGGCGTCGCCGTTTTCCGCCATGGAAACGGCGCCCTTCATCTGGCCGGCGACAGGGATGCCCATGGCACGCGCGACGATGACGACGTGACTGGTCGCGGCACCGTCCTCGAGCACCAGCCCGCGCATCTTGTCCCGGGGATAATCGAGCAGTTCGGCGGCCCCCATCGAACGGGCAACGATGATGGCGTCCTTCGGCAGCGATGCGGCGACATCCTCCGGCCCACGTCCCATCAGCTGGCGCAGCAGCCGGTTGGCGAGGTCGTCGAAGTCGCTCATCCGTTCGCGCAGATACGGATCGGTCATGTGCAGCATGCGGGCGCGCATGTCGCTCTGCACCTTTTCCACGGCAGCCTCGGCCGTCAGGCCGTTGCGGATCGCCTCCTCAAGCCGCCGCACCCAGCCGCGGTCGTTGGCGAACATGCGATAGGCTTCCAGAACCTGGCGATGCTCGCCCTCGAAGGCAACATCGCGGCGCTCCAGCATGTCGTCGATGGACAGCCTGAGCGAGCCGAGCGAGGTTTCGAGCCGGCGGACCTCTTCCTCGCTGTCCTCGTTGAACAGATTGGTGACGACGATGCGCGGCTCGTGCAGCACGACATGGCCAAGCCCGACGCCGTCATTGAAGGACAGGCCGGTGAAGCTGACCGGGCGGCGCAGATCGAGTTCGAGCCCTGGCCTGGTCAGCCGCGCCAGATCGCCGGTGGCGATCATCTCGGCGATCACCATGGCGGTGGTTTCCAGCGCCTCGACCTCATCGTCACGGTAGTGACGCATGGTCTTGTTCTGCACCACCAGCACGCCCAATGTGCGCCCTGCCCGCAGCACCGGCACGCCGAGGAAGGAGTTGTAGATCTCTTCCCCGGTCTCCGGCAGATAAGCGAAGGCCGGGTGTTCCTGCGCATTCGAGAGATTGAGCGGCCGCGCGCTGGCCGCGATCGTGCCGACCAGGCCTTGCCCCAATCGCAACTGTGCCAGATGGACGGCGTTCGGGTTCAAACCCTCGGTGGCGTAGAGTTCGAGCACCGAATCGGAGCGCAGCACATAGAGCGAGCAGACTTCGGCGACCATATTGGAGGCGATGTCGCGCACGATCCGGTCAAGCCGCTCCTGCGGCTCCAGCGGCTCCTGCATGAGCTCGCGGAGCCGTTTCAGCAAAACGCGCGGGCCACTGGCCTGATCACGCATCGCGGCTTGTTCTCCAATGGGCATTCTGCCCGCCACAGTTTCCACTGCGACCGGCGCACACGCAACAACTCAAATCGTTCTCGCTACTGCTTATCCAGACCGTAGACGGAATGCAAAGTGCGAACCGCAAGTTCGGTGTACGGACCGTCGATCAGGATCGAAATCTTGATCTCCGAAGTCGTGATGGCACGGATGTTGATCGACTTGTCGGCCAGCGCCTTGAAAGCGGTGGCGGCGACGCCGGCATGGCTCCTCATGCCGATGCCGATGACCGAAACTTTCGACATGCCGGCTTCCGACTGCACGACATCGTAGCCGATCGACGCCTTGAGGCGCTCCAGCACGGCCAGCGCCTTGTCGACATCGCCCGACGGCACGGTGAATGTCATGTCGGTAGACTTTCCGTCCTCGGATATGTTCTGAACGATCATGTCGACATTGATGTTGGCCTCGGCCAGCGGCCCGAAGATGCCGGCGGCAACGCCCGGCCGGTCGCCGACCCGGCGCAGCGAAATCTGCGCCTCGTCCTTGGCATAGGCAATTCCGGTGACGACCTGTTGTTCCACGATCTCTTCCTCGTCGCAAATGAGCGTTCCGGGCGGATTGAGCAAATCCCCCATTCCGGGCGCATTGGGATCGTCGAAGGACGACCGCACGAAGGTACGCACCTTGTGCACCATGGCAAGCTCGACCGAACGAACCTGCAGAACCTTGGCACCGAGCGAGGCCATTTCAAGCATTTCCTCGAACGATATCTTGGCCAGGCGCCGCGCCTTGGGCTCGATGCGCGGGTCGGTGGTGTAGACCCCGTCGACATCGGTGTAGATGTCGCAACGATCGGCCTTGACCGCCGCCGCAATGGCGACCGCGCTGGTGTCGGAGCCGCCGCGGCCAAGCGTGGAGATGCGATTATCTGGACCGATGCCCTGGAATCCGGCGATCACCGCCACCTGGCCCTCGCCGAAGCGTTTGATCAGGAAGGCACCATCAATGTCGAGGATGCGCGCTGCGCCATGCGCATTGTCGGTCTTGATCGGGATCTGCCAGCCCTGCCAGGAGCGTGCATGCACGCCCATGTTCTGCAAGGTGATTGCCAGAAGGCCGGCCGTGACCTGTTCGCCGGAAGCGACGACCGCGTCATATTCGCGTGCGTCGTGCATCGGCGAGGCCTCGCGGGTCCAGCCGACCAGTTCGTTGGTCTTGCCGGACATCGCCGAAACAACCACCGCCACCTCATGGCCGGCGTCGACCTCGCGTTTCACATGACGCGCCACGTTGCGGATGCGGGCGATGTCGGCGACGGAGGTTCCGCCGAATTTCATCACGATGCGCGCCATGGAAGCGAAATGCCTTTGACTGAAGCCGGATCCAGCCAAAAAAAGCGGGAATCCCGAAAAGTGGAAGGCCGGCTGACGCCGGCCGCTGAATGCGCGGCCTCCTTAGCCAAATGATGAAGGTTTCGCAAGGCTGGCGGCGGATTGCCGCCTTCAAGAAGGCGACATATTGCGTTCCGCCCCGCTGCCGCTTACGAAATACCGCCCAGGGGGAACTCCTTTTGGTTCAGCATTGCAGATGATTACTCGTCTTCGGCGTGCCATGCGGTGGCAATCGCTCCCGCTCATCATCGGCTTCGCGGTGTTGGCGCTGATCGTCGGAAGCCGTGCCATGCTGGTCGAGGGCCAGAGGGCTAATCGCGCCGCCGCGCGCGAAGCAATCGAGTATCAGGAATTGCTTTCGGGCCTGCTTTCGCTGGCGCAAGACGCGGAGGGCGGTCAGCGCGGCTATCTGCTGACCGGCGAGAAATCCTATCTCGAACCCTATCGGCAAGCCGTCGGCGCAATTCCCGAGCGACTTGCGCATATCGAAGGCATGACCACCCCCGACGACCAGGTCGTCCAGCAAATCAACCACATCAAGGAGGCGCTATCGCAAAAGCAGGCCGAAATGGCCGAGACGATTGCGCTGTATGACCAAGGCAATGCGACAAAGGCGCTGGATCTGGTCCGCAGCGGCCAGGGCAAGGCCGCCATGGACGAAATCCGGACAAGCATGGATGCGATCCGACGCATCAGCGCCGCCGCCCTCGCTGCGCGCGACATTCATACCGACCAGGTCGAGGCCTGGCTGCGCATCGGTTCGCTGGCGGCGCTGCTGGCGATCTTCCTGCTTGCCGCCTACACGATCAGGCAATCGCGTCGCCGCTTTCACGACGTGGTCGTCGTCCAGGAAGAACTGATGCGCAAGAACATCGCGCTCGGCCATGAGATACAGACGCGCGAAAAGGCCGAATCCCAGATACGCCAGATGCAGAAGATGGAGGCAGTCGGCCAGCTGACGGGCGGTATCGCCCACGATTTCAACAACATGCTGGCTGTGATCATCAGTGCCATGAACCTCGCCCAGCGCAAACTCGCGCGCGGCGAACACGACATCGAAAAATTCATCGAAGCGGCGGTCGACGCTGCGACCCGTGCCGCCAATCTGACGGCCCGGCTGCTCGCCTTCTCGCGTCAGCAGCCACTGGCGCCGCAGATCGTCGACGCCAACCGTCTGCTGACCGGAATGTCGGACCTGATCCGGCGGGCACTCGGCGAAGCCATCCGCATCGAAACCGTGCTGGCGGGCGGCTTGTGGAAGATCCATGCCGACCCGAGCCAGATCGAGAACGCCATTCTCAACCTCGCCGTCAATGCACGCGACGCCATGGGCGATGGCGGCAAGCTGACCATCGAAACCGCCAACAGCCATCTCGACGACAACTACGCCGCGGCACATGCCGATGTCGAGGCCGGCCAGTATGTGATGATCGCCGTCAGCGACACCGGTTCGGGCATGGCCCCCGAAATCATAGCCAGGGCCTTCGAGCCCTTCTTCACCACCAAGCCGGTCAACAAGGGCACCGGCCTGGGACTGAGCCAGGTATTCGGTTTCGTCAAACAGTCGGGTGGCCACGTCAAGATCTATTCCGAACCCGGCGAAGGCACGACGGTCAAGATATACTTGCCGCGATTCTTCGACCCGCAGGGACCTGTCGTGTCGGGCGGGCGCGGCGAGAATCCCGCCGCACCGGTCACCGAAACGATCCTTGTCGTCGAGGACGATGCCGGCGTGCGTGCCTCCACCACGGATGCCTTGCGCGAACTTGGCTACGCCGTCATCGACGCCGCAAGTGGCCAGGAAGCGTTGCAGAAACTGGCGGAAAACCCCGGCATCGCACTTCTGTTCACCGATATCGTCATGCCCGTGATGAACGGCCGCAAGCTGGCGCAAGAGGCGGTCGCGCGCATGCCGCGGCTGAAGGTGATCTTCACCACCGGCTTCACCAGGAATGCCGTGGTCCACAATGGCGTGCTCGACCATGACGTGCATTTCCTGGCCAAGCCCTTCACCATCGAGCAGTTGGCGACAAAACTGCGCGACGTGCTGGACACGAAATAGGCCGCATCGGAATGATGCTTGATCGCTTCAGCCTGATGCAGCCGAGCTTATCCACAGGCCAGGATAATCGACTACGAACCCGCACGGCGAAACGTTAAGGACCTCGTCATAGCCGAACCGTCGACCTGCGCCGCCCGTGTGCGCCAGCCGGCATCGCAATCCACCTCATAGGCAAGGCAGCACGGCTGGCCGTCCTGGATGAAGATGGCCTGCCCCTCGAGGCTGTGCCCGCCGTCGTTCGGCGAAAGCAGGCAGGCGTCGTAGCCCTCCAGGTCCAGCCGGCGCCAGAGGATCGAAGCCGTTTCCTCTTTCATCGTCATCTCCTTCGAACTTAAAGCCTGTCTTCTTTTCGCCCGGCCAATTGTGTTTCGACGAGGTGCCCGACAGGTGACATGTGCTGACAGAACCTGTCGCTTCGACGGCATCGAAAAATGCTGCCTTGACATTCGCGGTCTCACGCCCGACTTCCTAGCGTTCGAGGAGACCAATCTATGCCAGAGCCCCGACGATCGACGATCGATGCCGGAGAGGTGGAACGCTTTTCCGCCCTTGCCGCCGAATGGTGGAACCCGAACGGCAAGTTCCGTCCGCTGCACAAATTCAATCCGGTCCGGCTGTCCTATATCCGTGACCAAATAGCGACGCGCTTTGGCCGTGATCCACGCGCCGCGAGGCCTTTCGAGGGTCTACGCATCCTCGACATCGGCTGCGGCGGCGGCCTGTTATGCGAGCCGATGGCGCGGCTTGGCGCCGAAGTCGTTGGGGCGGATGCCTCCGAAACAAACATCGAAGTGGCGAAGCTGCATGCGGCCGAGGTCAATGTCAGCGTCGACTATCGCGCCACGACGGCCGAAGACCTTGCCGACGCCGGTGAGAAATTCGACGTCATCCTCAACATGGAAGTGGTCGAGCATGTCGCCGACATCGACCTGTTTGTCGCCAAATGCGGCGAGATGGTCCGGCCGGGCGGCATCATGTTCGTGGCCACCATCAACCGCACGCTGAAGGCGCTCGGTCTGGCCATCATCGGCGCCGAATACGTGCTGCGCTGGTTGCCGCGCGGCACCCACCAATTCGGCAAGCTGGTGCGCCCGGAAGAGCTTGAGAAGGCACTTGGCAGCGCTGGCCTCACCGTCATCGACCGCACCGGAGTGACCTACAATCCGCTCGCCGACCGTTGGGCGCGCTCGAAGGACATGGACGTCAACTACATGGTGCTGGCGGAAAAAAGCTCGGTCTGACCCTGTTCGGAATCGAGCGGCCGATAGCCACCGCGCCAATAGATCGCCCTGGGCGGCGAGGCCGATACCCGGTGGCGAAGCCGCTCACGCAGGTTGGCTTTGCGCCTTCGTGCTGATCTGATTTTGGGCACTGGTGGTGATGAAAACGCCGGCGGTGATGATGACCGCGCCCGCCCAGGTCAGCAACTGATACTGCTCGCCGAGGAAGATCGTGCCGGCAAACAGGCCGACGGCCGCCGCCACGTAGCCGATCTGGCTGAGGTAGACCGGACCGCCTACCGCCTGCAGCCTAAAGAAGAAGGCGAACATCGCCGACGCCGACGCAGCCTGCGCGACGACCACCATCGGCACGCCGCTCAGGGGAGCGAAGGCCTTGACGCCGAACAGAGCCAGAATGCCGACAAGCAGTATCGCCGCCGATGCCAGGTGGCTGCCGACGGCAAGCTCGATGGGGCCGGTGCCCTGGGGCCAGTCGGCCGTGCGGTAGATGTTGCCGGCGGCAAGGCTGACCGGAATGAGCAGCCCCATCACCACCCAGAACAGATCGGCCGGTTGGCCGGCCTCGCCGCGCGTCACCGCCACCATGACGGCGCCGACAAAGCCGACGGCAATGCCGACAATGCCCAGCATGTTCGGGCGCCGGACACGCAGCAGGATCGAGAACACCAGCGTGATGACCGGCGACAGGGTGAACATGATGCCGGTGTAGCCGGCGCCAAGATGCGGAATGGCCGAGAACATCAGGAGATTGGGCACGGCATAGGACACCGCCGCGGTGACGAAGAAATAGCGCAATTTGTGCGCCGTGAGCCGGACGCGCTGGCCGCGTAGCAGCAAGGCGCACAACAGCACGCCGCCGGCGCCAAGCGAGATGACGAAAGCCCAGACCATGGCCGGTACGCCGGCCGCCGTGGCGAGCTTGCCGAATGGCAGCGTCAGGCCGAGCAAACCGCCGGTGACGACCAGCAGTCCGAGCGCCGAATCCCAGAGAAATTTCATGATCGAACCCTGTTGCGAGCGGCCCTTGGCCGGCATTGCATCTTGAGGTAAGATAATCGAAAGATTCTTAACGTCAAGATATATGATGGTGAGACAGTTGGACAGGGCAGCAAGGGCGATCGAGCAATGGAAGCGGGAGCGGCCCGATCTGGATGTCTCGCCGATGGCAGTGCTCGGGCGGCTGAACGAGGCCGCCTCGCTGATCGCCCGCGAGCACCTCGGTCCATTGTTTGCCCGTTATGGATTGCAATCCGGGGAGTTCGATGTGCTGGCCACGCTGCGCCGTTCTGGCTCGCCTTACGCGCTGACGCCGACCGCCCTCTATGAAGCAACGATGGTAACGTCCGGCGCCATGACCAACAGGCTCGACCGGCTCGAAACGTCCGGATTGATCCTGCGCGGGCCACACCCCAACGATCGGCGCGGCATTGTCGTGCGGTTGACTGAAAAGGGTCTCGCTTTGATCGACGAGGCAGTTACCGCCCACGTTGCCAACGAGCACAAGATTCTGGCGAGCCTGACGCAGGCAGAAAAGGAAACGCTCTCTCGGCTGCTTGAAAAGCTGATCGGCAGCGTCGGCCAGCCGCTCAGTTGCGGTCGTCCGGGAACACCGGAATCGGCATGAACTCGACGCCGTCCTCGGCCAGGCTCTTGGCCTCGTCCAGCGTCGCCTCGCCATAGATGCCGCGCGGGTCGCTTTCGCCGAAATGGATTTTTCGGGCTTCCTCGGCAAATTTGTCGCCGACATAGTCGGCATTCTCGCGCACCTTCTCGGCCATCGCCTTCAACTGCGCCAAAGCCTGCTTCTGCGCCTCGCCCATGGCGAGCGCGATCGTTTCCTGCTTGCGCGCCGTGGAGACGGCCGGCGCCATCAGCGCCTTCTGCACCTTGTGCGAACCGCAGGTCGGGCAATCGACAAAGCCGCGCTTCTTCTGGGTGTCGAAGTCTTCGTTGCTGCGAAACCAGCCTTCGAATTCGTGCTCATGCTCGCAGATCAGGGAAAAACGGATCAAGAGGCTGCACCCCTGAGACGCGGCACCTCGCCCGAGCCGTTGACGGCAAAATCCCGCGCATTTTTCAAATTGGGGATCTTCTTGCGCGCGGCAAGCGACTGCGCCGGGTCGATTTCGGCGACGATCACCGCCGGCTCATCATGTGCGGCTTCCGCGATGATACGGCCCCACGGATCGACGACCAGCGAATGGCCATAGGTCTCGCGGCCGTCTTCATGCAAGCCGCCTTGCGCGGCGGCGACGACATAGGCGCCGTTCTCGATGGCGCGTGCCCTGAGCAGCACATGCCAGTGCGCCTCGCCGGTCTGGCGGGTGAAGGCGGCAGGTACGGAAAGCAGGTCGGCGCCAGCCAGTGCCTCGGCGCGGAACAATTGCGGGAAGCGCAAATCGTAACAGATCGCGAAGCCCAGTTTCGCGCCCTCGATCTCGGCCACGACAGCCTCGGTCCCCGGCTCATAGGCAGAGGATTCGCGCCAGCTCTCGCCATTGTCGAGATCGACGTCGAACATGTGGATCTTGTCGTAGGTGGCGAGCGTGGCGCCATCCGGGCCAAACAGCAGCGCCCGGTTGGCGAGCTTGCCGTCGGCGCGCGCGATGGCGGTCGAGCCTATATGCAGGAAGACACCGAGCTCCTCGGCAAGTCTGCGCGCGGTCGCGACGACGACATCCTTGTCCTCCGACATGAAGGACGCGGCGCGGGCTTGCCTGTCGCGGATCAGCGCGCCGGTCATCTCCGGCGTCTGGATGTAAGTCGCACCTTGGCCAGCAGCCTCACGCACCAGCCGCTCAAGATCGACCGCGTTGCGCTCGGGGCTTTCGCCTGAACGCATCTGGATCGCAGCCGCCTTGAAAACACCCATCGCAATCTTCCTCAATTCGTCGCGCCGTTGGCGAGCAGTTTGTCCAGCCGGCCTTCGGCTTCCAACTCGTGGAGGTCGTCGCAACCGCCGACATGCGTGTCGCCGACAAAAATCTGCGGAAAAGTCGAGCGGCCACGGGCGCGGGAGATCATCTCCTGGCGCAGTTCCGGCGAGAAGGAGGCATCGTGCTCGGTGAAGGCGACGCCTTTGCGTTCGAGCAGCCGCTTGGCTGCCGTGCAATAGCCGCACATCATGCGGGTGTAGATGGTGACTTCGGCCATGACGAATTTCCGCTGTTCCTTGCCGACTTATATAGTCACGGACTCGTCTGCCCGGAAGTCCCCCGGCAACACACGCGCGAAGGTCAGCACGTCGACGGCGGCCGCACCTCCCCTTTTGAGCGCCTTGGTGGCGGAACGCACGGTGGCGCCGGTGGTGTAGACATCGTCGATCAAAAGCACTCGGCGGCCGGCGATCTCGATTTCCGCCTCGGCGGGCACGCGAAAGGCGGCCCGCACATTCTCCTCGCGCTCGCTGCGCTCCAGCCCAACCTGCTGCCGGGTGAGTTTTACGCGCCGCACCGCCGAGGGCGCGAACGGCAATTGACTGAGCGCCGAGACCGCCCTCGCCAATTCCGCCGACTGATTGAACCGTCGCCTGAAAAAGCGCCGCCAGTGCAGCGGTACCGGCACCACCACATCCGCCTGCGCGATGAGATCGGCACCGGCGCGCACCATCCAGCGCGCCATCCATGGCGCGAGATCGGTACGATCCTGGTATTTCAGCCCCTGCACCATCTGGCGGGCAACGCCGGAATAGGCCACAGCCGCCCGCGCCCGCTCGAAAGGCGGCGGATCGGCAATGGCCTCGGCGGACAGAAAGCCCTCGCCCATATGGTGGGTGAACGGGGTGCCCATCACCGGGCACCATGGCCGTTCCAGCAGCCTGAGCTTCGGCCAGCAGGCGCCGCACAGCACGCCGGGCTGCGAGACATGCCGCCGGCAACCGGCGCAGACCGGCGGAAACAGGATGCGCGCAGGCCAGCCGAGAGCCGATCGGGCGAAGCTGCGGATCTCGACGGACTTGATCTTGGGCATCGGATCGGCCACGTGGTTGGTCCTGCGATCACTATATCAACGATCTATAGGCGTGGACAAACAAGGATCTGCCCGTTGCAGCCGATAATCGATACCTCTCTGTGGCTGGCGCACAAGCGGCGCGCGCTTGCCCATCCGGTCGACGGCGCGGACTTCCTCATGCGCCGCACCGCAGAGGACCTTGCCGACCGCCTTGGTGCCGTCGAGCGCCGGTTCGGCAAGGCCGCCGTGCTGTTCTGCCAGACACCGGCTGCAACCGAAATGCTCGCCGAAAGCGGCAAGGTCGCCGACATTGTCCGCGTCGAGACGGATAGGGCGTTCCTGAACGATGGCGGCGCCGGCATGATCGCACCGCTCGAAACCGTGCCGTTCGAGGCGGAGAGCCTCGATCTGGCGGTCTCGCTTCTGTCGCTGCAGGCGATGAACGACATTCCCGGCATGCTGATCCAGATCCGCCGCGCATTGCGGCCGGACGGGCTTTTCCTCGGCGCCTTTGCCGGCGCCGGCACGCTTTTCGAGTTGCGCGAAAGCCTGCTTGCGGCGGAGACCGAGCTTTATGGCGGCGCCAGCCCGCGTGTGATCCCGTTCACCGACGTGCGCGAGGCCGGTGCGCTTCTGCAGCGCGCCGGTCTCGCTCTGCCGGTCGCCGACGTCGAGACGGTGACGGTGCGCTATGCCAGCCTGTTTAACCTGATGGCGGATTTGCGGGCCATGGGCGAGACCAATGCGCTCACCGATCGCAGCCGGAGGCCGGGCTCGCGCACGCTGTTTGCCCGCGCGGCGGAAATCTACGCAGAGCGGTTCTCCGACCCTGACGGCCGCGTGAGGGCAAGTTTCTCGATTGTCTGGATGTCCGGCTGGGCGCCCGACGCATCGCAGCAAAAACCGCTGAAGCCGGGTTCGGCCAAGGTTTCGCTGAAGGCGATCCTGGAGGCGCCAGACGGGCAATGATCCTGCCCGCAATCGCGGAAGAATTGGATCAGGGTGTGGGTGCGAAAGCGTTCGCAAGCCTGCTGCTGTTGTCGCTGAACAGCCAGATGATCCCGTCGCGGACCTGACCGATGCCGCCGACGATGGCCAGCGACAGCACCGCGATGATCACGCCATATTCGACGGCCGTGGCGCCCGTCTCGTCTTTCAGAAAACGCAGCAGCACTGCTTTCATGGCCTGAACCCCTCTGGCCCGGACCTTACCGGCGATCTGTTAAGAAAGGTTAACGGCAAAGGCTTAACAGGCCGTGAAACAGCCGCGTTCGCGAAAAGTCTTAACCATGTCAGCAATCGCCGCTGCTTCTGCCATTGGACCTGATGATGCAGACCGAACCGGGCTGCGGCTGCAGCACACTGCGGCGCAGCGTATAGGTTTCGCGATGACTCAGTGAGCCGGTGGCCGTCATGTCGAGCCCGGCAAGACCGTCGCGGGCAGACAGCGGGCGTGTCTGGTTGTCGAGGAAAGAAGTCGCGATCAGCGCCAGCGCCACCGCAGCCGAACCGAACAGCAGCGTGATGCGCAATATCCCCATGCCCGCATCGGCGGCGCGAAAGCCGCGCTCTGGCCGGATCGAGTCCCAATCCCTGTCTAGGCTCATGCTATCGCTCCCCAGCAAATCGGCGGCGCGACCGTGAAACGGCCATGCTTCAATTTTTCACGATGAGATAAATCTTCCATTAACGCTGGCTGATACGAGGGCTCGATCGGCAATCGGACGGGAGCGCGCTCAAAGAAGGTCGATGAGGAACGGGATCAGAGGCGCATCGGCCGGCGGCATCGGGTAGTCTCGCATCTGCTTCGGCCGCACCCATTTCAGCGCCTGCCCTTCCCTCGGCTGGGCAATGCCGCGAAAGCGGCGGCAGATGAAAAGCGGCATCAACAGGTGGAAATCGTCGTAGGAATGGCTGGCGAAGGTGAGCGGCGCCAGGCACGGAATGTCGGTTTCGACGCCGATTTCCTCGTGCAGTTCGCGAATGATGCATTGTTCGGGCGTCTCGCCGGGCTCGACCTTGCCACCGGGAAATTCCCACAGCCCGGCAAGTTGCTTGCCCTCTGGCCGCTGCGCCAAAAGCACCCGGCCGTCGGCATCGACCAGCGCGCAGGCAGCGACCAGGAGCATGCGCTTGCCGGCGATCATCACATCACTCATGGCCAACTTCACTCATGGTCAACTTCACCCATGACCGGGCGGCCGGCGGTAATGGTAGCGGTAGACTTCGTCGAAGCCGAGCGAATGGTAGAGCGCCAGCGCCGGCACATTGCCGGCCTCGACCTGCAGCCAGGCTTCCCGTGCGCCTCGCAACCGCGCCCATTTCAGCGCCGACAGGATCAGGTTGCGGCCGTGGCCCTTGTTGCGCGCCGATTTGTCGGTGGCGACCTCGAACAGGCCGGCCAGATCGCCGTCATGCACGCAGATAAGCGTTGCCAGCGGCTCGATTCCATCTTCGAGCGCGAACAGGCCGGCCTCGGGCTGGATGGCGCCGATGATCTCCGACAGCCCAGGCCGCAGCGAAACTTCCGAACCGCTGACCTTGATCGAGGCGCCGATGAAGCGGCTGATGTCCTTCAGCGGAATCTGGTCCATAGCGGCGTCGAGTTGCGCGTCGGCCAGCGGCAGCCGCATCACCAGCGACTCGTCGAACCGGCTCCAGCCTTCCTTGTCAAGATGAATGGCGAGCTCGGAACCCGACAGCGGCGACATGCGAAACGTCAGAGGCCTGCCATAGGCATCGAAACGGCGGCTGGCCCGGCCGATACGGTCGGCAATGTGCTGGGTGTCGCCGGGATCGAGCGGGTTGACCGAGTTCAGCCGCTTGGCCGGATGGCCGGCGGTCAGCCGCACCACCCAGGTGCCGTCATAGTGGACGGCCGCTGCAGGCCAGGCGCGAAAGCCGGCCGCCTCGTAGCGGCGCACGATCGCGAGCATGCTTGCCGGATGCCTGGACCCCAAGACCATCAGCTCCGATAGTCGCCATTGATGGCGACATATTCCTTGGTGAGATCGCAGGTCCACACCGTCGCCTTGCCGCGGCCGATGCCGATATCGGCGCGGATGCGGATATCGTCGCGCTTCATGTAGGCTGACGTCGCCTGCTCGGAATAGGCGGGATCGCGCTCGCCTTCATACGCCAGCCTGTTGTCGCCGAACCAGATCGACAGCCGGTCGCGATCGGCGGGCTCGCCGGCCTTGCCGACGGCCATGACGACGCGGCCCCAATTGGCGTCCTCGCCGGCGACCGCCGTCTTGACCAGCGGCGAATTGGCGATCGACAGCGCGATGCGCTTGGCCGAGCGCGCCGATTTGGCGCCGGTGACGGTGACTTCGACCTGCTTGCGTGCGCCCTCGCCGTCGCGCACCACTTGCAGCGCCAGCGATTTCAGCACCTTGCCGAGCGCCCGGCGGAACGCTCCGAGGCGGGCATCCTTGGGGTCGGTTATGTCGGGCGCGCCGCGCTTGGCAGCCTTGCCGGTGGCGAAGATCAGCAACGTGTCGCTGGTCGAGGTGTCGCTGTCGACGGTGACCGCATTGAAGGTCTTCGCCGTGCCGCGCGACAACAGGTCCTGCAAAACAGGGGCGGCGATCGGCGCGTCGGTGGCGACGAAGGAGAGCATCGTTGCCATGTCGGGCGCGATCATGCCGGCGCCCTTGGAGATGCCGTTGATGGTGACGCTGGTGTCGCCGAGCTTGACAGTCGCGGTCGCCACTTTCGGATAGGTATCCGTGGTCATGATCGCCTTGGCCGCTTCGGTCCACAGGTCGGGCTTGCCGTTGCTGACCAGCCCCGCCAGCAGATGGCTGAATTTGCTGGTGTCGAGCGGCTCCCCGATGACGCCGGTCGACGCCAGGAAAACCTCGCTTGCCTTGCAGCCGGCCGCCTTGGCCGCCGCCTCGCCCGTCAATGCCGTCGATTCGCGGCCTTTCTTGCCGGTGAAGGCGTTGGCGTTGCCGGAATTGACGACCAGCACCCGCGCCTTACCGGCGCTGAGATTCTGCCGGCAGAAATCGACCGGCGCCGAGGGGCATTTCGACTTCGTGAACACGCCGGCGACCGCGGTGCCTTCATCGAAAACCATGGTCAGCAGATCGGTGCGGTTCTTGTACTTTATCCCCGCCTCGGCGGTGGCGATGCGCACCCCCTCAATGGCCGGCATCTTGGGGTATTTCTTCGGCGCAAGCGGCGAAATCGTCGTGGACATGGCGGCCTCGGGCGGGAAAATCGCAAGGGAAGGCCGGTTTGCCCGATACGCCGCGCTGGCGCAAGGGCGTTGTCGTCGCTTTGCAGGACGGGCCAACCCAGGATTAAGCGTGCATTTCAAATCTGTTGGCGTCGCCGGGAGCTATGGCGCCATGAGGTCATCGAGGGCAATGACCTCGGCAGGCGCGAACTCCAACGCAGCATCGGCGAGTTCTCCCCATCATGCCGATAGGAATTTTTTCCTTGACCTATGAGGGCAGCTATGCTAGATATTCAGCCATGGTGCTGATTTGCGCCAGTGACCCGCCGCACAGGCGGGTTTTTTGCGTTAGGGGTTTCTCCACCCAACACGTAAGGGCTCCAAGGGACAAAGTTATCGCGGGTTCATTGCCTACCGCGACCATCAGTTTGAAAACGCGGCGTTTCGTTTGAGGGCCGGGTCACCTATGCTGCCGGCAAACTTGGTGGCGAGGACGACAGAAATGGCCGAGGATGCCGATCCGGCGCGCAGATCGATCGGTGCGCGGCGCAACCCCGACAGCGCCGATGCCATTCTCGACGCCGCCGAGGCCGTGCTGGTCGAGGCCGGCTATGCCGGTTTCTCGATCGAGGCGGTGGCGCGGCGGGCCCGCGCCGGCAAACCCACCATCTATCGCTGGTGGCCGAGCAAGGCGGCATTGCTGCTCGAAGTCTACCAGCGCCAGAAACGCGTCGATGTTCCCGATACCGGGCGGCTGGAGGAGGATCTCGTAGGCTTCGTGAACAACCTGTTCGCCCACTGGCGCGAGACATCGTCGGGCAGCGTGTTCAGGTCGCTGATCGCCGAGGCTCAGTCGGACGATATGGCGGCGGCTGCGCTGAACGACTATGCGCGGGGCCGACGGTCCCATACCGGCCAGATCGTCGAACGCGCCAAGGCAAGGGGCGAAATCCCGACCGAGATCGATCCGGCTGTTGTCGCCGACCTGATCGCCTCCTTCGCCTGGAAGCATCTGCTGACCAACCGGCTCGACGAGGACGAGGCGACCATACGCAAGGCAGTCGGTTACATCATGCGAGGCATAGCGGCGCCCGGAAGGTAAAAAGGGCGCGGCAACCCTTGGCTGCCGCGCCCTTTTCAAAAAACTTCCTGCAGGCTTACTTGGCGCTTTCCAGCGTATCGACCGCCTGCTTCAGTTTCGCGTCGGGGATCTCGACCTTGGCGCCGGCGCGCAGCGACTTGACCAGCGCGAAATATTTGTCGCGGATGACCGCCTGCTTGGCCTGGTCCTTGACGTCGTCGAAGGCCGGCGGCTGCTTGGTGCGCTTGTCCTCGAGCTTGATGACATGCCAGCCGAACTGCGACTGCACCGGCTGCTTGGTGTATTTGCCGACCTCGAGCGCGAAGGCCGCCTTGTCGAACTCCGGCACCATCTGGCCGGGTCCGAACCAGCCGAGATCGCCGCCGCTGGTCTTGCCTGAAGGATCGCTGGTGTGCTCGTTGGCGAGCTTCTGGAAATCGGCGCCGCCGTCGAGCTGCTTGATGATGGCCTCGGCCTCTTCCTTGGTCTTGACGAGGATGTGGCGGGCATGCACCTCGTTGGTGGGCGGCGTGTTGGCGATTTCCTGGTCGTAGCGGGCGCGAACCTCGGCGTCGGTGACCTTGTTGACGACGCCCTTCTCGACCATCTCGCCATGCAGCGCACGCTGCTGCAGGAAGGCCATGCGGCGCTGGAAGTCGGGATCCTTGTCGAGCCCAGTCGTGACCGCCTGGGCGGCCATGACGCGGATTTCGATGGCGGCCGAAAGAGCGGCGGCGCGGCGCTGCTCGGGCGGCAGCTGGGCAAACTGCTGCGACAGCTCGCCTTCGGCAAGCACCAGGTCGGCCTCGGTCAAGGGCTGGCCGTTGACCGTGGCGATAATCGTATTCGGATCGACCGGTGCCGCGGCCGGCGCAGTTGCATCCGCCGGAGCGGGAGCGGTTTGCTGCGCCATCAGCGGCGACAGCGAAAGGGCCGACAAGCCGAAGGCCAAGCCAAGGCTGGCAAGCGACGCACGGCGGAACAACAAGGACATAAGACGACTCCGGTGGGGATTGTAAGGACGGGTGGCTTCCAGATCAGCCAGATTGTGGCGGAATTTGGCGCGCCCGGCAGGCCCAGCGCGGCGTTGACATCAGTTGAGCCCCCTCTTATCTGTCCAACGACTTTGCGTCCAGAACCGTTTTCCGGGCGCTTTTTGCGTTTGTCCACGTTCACGTGGAGTTGATGGGGCCGGCCGGCGCTCATCTCATGTTTGAGAATTCTATCGAAAGGACCATTGGATGGTCAGTCTCGGCGGTCTCGCCCGTAAGGTTTTCGGTTCCTCCAACGACCGTCGGGTCAAATCGACCCGGCCCCGTGTCGAGGCGATCAACGCCATGGAAAACGAGATGCGGGCGCTCTCCGACGAGGAGCTGGTCGGCCGCACCGCGAAATTCCGCCAGGACATCGCCAACGGCGCCACGCTCGATGACCTTCTGGTGCCCGCCTTTGCCACTGCGCGCGAGGCGGCGCGCCGCGTGCTCGGCATGCGCCCCTTCGATGTCCAGCTGATCGGCGGCATGGTGCTGCACAATGGCGGCATTGCCGAGATGCGCACCGGCGAGGGCAAGACCCTGGTGGCGACGCTGCCGGTCTACCTCAACGCGCTCGCCGGCAACGGCGTCCATGTCGTCACCGTCAACGATTATCTCGCCACCCGCGACTCCGAATGGATGGGCCGCGTCTACAAATTCCTCGGCCTCTCGGTCGGCGTCATCGTTCACGGCCTGTCCGACGAGGAACGCCGCGTCGCCTATGCGTCCGACGTCACCTACGCCACCAACAACGAGCTCGGCTTCGACTACCTGCGCGACAACATGAAATACGAGCGCGCCCAGATGGTGCAGCGCGGTCACAATTACGCGATCGTCGACGAGGTCGATTCCATCCTGGTCGACGAGGCGCGCACGCCGCTGATCATTTCCGGTCCGCTCGAGGACCGTTCGGAAATGTACAACACCATCGACACCTTCATCATCCAGCTGCAGCCGCAGGATTATGAGATCGACGAGAAACAGAAGACCTCGATCTTCACCGAGGAAGGCACCGAAAAGCTCGAAAACCTTTTGCGCGACGCCGACCTGCTCAAGGGCGAGTCGCTCTACGACGTCGAGAACGTCGCCATCGTCCACCACGTCAACAACGCGCTGAAGGCGCACCGGCTGTTCCAGAAGGACAAGGACTATATCGTGCGCAACGGCGAAATCGTCATCATCGACGAATTCACCGGCCGCATGATGCCGGGCCGCCGCTATTCGGAGGGCCTGCACCAGGCGCTCGAAGCCAAGGAGCATGTGGCGATCCAGCCCGAGAACCAGACGCTCGCCTCCGTCACCTTCCAGAACTATTTCCGCCTCTACAAGAAGCTCTCCGGCATGACCGGCACGGCGCTGACCGAGGCCGAGGAATTCGGCAACATCTACAATCTCGACGTCACCGAGATCCCGACCAATCTTCCGGTCATCCGCATCGATGAGGACGACGAGGTCTACCGGACGGTCGAGGAGAAATACAAGGCGATCGTCAGGGAGATCCGCGAAGCCAGCGCCAAGGGCCAGCCGACGCTGGTCGGCACCACGTCCATTGAAAAGTCCGAGCAGCTGGCCGAGCGCCTGCGCAAGGAAGGCTTCACCGGTTTCGAGGTGCTCAACGCCCGCCATCACGAGCGCGAGGCCGCGATCGTCGCACAGGCCGGCAAGCCGGGCGCCATCACCATTGCCACCAACATGGCCGGCCGCGGCACCGACATCAAGCTTGGCGGCAACGCCGAGATGCGCATCGAAGAGGAACTCGGCGACATGCCGGCCGGTCCGGAGCGCGAAGCACGCGAAAAGGAAATCCAGGCCGACGTCGAGCGCCTGAAGGAAAAGGCGCTGGCCGCCGGCGGTCTCTACGTGCTCGCCACCGAGCGCCACGAATCGCGCCGCATCGACAACCAGCTGCGCGGCCGCTCCGGTCGCCAGGGCGACCCCGGCCGCTCGAAATTCTTCCTGTCGCTGCAGGACGACCTGATGCGCATCTTCGGCTCCGAGCGCATGGACGGCATGCTGCAGAAGCTCGGCCTCAAGGAAGACGAGGCGATCATCCATCCGTGGATCAACAAGGCGCTGGAAAAGGCGCAGAAGAAGGTCGAGGCGCGCAACTTCGACATCCGCAAGAATCTGCTGAAATATGACGACGTCTCCAACGACCAGCGCAAGGTGGTGTTCGAGCAGCGCATCGAGCTGATGGACGGCGAAGGTCTCTCCGAAACCATCGCCGAGATGCGCGAGGGCGTCATCGACGAGATCGTCGCCAAGGCCATTCCCGAAAACGCCTATGCCGAACAGTGGGATGTCGCCGGCCTGAAGGCCGAGGCCGCCGAATTCCTCAACCTCGACCTGCCGATCGAAGAGTGGGTCAAGGAAGAGGGCATCGCCGAGGACGACATCCGCGAGCGCATCGCGCAGGCCGCCGACGCCGCCGCCAGGGAGCGCGCCGAGCGCTTCGGCCCCGAGGTGATGAACTATGTCGAACGTTCGGTGGTGCTGCAGACGCTCGACCATCTGTGGCGCGAGCACATCGTCAATCTCGACCATCTGCGTTCGGTCGTCGGCTTCCGCGGCTACGCCCAGCGCGATCCGCTGCAGGAGTACAAGAGCGAGGCGTTCGAGCTGTTCCAGGCGATGCTGGGCAATCTGCGCCAGGCCGTCACCGCGCAGCTGATGCGCGTCGAACTGGTCCGCCAGGCCGCCGAAGCACCGCCGCCCGAAGCCCCCGACATGTTCGGCACGCATATCGACGGCACCACCGGCGAGAATGACTTCGAAGGCGGCGAGACGGCGCTGCTGATCCGCCCGGAGACAACCGCCATCGTCGCCCCCGAAGACCGCGACCCCAACAACCCTGCCACCTGGGGCAAGGTCGGCCGCAACGAAGCCTGCCCCTGCGGCTCGGGGAAGAAGTACAAGCATTGCCATGGGGCGTTCGCGTAAGGGGCGCTATTCCTTCTCCCCGTCACTATACGGGGAGAAGGTGCCCGAAGGGCGGATGAGGGGCGGCGCGGACGTCAGCGATTAGCCAATCTCCCCACCTGAGGGGGAGATGGCCGGCAGGCCAGAGGGGGGCGCTTGGTCCGCTGAGTGGTGTCGCCTACGGACATATATTCTTATTCTCTTCGATATCGCCAGCGACCTGCACGACGCAAAAGCCCGGTCTTATGCACCAAACCCCGACGACGGGAGGGGACCGTGAGCTAGCGGCGCGCCGTGTGGGCGCGTACGGCGTTGGCCGCGATAGTTTTGATGGCGGCCGAGTTAATGCTCTGGGCGTCCCAATCCTCAGCATGGGTCTCATTCGGCTAGGTTTTCACTGTCCACGTTAACGTGATATGATTCGTTAGATGCTTAGTATCCCTTGGGGCAGGGGTGGAGAATGCTATGACCAGACAAGACTTGCTGCTTATGATGTTGGCGAGCGCCAATGGGCAGCCATTCACGCCTGTTCAAATTCAAAAAGCAATGTTTCTGGTTTCCAGAAATATCCCAGCAACCGTGAGTGAAGGTCCTGGGTTTAATTTTGTGCCCTATGACTATGGCCCATTCGATACCGCAGTGTACAACGAAGCTAACGCTTTAAGCAGTTCCGGGTTCGCAATCATCACTCCCTCTGGTTCTGGGCGCTGGAGCAATTATTCGGTTTCAGGCACCGGGCAAGCAAGAGGTCAAGAACTCTTGCAGCTACTAGAGCCACCAATTCGTGACTACATTCAGCAGGTTGCCACGTGGGTTCGCTCGCAGTCTTTCGGTAGCCTTGTTAAGTCAATTTATAATGCTTATCCTGATACCAAAGTAAATAGCATATTTAGAGACTAGTATGACCGTTTTGGTGGGCGTTCTTTGTTCTGACGGCGTGGTGATCGGCGCGGATAGCATAGCTACATCAGCCATTGGAATGAATCCCCTCGTTCAATTGCAAACAAATGGCAAAATTCAGATATTATCCGATCAGGTTATTGTAGCCGCAACTGGAGCGATAGGCTTCTCTCAACGCTTAAATTTTCACGTTGAGCAGGCTATTAAAGGTGATGTATTCAAGAACTTAAAGATAAACGAATGTACGACTAACATTTCAAAGCGATTCTTGACCGATTGCGCCGGTAGCATGGTTCAACAGAGCTCTCGAGGATTGGGGTTTGGCGCATTGCTGGCTGCCTTTATTCAAGGTGAACCGCGCTTAATCGAATATGGTACCCAAGATTTTCAGCCTGAGATAAAAAAAGATGCGCTGTTTTTTGTTTCAATGGGGTCAGGACAGATGCTTGCAGACCCATTCTTGGCATTTATTAGCCGCGTTCTCTGGAAAGACGCCCCTCCTACAGTCGAGCAAGGCAAGTTCGGAGTTTACTGGGCTCTTGACCACGCGATTAAGCTAGCACCTGGTGGGGTTGGTGCTCCCATCAAGCTCTCTGTATTGTCTCAGGTAAACGGCGCATGGGTGGCCAGTCTCCTACCTGATACCCAAGAGCAAGCTCAATACATAGTCGAGTTGGAGGGTCACATTGGTAGTTTTGCAAGGGCCACAATCGAAGACGCTGAGGCTACGCCCCCGCCCATAGCGCCAAAGATGCCTGCCTAGCGCCAGAGGCCTTAAGTGTGCCGCCGCCATTTCTTCGCGCCCCTAATACTCTCCTCTGCCTTTGGCCTTCCGCTTCCGCCAGACCTTCACGGAATTGACTAATCGGCTCGACAAGAGACGAGTTCCAACCCTTGGCCTGTACGATGCGCTGGGCCGTCTCTTTGTTTGACGTGCTGCCTTCCGCCTCTTGCTTCAGGATCCGCCTGTAATCTCGCCCTTTCGGAAACAGTTGGGTGGCGCCGCAATGGTGTGATCTGCGACGGGTCGCCCTATGGCCAAGGATCAACAGCACCGCGCCTATGTGGTGAAGCTGGCGAGCCAGGGTGGCACCGTTGAACAAGACCGCGCCGGATATCTCCGCGCGCTTCGCAACCAGCGTATTGACGGCGTGCTCGTATCGGGTAGAGAGGACAACAGGGGCAACTCTCGGCCAGCAGGGGCCCGTTGCCTCCGGCAACTCCCCAGCGTTCGCATCCGCCGCCCCACCCCCACCCAACCGTTTCTTAATGTGTCTCCGCTACACCCAGCCCTGAAAAAGAAGCGGAAAACGGAGAGAAATCGGGGTGCGCTTTTCCGCGGCCACGACTGCCGGGCGGTTCTTGCCGCAGCGTTGGGCGCTGCGCATGAGGCCGCTGCTTGGCCGCATCGATGCCGTGCTGTTCACCGCCGACGAGCGCGGCGAGGCCGGCCGCATGTCGGTCATCGCCTTCTCCATCCGCATCGTCAGCGCCGTCATCGCCTTCATCAGCCAGGTGCTGATGGCGCGCTGGATGGGCTCGTTCGAATACGGCATCTTCGTCCTCGTCTGGGTGACGATGGTGATCGTCGGCAACCTCGCCTGCCTCGGCTTCCACACCTCGGTCATCCGCTTCATTCCCGAATACCGCGAGCGCGGCCTGATGGACGAACTGCGCGGCATCGTGCTGGCCAGCCGCCTGTTCGTGCTGATCGCCTCCACGCTCATCGCCGGGCTCGGCGCGCTCGGCGTCTGGCTGGCGGCACCCTGGATCGAAAACTACTATGTGATACCGTTCATCCTCGGCGTCATCTGCCTGCCGATGATCGCCATGTCCGACCTGCTGTCGGGACTGGCACGCGCCAACAGCTGGGCGCTGTTTGCCCTGTCGCCGACCTATCTGGTGCGACCCGTCCTGATCCTGCTGTTCATGGCGCTGATGCTTGTAGCGGGCTACGCTCCCGACGCCAGGACGGCGATCTTCGCCTCGATCGCCGCCACCTATGCCACCACGCTCGGCCAGCTCATCGGCGTCACCCAGCGCATGGAAAGGCAGATCCCGGCCGGGCCGATGAAGGTGCATTTCGCGCAATGGTTCGTCGTCTCGCTGCCGATCTTCCTGGTCGAGAGCTTCTTCTTCCTGCTCACCAATGCCGACGTGCTGATGGTCGGCGCCTATATGGATCCCAACGACGTCGCCGTCTATTTCGCCACGGTGAAGACGCTGGCGCTGGTGCATTTCGTCTATTTTGCCGTCAAGGCCGGCGTTGCCCAGCGCTATGCGCAGTTCACCCATGGCGACCCGCAGAGGCTCGCCGCCTTTGCCCGCGAGACGGTATCGTGGACGTTCTGGCCATCGCTGTTGATGGCGCTGCTGGTGCTGGCGCTCGGCGAACCGATGCTGGTGCTGTTCGGCCCTGAATTCGGCAGCGGCTATCCCTTGCTGTTCCTGCTCGTCTTCGGCGTCGTGGCCCGCGCCGCCGTCGGCCCTTGCGAAAGCCTGCTGACGATGAGCGGCAACCAGAACATCTGCGCCGCCGTCTATGCCATGACGCTGGCCTTCAACATCGCCCTCAACGTGGTGCTGATCCCGATGTTCGGCCTGTGGGGCGCGGCCATGGCCACCGCCTTTGCCATGATTTTCGAAGCCAGCGCGCTGTCCTTCACGGTGTGGCGCAAGCTCGGCATCGTCATGCTCATCTTCGTGCCTGCGAAAGGAGCCGCGTGATGGCCGCCATCCCGTTGCTTGAGGAAACCAGCGGCGGCACCGCCGGCGCCATGGTGTCGGGCCTTGCCGGACTGGCCCGCGACCCCGACCCTGCCCATATCGAGATCCTCGCCAACAACCGGCCCGAGCGCAAACTCGCCATCTATCCGGCATCGGCCGGCTTCGACCTGGTCGAGGAACTGGATTATCTCTGCGCCCGCACGGTCGAGCCCAACGTCTTCTTCAACCCGCGCTTCCTGGCACCCGCAATGCCGCGGCTGGAGGATCGCGAGGTGCGGCTGGCGGTCATCCGCGACGGCGATGAATACCGCAACCGGCTGCGCCTCCTGGTGCCGTTCTCGGTGGAGCGGCCGGCCATGCCGCTCGGCGTGCCGGTCATGCGCACATGGTCGAGCCCGTTCGGTCCGCTCGGCACGCCGCTGGTCGACCGTGACGATCCGGTCGGCGTCGTCGAGGATTTCTTCTCGATGCTGTCGCGCCCGCACCTCAAGCTGCCGAAAGTGTTCGTCCTGCCCGACATCCGGCTCGACGGCCCGGCGGCGAGCCTGATTGCCACCGTGGCCGAGACGCGCGGCCTGATGCTGGTCACCACCGGCCAGACGCAGCGCCCGGCGCTGGAGAGCGAAGCCGACGGCGACGATTACCTCAAGGCCTCGCTGCGCCCGCACCATTATCGCGAGTTCCGCCGGCTGAAGCGGCGGCTTGGCGACCTCGGCAGGCTGGAGCATGTCGTGGCGCGCGGGCCCGAAGATATCCGCCACGCCATCGAAAGCTTCCTGACGCTGGAGGCGGCCGGCTGGAAGGGCCGCGAACGCACCGCCATGGCGATCGACCGCTACCGCGCCGCCTTCGCCCGCGAGGCGGTGCACCGGCTGGCCGAGCAGGACATGTGCCGCATCCATTCGCTGACGCTCGACGGCCGCACCATCGCCTGCCTGATCGTCTTCGTCGAAACCGGCGTCGCCTACACCTGGAAAACGGCCTATGACGAGACGCTGGCCGCCTATTCGCCGGGCACGCTGCTGACGATCGAGGTGACCAGGCAGCATCTCGACGATCCCAACATCATGATGACCGATTCCTGCTCCGTGCCCGACCATCCGGTGATGAGCCGGCTGTGGGCCGAGCGCAAGCCGATGGGCACGCTGGTCATCGGCCTGACGCCGGACGCCGACCGCCTCACCCGCCAGGCCGCCTCGCAACTGCACCTCTACCGCGAGACCCGCAACATGGCCCGCCTGCTGCGCAACCGCATGAAGAGCTTGCTGGGACGGCGGTAGGCGGCCAGGCGCGGTCCCGAGAGAACGGCATATTTCGCTGCAAGCCGTGGATAATTGATAGAGGTGGCCGAGAACTTACTTCGATTCCCAACAGTCGATGCTAATATTGACGTCTGTTCATAACTTTTTAAGCGAAAACCGGCAAAATCTACTCGCAATCTTGTTCTTGATCCGCGATACTTCAGTGATTCGGTAGCGATGAGAGAAAAATGTCGCTGAATCATGAGGCCAACGGCGCCCGGCACATCAGTGCAGAGGCCAGTGCCGTTGTCCGAAGACGCGACGATGACGCGCTGGAAGAGCTGATCCGAAGCATTCAAGCCGGCACGGCTTCGCCTTTCTTCGAAGAGAAGCCCAACAGATTGGCCCAGTCGGATCCGCTGGCTGCTTCCCCCGCTTCAATTCAGACGGGCCAGGGCAGGCACCTTTCCTCCCCCTTGTCCAGCCATCATTCCGGTGACGATTTAGCCGCCCATTTGAAAGGCGTGGCGGAAGGGCTGGAATTGTCGCGTCAAGCATGGTCCTCCCTGCAGGACTATCTGGTCAGGCTCGATGCGCGGACGCGCCATGCCGACGCGCTCGATACCGAGACCTGGGAATTGCAAGGGGCGACGGCCAGGCTCGAACACCTGCATGATCGCGCCTCGAAAGAACTTGAGCGGAAATCGCGCGAGCTGTCGATCGCGAGCGCGACCATCGCCGACCTGAAGGTCGAACTCGACAGGACCCGTCAGGCCATTGCGGAGGCCGACAGGCACGCCAACCAGCGCGAAGCGCGGTTCCTCAAGGCGAATGTCGAGGTCGAGCGCCTGGGACGCAATCTGGCGCGAATCTCGGAGCAGCTTGCCGATGAGATCATGGCCAGGCAAGCCGCCGAGCGGGCGCGTGAGGACGTTGCATCGCGGCTTGCCGGCCTGGAACAGGCGGCCATGCTGCTTCATGCCAAGGTCGCGGATTACCAGATCCTCAACGAGCAACTGACCGGCAAACTGTCGCGGCAGATGGCGCTGCAGCAAGACCTGCAAGCGCGGCTGTCCACGGCCGAGCATGAGCGCGGCGTGCTCAACGATTGCGCCGCCGCCGCGCAAGAGCGGGCCGCGGGACTCGAGAGAGAATTGCGCTCGCTCCAGCGCCGGACCACGACTCTGCTCGTCGATCACGCCGTGGTGCGCGCACCGACGAGCCATGTCGGGGACGGTGCCGGGGAAGCAGCCGAGCATTGGCGCCGCGCTTCGCAAGCCGAGATCGCGAAGTTACGCGAGGAGCGCGACGCGGCGCGCAAGGACTATGCCGCGGTGAGGGTTCAACTCGCGGACCTGCGCTTGCGCGGCATGACCGACGAGCTCACCCATGCCCGTTGCCGCGATGAGAACCGCGAGCTTCAACACAGGCTGGAAACGCTGACGCGCCAGGACCGGCACAGCGGACCGGCCGCGGATGTGAGTGCCGATCTCGAACGGGCATTCGACGAATTGGACCTGCTGGCGACCGGTGAGCTTAGCGCGGCCAACGACGGCGATCCCGCCGGAGCGCGCAAAGCGTCTTGATCGCTGAAGGTCAAATTTTTCGGATTGCAACGCCGGTTCTTCGAAAAGGCAGTGGTGCCCCTAGCCGGGATCGAACCAGCACTCCTTGCGGAACTCGATTTTGAGTCGAGCGCGTCTACCAATTCCGCCATAGGGGCTCAGGCCGGGCGGCCTGGATGGCGCGGGACTATACGGTTGGGGGCCTGTTCGTCAACTGGCCAATTCTCCGGCTGGCCAATTCTCCGGCACGAATTCTCCGGCATGCCGGATGCGACCAAACTGCGTCTTTCGATTTCGTGACGGCGCTGCCATTGTGCAGTGCGGCAAATCTTTCTAGACAAGCGGCGCATCAAAGCGCGGCTGTCGGATAATATCGCTGCGCAATTTTGGGCGACATGCGTTAGGAGTGGCGATGCTTCGCGGACTTTACGACTGGACCTTGTCGCTGGCGGCCCGCAAATCCGCCGAATGGTGGCTGGCCTTCATCGCCTTCGTCGAAAGCTCGGTGTTCCTAGTGCCGGCCGACGTGCTCTATCTGCCGATGGCGCTGTCGCGGCCGGATCGCGCCTACCGCTATGCGCTGATCGCCACCGTCGCCTCGGTGCTGGGCGGCATCGCCGGCTGGTTTATCGGCCACTATGCCTATGACGCGGTGGCGCGGCCGATCCTCGAATTCTACGGCAAATACGACGAGTTCGAGAGGCTGCGCGCGGGCGCGGGCACCGGCTTCGTCATCCTGATGCTGATCACTTCGGGCGCTGCCCATCTGCCGCCGATCAAGGTGGTGACGATTCTGTCCGGCGTCATCGGCACGCCCTTGTTGCTGTTCATCGGGCTGGCGATTGTGGCGCGCGGTGGTCGCTTCCTGCTGCTCGCCTGGCTTTTGCGCCGCTATGGCGAGCCGATCCGCGACTTCATCGAAAAGCGCCTCGGCCTGATTGCCGGCGCCGCGGCCGCCGCCCTGATTTTGCTCTATATAACAGTCAAATACGCCCTCTGAAGACAGCCATTGCGAGCCGGACGGAGCCGATTGAAATGACAGCGACCATGAATGCCGACGCCGGGCGCCAGCGGACGCGCACGGCTCTGTTCCTCGCCGTCGCCATGGCCGCCACCGTCGGCTCGGCGCTCGGCTTCCAGTATCTCGGCGGGTACATCCCCTGCCATCTCTGCCTTGAGCAGCGCACACCCTACTACATCGGCGTGCCGCTGATGGTGCTGGCGGCGATTGCATCGATGCTGCACGCACCGGCTTGGCTGACGCGTGGCCTGCTGGCTGTCGGCGGCCTGCTGATGCTCTATGGCCTCTATCTCGGCGTCTATCACTCCGGCGTCGAATGGCAGTGGTGGGCCGGCCCGACCGATTGCACCGCGGGTGCCGGACCGGTCGACACCGGCGGCAAGGGCGTGCTCGACGCGCTCGACAAATTCGTGCCGCCCTCCTGCGACAAGGCCGCACTTCGCATCCTTGGCCTGTCGCTGGCCGGCTGGAACGCCATTGCCAGCCTGGTCCTCGCCGCCGTCGCCTTCCGCGGCGCTTTCACGCGCGACTGAGCAAAAATTCGCCAGGCTGAGTCGGATGGCGCGGCGTTCGACGTCCGAGCCAGATCGACCCCCACTCCGTCTCGGCTTCGCCGAGCCACCCCTCCCCCGATCGACGGGGTAGAGGAAGGGCGCGAACTTATTCTAGCCACCGCTCCTCACGCTGGGCTCCCTTCCTCTCCCTCCGGAGGGGGGAGAGGTGGCGCTGCGAAGCAGCGACGGAGTGGGGGAAGCCGGTCCTTAAGCGCGAAGCCGCTGATAAGTGAGCGCGACCGACCTGGCCCGACACTGGGGAGTGATAGGCATGTGAGCATCGGAAGCGCAGACAATCGCTCCAGACGACCGGCCTCCCGAATTCTCGGACGATCTCAGGGTTCGAGTTCGACATCCCAGTAGAGGTAATCCATCCAGCTCTCATGCAGATGGTTGGGCGGGAATAGGCGGCCGTTATTGTGCAGATCGTGCACTGTCGGCTGGAAAGGCTTCTGCAGCGGCCACATCTTGGCGTGCGCCGGCATCATGCCGCCTTTCCTGAGGTTGCAGGGCGAGCAGGCGGCAACGACATTCTCCCATGTCGTGGCACCGCCACGATGGCGGGGGATGACGTGGTCGAATGTCAGGTCCTCCGGCGTGCCGCAATACTGGCACTGGAAGCGGTCGCGCAGGAAGACGTTGAAGCGGGTGAAGGCCGGATGCCTCGACGGCTTCACATAGGCCTTCAGGCTGACCACGCTCGGCAGCTTCATCGAGAAGGTCGGCGAGGAGACGGCGTGCTCGTATTCGGCGACGATGTTCACCCGGTCGAGGAACACCGCCTTGATCGCGTCCTGCCAGGACCAGAGCGACAAGGGGTAATAGCTGAGCGGACGGTAATCCGCATTCAGCACCAGTGCTGGAAGCCCATCCGGAGATACGGCAACCGTCACGTGTTTACCTCCTTGGTTCTAGAACCGAACGGCGAGGATACTGTAAGCCCGACATGACAGGGATGTGAAGCGGATTGTCGCGTCGTCGAAGCATCAAAAAGATAGGATTTTCATGCTTTTTTGCGGTTTCAGGCCGGTGGTGCGGCGTCCCGCCCTCTGGTTTCGCGATAATAGGACCAGAAAAGCCGCGATGCGACACCTCGCCACGGGCTCCATGATTCGGCGAGTTGGATCAGTGTTTTCTCCGGCGGACGCGGGTCTATGCCAAGCGCATGGCCGACCGCGCTCTGCAAGGCGACGTCGCGCGCGGGGAAGATGTCGGGATGCCCGGCGGCAAACAACAGGTATACTTCCGCCGTCCACGGACCGATGCCCGGCACCGCCGTCATCGTCGTGATCGCGTCCTGGGCATCGAGCCAACAGAGGTGATGCAGGTCGAGGCCGTCGACCACGGCTTTCGCAATTGCGATCAGGCCACGCTGCTTCGGCCGCGACAGGCCGGCCTCGCGAAACATGTCTTCGCCGGCGGCCAGGATAGCCTGCGGCGTCAGCGGATCGACGAGCTTGGTCAGCCGGCCGAAGATCGCATCGGCGCTGGCGCGGGACACTTGCTGTGAAACGACAATTGAAGCCAGGCTTCGAAACCCCGGCTCTGAAAGCCGCAGCGGCACCTCGCCGGCCATGCCGCGCACCTTTTCCAGGCGTGGGTCGATCACGCAAAGCGCGTCGAGCCCCCGGGCAATGTCGTCCGATGTCACGATACGCTGCATGCTTTCTTGTTCCTCGACCGGCTGCACGGTAGCAATTGGCAAAACCGCCGCACAACCCGATTGCCGCCCAAGAGATGACACTCCTGACATTCCGCTTCGCGCCCAGCCCCAACGGCGAACTGCATCTCGGCCACGCCTATTCGGCGCTGCTCAACCAGGACCTGGCGACACAGGCTGGCGGCCGCCTGCTGCTGCGCATCGAGGACATCGACACAACGCGCTGCACGCCGCAATTCGAGGCCGGCGTGCTTGCCGATCTGAAATGGCTGGGGCTCGCATGGGAAGAGCCGGTGCGCCGCCAGTCCGAGCATTTCGCCGAGTACAAGGCGATGCTTGACCGGCTGATCGCGGAAGAACTCGTCTATCCCGCCTTCATGAGCCGTGGCGAGATCCGCGCCTTCATCACCGATAGCGAAAAGCACGGACGCGATTGGCCGCGCGATCCCGACGGCGTACCGCTCTATCCCGCCGCCGACAAGGCGCTGCCGATGAAGGAGCGCAAGCGGCGGATCGCCGAAAACACGCCTTTCGCCTGGCGACTGGATGTCGGCGCGGCCATGGTCCGTGTCGGCAAGGCCCTGTCATGGACCGAGTATTCCGACGAGACGCTGCTTGTGGCACGCTCTATCGAAGCCCGCCCGCAGGAGTGGGGCGACGTGATCGTGGCGCGTCGCGACATCCCGACCAGCTACCACCTCGCCGTCGTCATGGACGATGCGCTGCAAGGCATCAGCCACGTCGTGCGCGGGCAGGATCTGTTTTCCGCCACCGCCGTGCAGCGCCTGCTGCAGGAACTCCTCGGGCTGCCGCAGCCTGCCTATTTCCATCATCGTCTCATCCTCGGGCCGGATGGACGAAAGCTGTCCAAGAGCCTCGGCGATACCGGACTTGCCGCCTTGCGCCATGCCGGCGCATCACCCGACGACATCAGGCGGATGGTCGGGCTTTGAGGCCGGGGCTATCCGAGAAACCGCCCGCCAAGTGCACCGGCCGTTGAATTCCGATGATGCATGGATCAACGGTTTCACTTTGCGCGTCGCATTGAAGCGCAGTAGAGCAGCGCCACGTTCAACTCTCCCAGGCGGTCTCCGGAACATGCACAGCATCAAGCGGTTCATTCCCGCCACCTTCGTCGTCTTGTGGGCGACCGGCTTCATCGGCGCGCGCTATGCCATGCCGTGGGCGGAGCCGTTCACCTTCCTTGCCGCGCGTTTCGTCATCGCCGCCATCCTGCTGGCCGTCCTGATGCTGGTGCTGGACTCGAAGGGAGCCACCCGCGAGGAGGCATTGCATGCCACCGGCGCCGGCATACTGATGCACGGCGTCTATCTCGGTGCCGTGTTCTGGGCCATCCACCACGGCATGCCGGCCGGCTTTTCGGCCCTGATCGTCGGCCTGCAGCCGCTGATCACGGCGGTGCTGGCCGGCAAGCTTCTCGGCGAGGCGATCCTGCCACGCCACTGGCTTGGCCTTGGCATCGGCCTCGTCGGCATCGTCATCGTGCTGTGGCCGAAGCTCGGCGCGCTCGGCGGCGGCGTAACAGCGGCGACACTGGCCGCCTCGCTGGTCTCGGTGCTCGGCATGAGCGCCGGCACCATCTGGCAGAAGCGCTTCGCATCCGGCGGCGACCTCGTCGCGGCGACCATGTGGCAGTATGTCGGCGGCGCCTCGCTGATGCTCCTGGCTTCGCTCGCCTTCGAGACGCATACGGTCATCATCAACGGCGAATTGATCTTCGCCATGGCCTGGCTGGTGCTGGTGCTGTCGCTCGGCGCCATCTTCCTGCTGATGGTGATGATCCGCGACGGCGAGATGTCGAAAGTGGCCTCGCTGTTCTATCTTGTGCCGGCGGTGACGGCCATCATCGCCTGGGCCTTGTTCGACGAGCAGCTCAACGCGCTGCAGATTGCCGGCATGGCGATCACCACATTCGGCGTCGGCCTGGCAACGGCGCGGCAGACCAAGGGTGGAATTGTAGAATTGAGGAATTGAGGAATTGAGGAATTGAGGAATTGAGGAATTGAGGAATTGAGGAATTGAGGAATTGAGGAATTGAGGAATTGAGGAATTGAGGAAAATGGGCCCATCTGGCGCTGGGTGCTACTTCTTTAATTCTTCAATTCTTCAATTCTCCCGTTCCCCAGTTCTCCCGCTCCCAGTTCTCCAATTCGGCCGTCATCCAACCCGGGCGCGGGCCTCCAGATAGCGGCTGATCGCGGCATTGAGCTCGCCGCCAAGGATGAAGATCGCCGAGACCATGTAGAGGAAGACCACGGCGATCATGATCGAGGCGAGGCCGGCATAGGTCGTCACGTAGGACGAGAAGTGGTCGAGATAGGTGGCGAAGACGGTCGAGCCGACAAGCCATCCGGAAAGCGTGAAGATGATGCCCGGGACGATCGACACCAGGCGGCGCTTGCCCGCCGGCAACCAGAAATGGACAGCAAACAATCCGCCGACGATGACCGCCGAGGCGATCACATAACGCCACAGCGTGATGGTGCCCATATAGGGCTTGATCCAGTCGATATGGGCTTCGGCGAGCCGCGCCAGCAGCGGCGCGAACACCAGAAGCACGCTGATCGCCAGAAACCCGGCCGTTGCGATGAGCACGAAGATAATGCTCTGCACCCGGCGGTAAATGATGCCGCGCGTTTCCGAGACACGATAGGCGCGGTTGAGCGACGTGCGCAGCGCCTCGATGCCGTTCGAGGCGAAGTAGGCGGCAAGCAGCACGCCATAGGTCAAGAGATCGGTGCGCCTGACGGTCAGCACATTGAGCACCTCGCGCGCGATCGGCTTGGCGATCTGCTCGGGCCAGGTGTCGAACACAAGGTGCACGGCCGTGTCTGAGAACGCCTGCGCGCCGAGGAAGCTCGCCAGCGTCGTGGCAAAGATCAGGAATGGGAACAGGGCCATCAACGATGTGATCGCCAGATGGCTGGCCATCGCCCAGCCGTCATCGGTGTTGAAATGGCCAAGCGCGTCGTAGAGGACCCGTTTGAGTGCAACGATCTTCCGCAACAAGAACCGTGCCCTCCAATTGTCTCCACGCCGGGAATATGGGAAGGGATTGCGGCAAATGGCAACCCTTGGCGAAACCACGAACAGTTCAACGCAAGAGTTGCGCCCGATCATCGTCACCGGCGCATCTTCCGGAATTGGTGCGTATTGCGCCCGTGCGTTAAAGGCGGAAGGCTGGCGGGTGTTCGCCACCGCGCGCAAGCCGCAGGACATCGCCGCCCTCGAGATCGACGGTATCGAGGCTTTCTATCTCGATTATTGCGAACCGGATTCCATCGCCGCGCTGGTGGCGGCGGTGCTCGACCGCACCGGCGGCAGGCTCGACGCCCTGTTCAACAATGGCGCCTATGCGCAAGGCGGCGCCGTCGAGGATCTGCCCGTTGCCGCGCTCAAGGAGCAGTTCGAGGCGAATTTCTTCGGCTGGCATGACCTGACCCGCCGGCTGGTGCCGGTGATGCGCCGCCAGGGGCACGGCCGCATCGTCCACTGCTCGTCGATCCTCGGCTTGATGCCAGTGCGTTTTCGCGGCGCCTATTCGGCGTCGAAACACGCCTTGGAGGCCTTGATGCTGTGCCAGCGCCAGGAACTGGCCGGCAGCGGCATCCATGTCTCTCTGATCGAGCCCGGGCCGGTAAAGTCGAAAATCGCCAGCAACGCGCTTCCCTGGTTCTTGAAGAACATCGAGCACGAGACTTCAGTCCACCGCCTCGACTATGCGGCGCAACTGGAGCGGCTGCGGGCCGGCGGCAGTCAATCGGCCTTGAAGCCCGGACCGGAAGTGGTCCACGCGGCGCTGCGCCATGCACTTCTGTCGCGGCGCCCGCGCCCGCACTATGTGGTAACAGTGCCGGCCAGGATCGGTGCGGCGCTCAAACGCATCCTGCCCGCTTCGATGCTCTATCGCCTGCTCGCCAAGCGAGCCTGAAGCCAAACAACTGGAAACGCAATAATGGCATCCGTCTTCAACATCCTCGCCATCCTGGTCATGGTCGCCGTGGTGATCGTCCTCGTTCGCGGCCTTATCAACATGATGCGAGGCGGTTCCGGCTTCACCTCGAACAAGCTGATGCAGACGCGCGTTCTGTTGCAGGCCGTGGCGCTGGCGCTGATCCTGCTTGCGGTGTATTTCACCCGCAAGTGAGATATCGGCTGCCGGGAGGCGACGTGGTCAAGCTCAACAAGATCTACACCCGCACCGGCGATGACGGCACCACGGGTCTCGGCACCGGCGAACGGCGACTGAAATCCGATCTGCGGGTGGACGCCTACGGCACCGTCGACGAGGCCAATGCCTGCATCGGCATCGCCAGGATCCACACGGCATCGAGCCACCCCGCGATCGACGCCATGCTCGCCCGCATCCAGAACGATCTATTCGATCTCGGCGCGGATCTCGCCGTGCCCGACGACGGCAAGCCGCTCGGCTATGAGCCGCTTCGCATCGTCGCCGTGCAGACCGAGCGGGTCGAGAAGGAGATCGACCTGCTCAACAAGCAGCTTCAGCCGCTCAAATCCTTCGTGCTCAATGGCGGTACACCGGCGGCGGCCGCCCTCCATCTCGCCCGCACGGTGGCACGGCGGGCCGAACGACTGATGGTGGCCCTGGCCCAGGACCCGAACGAACACGTCAACCGCGACGGACTGAAATACATCAACCGCGTCTCGGATTTCCTGTTTGTCGCCGCCCGGGCGGTCAATGACAACGGAAACGCCGACGTGTTATGGGTTCCGGGCAAGAACCGCTGATTGTCGAAAGCGGAAGGGGCCTGCGGCATGTTCATCCCGCTCTACGATACCAACAGGCTGCGGCACATCAGGCTGCAATATGTGACGATCGGGCTGATCGCGGTCAACGCCCTGGTCTACCTCATCACTGCGATCGGCGGCGAGAATTTCTCCAATGCCGCCGTGCTTGGCCTCGGCTTCATCCCGTCGGTCGTGCATGACACCGCCGAACTCGACCCGCGCTTTGTCGTCATCCCCGAAAGCCTGAGCTATCTCAGCTATTCCTTCCTGCACGCCGACATCTTCCACCTCGGCGGCAACATGCTGTTCCTGTGGGTGTTCGGCGACAATGTCGAGGATGCGCTCGGCCACATCCGCTATCTCATCTTCTATCTGTTGTGCGCCGTTGCGGGAGCGGCCTTTCAGGGGCTCGTCGCCTGGGATTCGCAGGTGCCGCTGATCGGCGCGTCCGGGGCCATCGCCGGCGTGGTCGTCGCCTATCTGATCCTTTATCCCAGGGTAAAGGTCTGGGTGCTGGCCTTTGCCCGCATCCCGTTGCGCATTCCGGCCTTCATCCCGCTCATTCTGTGGGTGCTGTTCCAGGTGGTGATGTTTGCCGCCGGCGGTGAGGATCAGATCTCCTGGGCCTGCCACATCGGCGGCATCATCGCCGGCGCCGTTCTGGTGCTCATATTGCGCAGCCGCGGTGTGCCGCTGTTTGCAGGCCCTGACGAAGATGTCGCGCCCAGCGCTCCCAACCAGCAGCCGGTTGCCACGGAACCGCTGATCCCCGACCCGCCCGCCGCGACACCGCGCTGGGGGCGAGGAAACGCGTCCAGCTCGGACTGAACCGATTTGAGCAGCTTGCGGCGTATTGACGTGCAGGGTTGCCGCAACTACGGAAACGTCTCCGCCGCAGCCTAAGGCGGTCAAAGACCAGAATTTCCATCCGGAATGTCGGCTTTCGACAACTCAGCAGGGGCGCAGGCTGCTATAGGCGCGCCCAACTATCTCAAGAGAGGTGACAGGCAAATGAAGATCCTTGTGCCCGTGAAGCGGGTTGTGGATGCGAATGTGAAGGTTCGCGTGAAGGCCGATGGTTCGGCGGTTGAACTCGCCAACGTCAAGATGGCGATGAACCCGTTCGACGAGATCGCGGTGGAAGAAGCAATCCGGCTGAAGGAAGCCGGCAAGGCGGAAGAGATCATCGTTGTTTCGATCGGCCCGCAGCAGGCGCAGGAAACCCTGCGCACCGCGCTCGCCATGGGCGCCGACCGCGCCATTCTGGTCAAGACCGACGAGCAGACCGAGCCGCTCGGCGTCGCCAAGGTGCTGAAGGGCGTGGTCGAGGCAGAGCAGCCCGGCCTCGTCATCCTGGGCAAGCAGGCGATCGACGACGATTCCAACCAGACCGGCCAGATGCTGGCGGCGCTTCTGGGCTGGGCGCAGGGCACCTTCGCTTCCAAGGTCGTGCTCGACGGCGACAAGGCCAAGGTGACGCGCGAAGTCGACGGCGGCCTGCAGACCGTGGAATTGAAGATGCCGGCGATCGTGACCGCCGACCTTCGCCTCAACCAGCCGCGCTATGCCTCGCTGCCCAACATCATGAAGGCCAAGAAGAAGCAGCTCGACGAGAAATCGCCCGCCGACTACGGCGCCGACGTCAAGCCGCGCCTCAAGGTCATCAAGACCGAGGAGCCAGGTGGCCGCAAGGCGGGTGTCAAGGTCAAGAGTGTCGCCGAACTGGTCGACAAGCTGAAGAACGAAGCCGGCGTTTTGTAAGCGATCGGGAAAGGAACAGATAAAATGGCAATTCTCCTCATCGCCGAACACGACAACGCCACCCTTTCCGACCAGACCGCCAAGGCGCTGTCGGCGGCCCTGCAGATCGGTTCGGACGTGCATGTGCTGGTGGCTGGCAAGAGCGCCAAGGGCGCAGCCGATGCTGCCGCCAAGCTGAAGGGCGTCACCAAGGTGCTGCTCGCGGAAGCCGACGAACTCGCCGAGCGTCTCGCCGAACCGACGGCGGCACTCGTCGTGTCGCTGGCAGGCGCCTACGACACCATAATCGCGCCGGCGACCTCGTCGGGCAAGAATGTCGCGCCGCGCGTGGCTGCCTTGCTCGACGTCGCGCAGGTATCGGAGATCATCGAAGTCGTATCGCCCGACACCTTCAAGCGGCCGATCTATGCCGGCAACGCCATCCAGACGGTGCAGTCGAGCGACGCCAAGAAGGTGATCACGGTGCGCACCGCCTCTTTCCAGGCAGCACCCGAGGGCGGCTCGGCCTCCATCGAAACCGTCAAGGCCGCGGCCAATCCGGGCCTGTCCTCCTTCGTCGAGAACAAGCTGTCCGAGACCGACCGTCCGGAACTGACCTCGGCCAAGATCATCATCTCAGGTGGTCGCGCACTGGGCTCCTCGGAAAAATTCCAGGAGGTCATCCTGCCGGTCGCCGACAAGCTCGGTGCAGCCGTCGGCGCTTCCCGCGCCGCCGTCGATGCCGGCTATGCGCCGAACGACTGGCAGGTCGGCCAGACCGGCAAGGTCGTCGCCCCCGATCTCTACATCGCGGTCGGCATCTCCGGCGCCATCCAGCACCTCGCCGGCATGAAGGATTCGAAGGTCATCGTCGCCATCAACAAGGACGAGGAGGCCCCGATCTTCCAGGTAGCCGACTACGGCCTCGTCGGCGATCTCTTCGTCATCCTGCCGGAGTTGCAAAAGGCGCTTTGACGCTTTCTGCCAAAGCGTATTAAATAGTGAGGGCGGGGTAGACGAAGTCGACCCGCCCTTTTAGTTTGCACCGCACAAAAAGCAGGCCGCAAAGGCATTTTGACGGGATCGGTGTAATGAGCAAGATCGAGACGATCGGTATCATCGGCGCGGGCCAGATGGGCGGAGGTATCGCCCATGTCTCCGCGCTTTCGGGCTACAAGGTGCTGATCTACGATATATCGCCCGACCGCATCGAGAAGGGCATCGCCACCATCAGCGGCAACATGGCTCGCCAGGTGGGTTCCGGCAAGCTCGAAGAGAAGGTGCGCAACGAAGCGATGGCGCGCATCTCTTCCGCGCCGGCGATGGCGGATCTTGCCGGCGCCGATCTGGTGATCGAGGCGGCGACCGAGGACGAGACCGTCAAGCGCAAGATCTACGCCCAGCTCTGTCCGCAGCTCAATCCCGAAGCCATCCTGGCGACCAATACTTCGTCGATCTCGATCACGCGGCTTGCCGCGCAAACCGACCGGCCGGAGCGGTTCATCGGCATACATTTCATGAACCCGGTGCCGCTGATGAAGCTGGTCGAACTGGTGCGCGGCATCGCCACCGAGGACCAGACCTTCGAGGCGGCCAAGACCTTTGTGAAGCAGCTCGACAAGACGATCACGGTCTCGGAGGATTTTCCGGCCTTCATCGTCAATCGCATCTTGCTGCCGATGATCAACGAAGCGATCTACACGCTCTATGAGGGTGTCGGCTCGGTCGACGCCATCGACACCGCCATGCGGCTCGGCGCCAACCATCCGATGGGGCCGCTGCAGCTTGCCGATTTCATTGGTCTCGATACCTGCCTGTCGATCATGCAGGTGCTGCACGACGGCCTGTCGGATTCGAAATACCGTCCTTGCCCGCTGCTGGTGAAATATGTCGAGGCCGGCTGGCTCGGCCGCAAGACCGGGCGCGGCTTCTACGACTATCGCGGCGAGCATCCCGTTCCGACGCGCTGATCAGATTCGCGTCAGCAGCAGGCTCTTTTCGGGACCGGTTCTGATCGAGACCGACAAACAGTTGGCGGAATGATCAAGGATCGGTGAGCACGTGCCGTGATCGCGGTGGCGCACTACCAGCGCACGAAAAATCGCCCGCCAATCGCACCAAGTAGCGCCAGTACAGCGATCGCGATCGTGTACCAGGTAGCGACGAAAAGCGGCGAATCGTCGAAGCAGTGCGCGGCATAGAAGGTCGCCGACAGCCCGCCGGCGAGCAGGCCCGCGACCGCGCCTGCAAGCACCGGTCGTGTCGGCGCGCCGTAGCGCAGCATCCACAGGAAGATGGCAAGCGGTCCGATCCCGATCAAAGGGATGAATGTCATGCAGATCATCATGTTGGAGCCGACCATCCTTGTGCCCCACAGCGCCTCCGGCACCATGAAAAGCTCCAGAACCACCGCCACGGCTACCAGCACCGGCGCCGCGGCCATCCAGGCCATTGCCCGGCGCGTCGAAGCTCCCGGCGTCGACAAGTCGCGGACCAGGGCAAAGGCACTGAAGGCAAGCACGATGGTGAAAACAAACTTGGAGAGAAAACGCATCGTATGCGCGGCCGCCATGAAGTCCGGGCGCGGGCCGATGGTCAGCAGGAAAACGACGGCGGCGATCACCGCCGCAGCACCGGCGGCCATCCACCAGGCCGATTGCAACGGCATCGCCTTGCTACCGGCATCGGCGTCCAGCGCCTTGATGAGATCGTCCGTCCTCATGTCATTCCCGCCCGAATCGCTTGGCTATCGCGGCAAGTCCCCGATGCAGCGACACACGCACCGCCGTCTCGCTGATACCGAACCTTGCCGCCGTCTCTCCGATAGAGCGGCCTTCCACCGACACGGCTGAGACCACCGAGCGCTGTGCCGGCGACAGGCCATCCAAAGCCCGGTTGATGTCGCGCTCGCTGACGGTTTCCGCTTCCGGCTCGGCGAATGTCTCGGCGATATCGTCGATATCGACCTCGATGCGCCGTCCACGCCGCCGGAACGCGTCGATGAGCTTGAAGCGGGCGATTGCATAGATCCACGGCAACACCGGCGCGTCCTGGCGCCAGGTATGTCGTTTCACATGAATGGCCAGCAACGTTTCCTGCACGACATCCTCGGGATCGACCCCGCCCTGCACGATCTTGCGCCTGACAAAACCGCGCACCAGCGCGGCAATCCGGTGCAGAAAGTCGGCATAGGCCCTTTCATCTCCCGCGATCGCGGCCCGCATCAGCCGGGAAAGCTCGGCCTCGTTCTTGCCGCTCACAAGAGTTCACTCCCCCGATTTTCGCGTCTCGGCGCTGATTTGTTACGTGGCCGGCGAAATAATGTCCAAGCCAAACTAGCGGCAAATCACGAAACTTTGCAGGCGCTCGATCAAAATCAGCAAAGCAATGTTGACTATCATGGTCAGGTATCGATAGGTGCAGCCCTGACAGACCGAAGACCCGCAGAACGAGGACATGCCATGAAATACGCCCTTTCCACCCTCGTCGGCGCCACCGCGCTGGCAATCACCCTGCTCGCCGGTCCGGCGATGGCGGAAGATGATGGCATCATTGTTTACAACGCCCAGCACGAGAGCCTGACCAAGGCGTGGGCCGAAGGCTTCACCAAGGAGACCGGCATCAAGGTGACCGTGCGCAATGGCGGCGACAGCGATTTCTCGAACCAGATCGTCGCCGAGGGCGCTGCTTCGCCCGCAGACGTGTTCCTGACGGAAAACTCGCCAGCCATGGTGCTGGTCGAAAATGCCGGCCTGTTCGCGCCGGTCGAAGCCGACACGCTGGCCCAGGTTCCCCAGGACTATCAGCCGGCCAGCGGCAAATGGGTCGGCGTCGCGGCGCGCAGCACGGTCTTTGCCTATAACAAGACCAAGCTAAGCGCCGACCAGCTACCCAAGTCGATGCTTGACCTCGCGGATCCGAGCTGGAAGGGCCGTTGGGCCGCTTCCCCATCGGGCGCCGATTTCCAGGCCATCGTCAGTGCGCTGCTTCAGCTCAAGGGCGAGGCCGCCACGGCGGACTGGCTGAAGGCGATGAAGACCAACTTCACCGCCTACAAGGGCAACAGCACGGTGATGAAGGCGGTCAACGCCGGCGAAATCGAAGGCGGCGTGATCTACCATTATTACTATTTCGGCGATCAGGCCAAGACCGGCGAAAACAGCAAGAATGTCGCGTTGCACTATTTCAAGAACCAGGATCCGGGCGCATTCGTTTCGATCTCCGGTGGCGGTGTGCTGGCTTCGAGCAAGCATCCGAAGGAAGCCCAGGCCTTCCTGAAATGGGTGACCGGCAAGGGCGGCCAGGACGTGCTGAAGACCGGTGATTCCTTCGAATACGCGGTCGGCAAGGGTGCGGAGTCCAACCCGAAGCTGGTACCGCTCGCCGATCTGCAGGCGCCAAAGGTCGATGCCACGAGGCTGAACTCCAAGAAAGTCACCGACCTGATGACGGCAGCCGGCTTGCTTTAGTTGGCATTCCTCCTAAAAGGACAACCGACCACGCTCCCGCGGGAATTCGCCTTCCGCGGGAGTGATTTTGTTTTTCGAGATGGCATTCGTCGATGACGACACGCTGTGTTCCCGACCGCGACCGCGGTCCTTCTGTTGCTGCCGCTGAGCGCCAACGGCGTGGCGTCTGACCTGATGCAGTCTGCGGTCGATCTTGCGCGCTCGGGCCTGCCTTCGGGCACAGGCCGAAGGTCTCGGCGGCGCGTACCGCTTTGGCTGGTCATCGTCGCTATCTTCGTTGCGCTGCTGGCGCTTCTGCCGCTTGCCTTCATCATCTGGATCGCAGTGCAGACCGGCTGGGAAACCGTCTCGGCGCTGGTCTTCCGGCCACGTGTCGGCGAGCTTCTGGTCAACACGGTCCTGCTGGTGCTGCTCTGCGTACCGATCACCATCGTGCTGTCGGTTGCACTGGCCTGGCTGACCGAGCGCAGCAACCTGCCGGGCGCCCGGTTCTGGGCGTGGCTGTGCGTGGCGCCGCTCGCCATTCCCGCTTTCGTGCACAGCTATGCCTGGATCACCATGGTGCCAGGACTGCACGGCCTGTGGGCCGGCGTCCTGATTTCCGTGATCGCCTATTTCCCGCTCCTGTATCTGCCGGTGTCGGCGGCGCTGCGCCGTCTCGATCCCGCCCTTGAGGATGCCGCCGCCGCACTCGGCCTTGGGCCCCGGCGCGTGTTTTGGCGTGTCGTGCTGCCGCAATTGCGGCTCGCGATCTGCGGCGGCTCGCTGCTGGTCGGTCTGCATCTGCTGGCTGAGTACGGCCTCTATGTCTTCATCCGCTTCGACACCTTCACCACGGCGATCGTCGACCAATTCCAGTCGACCTTCAACGGGCCGGCCGCCAACATGCTGGCCGGCGTACTGGTAAGCTGCTGTTTCGTGCTGCTCGGCCTCGAAGTGCTGGTGCGCGGCGAGGAGCGCTATGCCCGCGTCGGCTCGGGCGCCGCGCGCTATCAGCAGCGCACAAGCCTCGGACGGGCCACCGGACCTTGCCTGGCCTTGCTTGTCGTCACCACGCTGCTGGCGCTTGGCGTGCCGTTCGTCACCATCGGCGGCTGGCTTGCCGCCGGCGGCGCCGCTGTCTGGTGCTTCGACGAGATAGGGCTGGCGCTTGGCCAAACGCTGTTCCTGGCGCTCGCCGGCGCATTGCTCGCCACGGTCGCCGCCATGCCGATGGCCTGGATCTCGATCCGCGCGCCGGGGCCATTGCAGCGCCTGCTGGAGGGCTGCAATTACATCGTCGGCTCGTTGCCGGGGGTCGTCATTGCGCTGGCGCTGGTCACCATCACAGTGCGCATCGCGTTTCCGCTCTACCAGACCCTATTCACCATCCTGATGGCCTATGCGCTGATGTTCCTGCCGCGCGCGCTGGTCAGCCTGCGCGCGTCGATCGCGCAGGCACCTGTCGAACTCGAACGCGCAGCTTCCAGCCTCGGCCGGCCGCCGCTGCAGGCGCTGTGGTCGACCACGATCCGCCTGTCGGCGCCAGGTGCAGCAGCCGGCATGGCGCTCGTGGCGCTCGGCATCATGAACGAACTGACCGCCACCCAGATGCTGGCGCCGAACGGCACCCGCACGCTGGCGATGGCGTTCTGGTCCTATAGCGGCGAGATTGATTATGCCTCTGCGGCACCTTACGCCTTCATCATGGTGGCCATGTCGCTTCCCTTGACCTGGCTGCTTTATGTCCAGTCGAAACGGATGGCCGGACGATGAGCTTTCTCGAGATCAGCGGCCTGCACAAGCATTACGGCCCGGTCGCGGCGCTTGCCGGCGTCGACCTCAGCGTCGCCAGTGGCAGCCGCACGGCGATTGTCGGCCCATCGGGCTGCGGCAAGACGACCCTGCTGCGGCTGATCGCCGGCTTCGAGGCCCCGGATCGGGGCCGCATCATGCTCGACGGCGAGGTCCTGGCCAATGGTGACGGTGCCGTGCCGGCACATCGCCGCGGCATCGGCGTGGTGGCGCAGGACGGCGCTCTGTTCCCGCATCTGACCATCGGCGACAATATCGGCTTCGGCATGGCGCGCGGCGAAGAAAAGCGCACTGAGCGCATCGTCGAACTCGCCTATATCGTCGGGCTCGACAAGGCGATCCTCAAACGCCGCCCGCACGAACTCTCCGGCGGCCAGCAGCAGCGCGTGGCGCTGGCCCGCGCCATGGCGATGAAACCCAGGCTGATGCTTCTTGACGAGCCGTTCTCGGCGCTCGACACCGGCCTGCGCGCCTCGATGCGCAAGGCAGTGGCCGAGCTTCTGGAAACCGCCGGCATCACCACCATTCTGGTGACGCACGACCAGGCCGAAGCGCTGTCCTTCGCCAGTCAGGTCGCGGTGATGCGCGATGGCAAGTTCTCGCAGGTCGGTACGCCGCGCGAACTCTATTTCAAGCCGAAGGACAGGATGATCGCCGAGTTCCTCGGCGACGCCATCATCCTGCCGGCAAAGATATCCGCTGGCTTCGCCAGCTCGCCGCTCGGCCGCATAGCGGTCGACACCAACGACAGCCGCGATGTTGCCCGCATCATGCTGCGGCCGGAGCAGATCGCGCTGAAAAGAACGTCGCGCGAGGGCATGTCGGGCACTTCGGACATGCTGTTCGGCGAAGTGACGGAATCGGAATTCGCCGGCTCGATGTGCACGATCGCGGTTCGGCTCTTGAACAATGCGGATCCGCCCGATGCGGCCGCGATCGGCAACACGCCGCTGGTGCTGCGCAAACCAGGCATGGACGCGCCGGCGGTCGGCGAGATCGTCCGGCTGACCGTGTCGGGAAAGGCGCATGTCTTTGCCTGAACGCCGACGCGCGGAGCGTAGGACATATCGTTCGGACTAGCCGACGCGCTTTCCGGTGTGATCGAACCAATGCAGCTTTTCTGCCTTGGCAACCACGCGCAACTGATTGCCGACCGTAGCGGTGGCGCGACCAGCGACACGCACGATGATGCTGCTGCCGCCTGCGGCGCAGTGAAGAAAACTCTCGGCACCTACCGGTTCGACGGCCGCGACCAGCGCCGGCAGGACGAGTGCGCCGGACGGCGCCTCCGCATTGAAGGTAACGTCGGCATCCTCGGGCCGAAAACCGACTGTCGCGGGTCTTGCCTGCTCAGGCGCGAAAGCAATCGCCGAGCCGTCAGCTAGCATCGGGCCCGAGGAGCCCCCAGTCAACGCCAGGAGATTCATTGGCGGCGCGCCGATGAAGGAAGCGACGAACGTCGAAGCCGGTTTCTCGTAGACGTCGAGCGGCGCCCCCATCTGCTCGACCAGTCCGGCATTCATGACGACGAGGATGTCGGCCAGCGTCATCGCCTCGAGCTGGTCGTGGGTGACATAGACCGACGTGACGCCAAGCGAGCGCTGCAGGTTCTTGATCTCGACCCGCATCTGGCCGCGCAATTTGGCATCGAGATTGGAGAGCGGCTCGTCGAACAGGAAAACCCGCGGGTTGCGCACAATGGCGCGGCCCATGGCGACCCGCTGGCGCTGGCCGCCGGACAACTCGCGTGGGCGTCTGTCGAGCAGTGTCGAGAGTTCCAGCACTTTCGCCGTCGAGCGGACCCGACTGTCGATCTCGTCTTTCGGCGTGCCGCGGTTGCGCAACCCGTAGGCCATATTGTCGTAGACCTTCATATGCGGGTAGAGCGCATAATTCTGGAACACCATGGCGATGTCACGCTCGGTCGGGCCGATGGAGTTGACGATCTTGCCGTCGATCGCAACCGTTCCCGAGGAGATGGTTTCGAGCCCAGCGATCATTCTGAGCAGCGTGGACTTGCCGCAGCCGGATGGGCCGACCAGCACGCAAAGCTCCTTGTCGGGAACGGCGATGGAAACCCCCTTCACGGCCTCGAAGCCGCTCGGGTAGACCTTCTTAACGTCCTTCAGATCGACGGTCGCCATCAGCTTCTCACTTTTCGGAATCGACTAGGCCGCGAACGAACCAGCGTTGCATCAGCACCACGACCAGGATCGGCGGCACGATGGCCAGCATCGCTGTGACCATGACCAGGTGCCATTGCGTATCGGCATCGGCGAAGGAGACCATCTTCCTGAGCGCGATGACGATCGTATTCATGTTGTTGCTGTTGGTGACAAGCAACGGCCATAGATACTGTGTCCAGCCATAGATGAAGAGGATGACGAACAGCGCCGCGATGTTTGTCCGCGACAAGGGCAACAGGATATCGAAGAAGAAGCGCCATGGCCCCGCACCGTCGACACGCGCCGCCTCCACCAGTTCACCTGGAATGGTCATGAAAAACTGCCGAAACAGTAATGTGGCGGTAGCCGAGGCAATCAGCGGGATGATCAGGCCGGCATAGGTGTCGATCATGCCGAGATCGACCATCACCTTGTAGGTGGGCAGGATGCGCACCTCAACAGGAAGCATCAGGGTGATGAAGATCAGCCAGAAGAAGACCATCCGCAGCGGAAAACGGAAGAACACGATCGCATAGGCCGACAGGATAGAGATGAAAATCTTCCCCACCGCGATGCCGAGCGCCATGACCGTGGTGTTGAGCAGCAGCCTGCCGACGCTGACGCCGCCGATGCGGCCGACACCGCCAAACAGCGCTTCGGTGTAATTGTTCCAGAACTGATCGCTGGGCAGGAGCGGCAATGGCGGCTTAAGGATCGTTTGCAGCGTCTGCGTCGAGGCAACGAATGTGTAGTAGATCGGGAAGGCGACGATCAATATGCCGAGGATGAGCACGGCATGGGCGAGGAAAATGCGAGTCGAGGACTGACCGATCATCGCTGCCCTCAGCCGTAATGGACTTTGCGTTCCACGTAGCGGAACTGGATGGCGGTGAGCGAGATGACGATGATCATCAGGATGACCGACTGCGCTGCGGAGTCACCGAGGATCAGATTGACGAAGCCGTCATTGTAGACCTTGTAGACCAGCGTCTCGGTCGTCCTGCCCGGCCCGCCGCCAGTGACGGCATGAACGATGCCGAACGTGTCGAACAGGGCATAGACGGTGTTGACGACCAGCAGGAAGAAGGTCGTCGGCGCAAGCAGCGGAAAGACGATGGTCCAGAAGCGCTTGGTCTCGCCGGCGCCGTCCATGGCCGCCGCCTCGATCAGAGTTTTCGGCACCGCCTGCAGGCCGGCGACGAAGAACAGGAAATTATAGCTGATCTGCTTCCAGGCAGCGGCGGACACCAGCAGGATCATGGCATCGGTGCCGTTGAGCAGCGGATCCCAAGCGATGCCGAAACTCCTCAGCATGTAGGCCAGCGACCCGATCGACGGGTTGAAGAGGAACAGCCACAGCATACCGGCAATCGCCGGCGCCACCGCGTAGGGCCAGATCAAGAGTGTGCGGTAAAGACCTTTGCCGCGCACCACCTTCTCTGCCATCACCGCAAGCAGGAGCGCCACGCACATGGCGACGATAGCGGTCGCAAGGGAAAACACCACCGTGACCTTGATCGAGTTGAGGTAGGCCGGATCGGCAAGCACCTTCCTGAAATTGGCGAACCAGACGAACCTGGTCCTCAGTCCGAACGGATCCTGCCTGAGCATGGACTGATAGAAAGCCTGACCGGCCGGCCAGTAGAAAAAGACGAGCGTGATCGCTAGTTGCGGTGCCACCAAGAGGTAGGGGAGGACCTTGTTGGGAAAGACGACGCGAGGGGTCAAGGAGCCACTCCGGGCTGGTTAGTCGGGTGGCACCATATGGTGCCCTTCTCTGTCAATGATGGCATTGATGGACGTTTCAGATTCGGCAGCATCGACAATTGGCGAAATCACAGCAAATCTCCCCCTCTCAGGGACCCTGGAGGGGGAGATCCCTGACAGGACGGTGGGTGCGCTGTGGAACAAGGACTTTGCGCTCGCTTTAATTCCCCAGCGCTTCCTTGATCGCGGCGTTGCCACGCGCAACCGCATTGTCGAGCGCCTACTGGGCAGTTTGCTGGCCGGCCAGCATCTTCTCGAACTCCTCGTTCTGGATATCGCGCACCTGCGGCAGATTCGGCAGACGTACGCCCTTCGAATTGTCGGTCGGCGCCTTACCCGTCATCTGCAGGATCGGCGTCTCGCGACCGATGTTCTTGTCATAGAAACCGGATTTCTTGGTCGCTTCGTAGGCGGCGAGCGTTACGGGCAGGTAACCCGACTTCTGGTGCAGGTATTCCTGCACATCAGTCTTCGACAGGTAGGCGAAGAAGGCCGCGACGCCCTTGTATTCCTCGTCGGATTTGTCCGCGAAAACCCACAGGCTGGCGCCGCCCGGCGTCGTGTTCTGCGGTGCGCCCTTGGCGTCGCTGTCATAGGGCAATTGGCCGATGCCGTAATTTATCCCGGACTTGACGATATCGCCGAGACCTCCCGAGGATTCGGTCATGATCCCGCATTCGCCAGCAAGGAAGATCTGCTTGGCTTCGGAGGTGCGCCCGCCATATTTGAAGGTGCCGTCCTTGGCGAGGTCTGCGAGCGCCTGGAAGTGATTGACGAAAATCGGCGCATTGATCTTGAGTTCGACATCGCCGCCGGCCAGACCGTTCTGCTGGGTGGCCCATGGCACATCATTCCAGGCAGCGAAATTCTCCAGATGGATCCAGGTCAGCCAGGTCGAGGTGTAGCCGCAAGAAGCAGCACCGCTCGCCTTGATCTTCTTGGCATCTTCCCACACTTCCTTCCAGGTCCTCGGTGGGCTGTCTACGTCGAGGCCCGCCTTCTGGAAGATATCCTTGTTGTAATAAAGGATCGGCGAAGAGGAGTTGTAGGGGAAGGACAGCATGGTGCCGTCCGGCTTTGAATAATAGCCGACGATGCCTGGCAGGTATTGGCTCTTGTCGAAGGTCATTCCAGCGCTGGTCAATACATCGGCTGCCGGCTTGATTGCGCCTTCGGCTGCCATCATCACGCCGGTGCCGACGTCGAACACCTGGATAATGTCGGGCGCCTGGCCGGCGCGGTAGGCGGCGATGCCGGCATTCAGCGTCTCGGGATACGTGCCCTTGAACACCGGAACGAGCTCATAATCGCTCTGGCTGGCATTGAAATCTTTGGAGATCTTGTCGACGACCTCGGCATTGGCGCCAGTCATGGCGTGCCACCAACTGATCTGCGTGACAGCAAAAGCGGAGGTTGAGGAAAGCAGCGTAAAGGTGGCGGCAACACCGGCCGCGAAGCCGAAGGACTTCATGTTTCATCTCCCGTTTGTCATTGGCGAAAGGGGCACTCCCGCACAGGCAATATGTGTCGCTCATGACAATCAGACAACGGCTTTGTTGCAGATCGATGAACTTCATCTCTGGCTGAAGCAATGCTCGCCTCCCCGTAACAGACTACGGCAAAGCAATGGCGTTAGCCGACTTAGCGCGACAACGAACAGGGCAGGAACCGTCTTCAGGACCGGGCTCCGCCAAGCTGGCTTTCGGGCACGACAAAGCTGATTACAGCCGCCGCAGCCGTGAAACGGTGAGTTGCTCTAAAGGCTTTCGGGTTTGAGCACCGTCTCGACCAGCCGCCTGGCATCCGGCCCCGACCATTCGGCCGGGCCGTTCATATGGGCGAGCAGGCAGCCCTCGCCGTCGATCAGCATGGTGACGGGAAGGCCGAGCGCCAGGCCGCGCTTCTTGAGGTCGTTGAACAGCGCCATCGTCGAATCCCGGTAGTAGCCGAGCGTCGCGACGCCGGTATCGCTGAGGAACTTCTTCGGCTTCACATCGTCGCCGGCATCGACATTGACGGCGACCACCTGAAATGCGTCGCTGCCCTTTTCCTTCTGCAGTGCATCGAGCGCCGGCATTTCGGCGCGGCACGGCGCGCACCATGTCGCCCACAAATTGAGCAGCACCGTCTTGCCGGCATGGTCGGCAAGCGTCATCGCCTTCCCGTCCGGACCATTGAAGGCGAGGCTTTTCAAGGATTGCGGCGGATCGGCCGGCAAAAGCGCTGCGACTTCACCAGTGGCCGAGGCCGCGATCTTCTTGGCGCGGTCGCTCTTGGCGGCGCAGGCGACGTCATCCTTGCTGTCGTCGACGGCAGCTTGTGCCGGTGCATTGTTGCCAGACCGGCTCTCGCTGACATATACCGCGACCACGCCGGCCAGCGCGCCCGCCACCAAGGCGGCGAGGATCAGGCGCGGGGCCGGGAAGAATTTATTACCGTCTGCCATTTTCTCAGAACTGCTCCGAAGCACGGGTTATAGCCATGAGCGACAAGAAGACCAGCAACCAGATGTGGGGCGGACGTTTTGCCTCGGGTCCGGCCGCGATCATGGAAGCGATCAACGCGTCGATCTCCTTCGACCGCAAACTCTATGCGCAGGACATCAAAGGCTCGATCGCCCATAGCGAGATGCTGGCGCAGACGGGCATTATTTCGGCGGCCGATCAAGAAAAAATCGCTCTCGGGCTGAACACGATCCTGAAAGAGATCGAGGCCGGGAGCTTCGAGTTCTCGACCCGGCTCGAAGACATCCACATGAACATCGAGGCCCGCCTTGCCGACCTGATCGGCCCGGCCGCCGGCCGGCTGCACACCGCACGCTCGCGCAACGACCAGGTGGCGGTCGACTTGAGACTGTGGGTCAAGGACGAGTGCTTTCGCGTCGCCGAGGCATTGAAGGGGCTGATCAGGGCGCTGCTGGAGCGGGCCGAGGAGCATGCCGCGACGGTGATGCCGGGCTTTACCCATATGCAGGCTGCGCAACCGGTGACCTTCGGCCATCACTGCATGGCCTACGTCGAAATGTTTTCGCGTGACCTGTCGCGCGTGCGCGATGCGATCGAGCGGATGGACGAAAGCCCGCTCGGTGCCGCAGCCCTCGCCGGCACCAGCTTCCCGATCGACCGCCACCGCACCGCCAAGGCGCTCGGCTTCCGCGAGCCGATGCGCAATTCGTTGGACAGCGTCTCTGATCGCGATTTCGCGCTGGAGTTCCTCGGCATGGCGGCGATCTGCGCCACGCATCTGTCGCGGCTGGCCGAGGAGATCATCATCTGGTCAACGCCGCAGTTCGGCTTCGTCAGGCTGTCGGACTCGTTTTCCACCGGCTCCTCGATCATGCCGCAGAAGAAGAACCCCGACGCCGCCGAACTGGTGCGCGGCAAGACCGGCCGCGTCACCGGCCATCTCGTCGGCCTGCTGACGGTGATGAAGGGCATGCCCTTGACCTATGGCAAGGACATGCAGGAAGACAAGGAATCGGTGTTCGATGCCGCCGAGACGCTGGACCTGATGCTGGCCGCCATGACCGGCATGGTTTCGGACATGGCGGTCAACGCGGCCGCGATGAAGAAAGCCGCCGGCTCCGGCCACGCGACAGCCACCGACCTTGCCGACTGGCTGGTGCGCACGCTCGGCCTGCCGTTCCGCGAGGCGCATCATGTCACCGGCCGGGCGGTGGCGCTGGCTGAAGAGAAGAAGATTGGGCTGGAGAAGCTCTCGCTGGAGGATTTGCAGTCGATCAATCCCGGCATTACGGCCGACATTTTTTCGGTGCTGGCGGTGCAGAACTCGGTCAAGAGCCGCACCAGTTTCGGCGGCACCGCGCCATCGGAGGTGAGGAAACAGATCCGCACCTGGAAAAAGCGACTGGCGAAAGCGTGATGCCGGCTACTGCGACCAGCAATATCTCCGGGCTATTGCGACCAGCAATATCCCTGATATTGCAACCAGCAATATCCCGGGGTGCAATACACCGAGAACTCGGCTAAAAGCGGCGGCTGGCAAACGTTTCGGACGGATGGATCGATGACCGGAAGCAGGATTTTGGTGACGCTTACGCTTCTGGCGGCGATCGCGGCCGTTTCGGCCTGCGGCAGGAGGGGCGGTCTCGACACGCCCTATGAGGCAGCCGTGCAAGCGCGCAAGGATGCCTCGAAAGCGCACCAGCCTGTACCTCCGGAGCCGGAAAAACCGGTCGTGGACAAGAAGTTCATCCTTGACCCGCTGATCTAGAACCGATGAGGCTGGGTTTGGTCCTTCTAAACCCGATCTCATCGCGCTCCAACTTCCCGGAACCATTCTCGTGAACCATTTCGACTACCGCGACGGCGTGCTCCATGCCGAGGACGTGGCGATCCCCGATATCGCCGCACAGGTCGGCACGCCGTTCTACTGCTATTCGACGGCCACCTTGACCAGGCACTACCGGGTGTTCGCGCAGGCCTTTGCCGGGCTCGACGCGCTGGTCTGCTACGCCATGAAGGCCAATTCCAACCAGGCCGTCCTGCGGACGCTGGCCAGGCTCGGCGCCGGCGCCGACGTGGTTTCGGAAGGGGAATTGCGCCGGGCGCTGGCCGCCGGCATCCCGGCAGGCAAGATCCTGTTTTCGGGCGTCGGCAAGACCGCACGCGAAATGGACTTTGCCCTTGCCGCCGGCATCCTCTGCTTCAACGTCGAATCCGAGCCGGAACTCGAACTGCTGTCGGCACGAGCCGCGACGCTGGGCAAGGTGGCGCCGATCTCGCTGCGCATCAATCCCGACGTCGACGCCAAGACCCACAAGAAGATTTCCACCGGCAAGGCCGAGAACAAGTTCGGCATCCCGTGGCAGAAGGCACGTCAGGTCTATGCCCGCGCGGCAACGCTTCCCGGCATCAAGATCACCGGCATCGACACCCATATCGGCAGCCAGATCACCGAGTTGCAGCCTTTCGATGACGCCTTTGCCCTGCTTGTCGATCTGGTCGGCGCGCTGCGCACTGACGGCCACGCCATCGAGCATATCGATCTCGGCGGCGGCCTCGGCATTCCCTACCGCGTCGACAACAACCCGCCGCCGCTCCCCGATGCCTATGCCCAGATCGTCAGGAAGCATGTCGGCAAGCTTGGGCTTAAGGTGATGTTCGAGCCGGGCCGGCTGATATCAGGCAATGCCGGCATCCTGGTCTCCGCGGTGATCTTCGTGAAGGAAGGCGACGCCAAGAACTTCCTGGTCGTCGACGCCGCCATGAACGATCTCATCCGGCCGACGCTCTACGATGCTTTCCACGACATCCGTCCGGTCGTGCAGCCGCCGGCCGACGCGCCACGCATGATGGTCGACGTGGTCGGCCCGGTCTGCGAGACCGGCGACTATATCGGGCTCGACCGCGATCTGCCCAGGCTGAAGGCCGGCGACCTGATTTCTGTCTTCACCGCCGGCGCCTATGGCGCGGTGCAGGCCGGCACCTATAACACTCGCCTGCTGGTGCCGGAGGTGCTGGTTGATGGCGACCGCTTCCACATCGTGCGTCCGCGCCTGACCTATGACGACCTGATCGGGCTGGATTCCGTGCCCGATTGGCTCGCATAGAGGCGCCGGAAATACAGTTGCCCGTCACAGGAGCAGATCATGAGGAACGGCAACACCGTCACACGCGAGCGCATTGCCGCGATGGAACCGCGCATCCGCCCCTATATCAGGCACACACCGGTGCTGCGCGTCGACATGGCCGACTTCGACCGGCCGCCGCTGACGATCGACCTGAAGCTCGAATGCCTGCAGCATTCCGGCTCGTTCAAGGCACGCGGCGCCTTCACCAATCTCCTGGAACGGCCGGTTCCCAAGGCCGGCGTCGTCGCTGCGTCGGGCGGCAACCATGGTGCTGCCGTCGCCTATGCCGCCATGCGGCTTGGCCACAAGGCGACCATCTTCGTTCCAGAAGTGAGCCCGCCGGCCAAACTGGAGCGGATCCGCTCCTACGGCGCCGATCTGATTGTCGGCGGCGCCCGCTATGCCGAGGCACTGGCCGCCAGCGAACGCTTCGCCGAGGAAACCGGCGCCTTGCAGATCCATGCCTTCAACCAGCAGGAGACGCTGATCGGCCAGGGCACGCTCGGGCTGGAAATCGAGGGCGATTTGCCCGACATCGACACGCTGCTGGTCGCTGTCGGCGGCGGCGGCTTGATCGGCGGCATCGCTGCCTGGTTTGCCGGCCGCATCCGCATCGTCGCCGTCGAGCCGGAGGGGGCACCGACGCTTTACCGGGCGTTTGAAGCCGGACACCCCGTCGATGCGCCAGCCGAGGGCATCGCCGCCGATTCGCTGGCACCAAAGCGTGTCGGCGAGATGATGTTCCCGATCGCCGAGGCCTTTGTCGAACGCTCGATCCTGGTCAGCGACGACGACATCATCGCCGCGCAAAAGGCGCTGTGGAACCGGGTGCGCATCATCTCCGAGCCGGGTGGCGCCGCCGCCTTTGCCGCGATCCTGTCCGGCCGCTATGCGCCGGTGCCGGGCGAACGCGTCGCGGTGCTGGTCTGCGGGGCAAATGCCAACCCCGCAACTTTCTGACTGCAACCGGTGGAACTATAACGGCGGCCTTCACGTTTTCGCAAACTGCCTCGCCTTTGCCGTGTTTGCTGGTATTCTTCGAGTCGTGAGGCTTGGGCTATCCTGCCCGCCCACAGCATGACCCCAAAAGGGAATCCGGTTTCCGGACAGATCATGCAGGAGACAGAGTCCCATCCCGGTCCTTTCGGGATGAAATAGGAGGAAGGGCCGATGACGCAACGACCCACCTTCAACGGCAACCGCGGCCTGGCCTCGCGCCTCGCCTTGAGCCGGCTGGCGACGCGGGTCTCGATGATGGTCGAGCGTGGCTGGCCGTTGCTGCTTCCGCTCGTCATCGTCGCCAGCCTGTTCCTCAGCGCCTCATGGCTCGGTATCTTCACCCGGCTGCCGGATATGGCGCGCATCGGCCTTGTCGCCGCCTTCGCGATCGCGGCACTGGCCGCGCTCTACCCGCTGCGTTTCTTGCGCATCCCTGGTGCCGCCGAAATCGACCGCCGCATCGAGGCGGCCAATCAATTGCTGCACAGCCCGGTGCTGGTGCAGACCGACCGGCCTAGCGGCAGGGAAAGCAGCTTCTCGCAGGCGCTCTGGCGCGAGCACCAGAAGCGCATGGCCGGAAGGCTCGACAGCCTCGGCGCCGACCTGCCGCGCACGCGCGTGCCGGAACGCGACCCTTGGGGGCTGCGCGCGGTGGCAGCACTTTTGCTCGTTACCGCCTTCGCCTTCTCCTTCGGGCCGACGGGCGGCAGGATCAGCGACGGGTTCAAAGCCCATGGCGCGCATGATGCCGTGCCGCCGCGCATCGACGCCTGGGTGACGCCACCGGCCTACACCGGCAAGCCGCCGATCTTCCTGACGGCCGACGCCAATCAGGCGACCCCGACCTTCACAATTCCCGAAGGCAGCGATGTTTCGTTGCGCGTGACCGGCGGTTCGGGCGAGGAAACGCTTGCCTACGCCGACAAGAGTGGCAATTCCCGCGCCATCGACCCGGCTGGCCCGCAGGCCGCCGCCACGGCCAAGCCTGCGGCAAGCCCGGCAACACCGTCCAAGATACGCCAGTTCACCGGCAAGCTGACCGGCGACGGCACGCTGACGCTGACGTCGGGCGAGGATCAGCTCGGCCGCTGGGCCTTCGCGGTCATAGCCGACAAGCCGCCGCAGATCCGCTTCGTCGGCGAGCCGAAGCGCGCCGCCAACGGCGCCGTCGAACTCAACTACCAGATCGACGACGACTATGGCGCCGCCACCGCCAAGGGGGTTTTCGCGCTTGCCGATCAACAGGCACCGAATGCCCATCCGCTCTATGGTCCGCCCGAAATGCCGCTTTCGCTGCCGCGCCGCGGCGGCAAGTCGAATGCCGCCAGGACCTCCAAGGACCTGACTGAGCACGTTTGGGCCGGCAGCAAAATCAAGCTGACGCTGGTTACCACGGACGACGCCGGCCACACCGCATCGAGCGAAACCAAGACGCTGCTGATGCCTGAGCGGCCATTCGCCAATCCGCTGGCACGGGCCGTGATCGAGCAGCGCCGCCTGCTCGCGCTCGACACCAATACCAAGCCGCGCGTGCTCGACCTGATGGACGCCATCACGCTGCGGCCGGAAGACACATTCGACAACATGTCCCACTACCTCGCCATCATGAGCGCCCGCAGCCGGCTGAAGATGGCCGACAGCGACGATCAATTGCGCAACGAGGTCTCCTATCTCTGGGAAATTGCGCTCGGCATCGAGGAAGGCAATCTCTCGGCTGCGGAAAAGCGGCTGCGCCAGGCGCAGCAGGCACTGCAGGACGCCATCAAGAATGGCGCCAGCGACGCTGAAATCGAAAAGGCGATGAAGGAACTGCGCGAGGCGATGAACCAGTTCCTGCAGGAATTCGCGGAGCGCGCCAAGCAGAATCCCAACGCTCCGCAGATGCAGCAGAACGGGCAGGAACTGCGCCAGAGCGATATCGACCGCATGATGGACCAGATCGAGAATCTGGCGAAGTCGGGCGATCGCGACAAGGCGCAGGAATTGCTGTCGCAACTTCAGGACATGATGAACAATCTGCAGGCTGGCCGGCAGCAGCAAGGCGGCCAGCAGGACAGCGAGATGCGCCAGCAGATGGACAAGCTCGGCGATATCCTACGCCGCCAGCAGGAGATGATGAACGATACCTTCCGCATGGACCAGATGCAGCGCGGCGAACGCCAGCGCGGACAGAACCGCGACGAACAGCTCGGCCAGGACGAGCAACAAGGTCAATCCGGCGAAAACGGCAAGCCGAACGAGGACGGCCAGCCGAAGCCGATGACACCGCAGGAATTCGCCGATGCGCTGAAGCAGTTGCAGCAAGGTCAGGGCCAGCTGAAAAGCGATCTCGAGCAGCTAAAGAAGGGGCTTGAAGGCATGGGCATGCAGCCCAACGAAGGATTTGGCGAGGCCGGCAAGTCGATGGGCAATGCCGAACAGGCGCTCGGCGAGGGCGAAGGCGATGCGGCCGTCGGCCATCAGGGCCGGGCGCTGGAAGCGCTGCGCAGGGGCGCCAAGGACATGATGAAGCAGATGCAGGCCATGCAAGGCGACGAGGGCGGCAGCGAGAAAGGCGGTCGCCAGCAGAACGCCGATCGTGATCCGCTCGGCCGGCCGCGCGCCAGCCAGGGTCCCGACTTCGGCGATTCAGTGAAGGTGCCCGACGAGATCGACGTGCAGCGTGCCCGTCAGATTCTGGAAGCGATCCGCAAGCGGCTCGGCAACGCGCTCAGCCCCGATATCGAACGCAGTTATCTGGAACGGCTGCTTGAGTTGAAATAGAGCAATTTCAAGAAAGGTGTGAAGCGGTTTTCCGTCCGGAATTGCGACAAGACATAGGGATTGCCGCCCCGCCTCCACGCCACCCGAAAACCCTCTCGAGCGGTTGCACCACCATGCCCAAACTTGGCGCCGTCACCCCCATCCTGCGCATCTTCGATATTGCCAAGGCGCGTGAATTCTATGTCGGCTTCCTCGGCTTCGAGGTGCAGTGGGAACATCGCTTCGACGACGACGCACCGCTCTACATGGCGGTCGGCCGCGACGACTGCGTCCTGCATCTCAGCGAACATCACGGCGACGGTGCACCCGGCATTGCCATGCGCATCAAGGTCGAGGACATCACCGCACTGCATCGCGAACTGATCGGCAAAAAATACCGCTTCGCCAGGCCGGGCCTGGAAGAGACGCCATGGAAGACCCGTGAGGTATCGGTCGCCGACCCGTTCGGCAACCGCCTGCATTTCTACGAGGATGCCGCGGGGTGATCCTGCCTGTTGACGAACGCTTCGCGGATTGCCTCCTGCATGCCGTCGATCGCCTCACCTGAGGCATTGGGGTTGCGGTGCATCACCACATTCGAGGAATCGATGTCGCCGAACCCGTCCGCGGCCGTCAGTTCGCGACAGCCGCTTGGGATGTTGCTGCGCGAAATCGGCGCGATCGCCAGTCCGGAGGTGACGGCGAGCTTGAGGCCGCCAGTGGTGTCGCTGGTATAGGCGACACGATAGGCAAGATTGCGCTGCTCCAGTGACTTGATGGCGAAGTCCTTGCACCAGCCAGCCCGGTTGTAGAGCGCGATCGGCACAGGCTGCTCCTCATGCATATGGTGCAGGGTCGATGTCACCCACACGGTCGGATCGTGCATCAGCACTTCGCCGCCGGCAGGATCCTGCCATTCGAACACCACGCACAGATCGAGTTCTCCGGCGGCGAGCGCCGCTATCTGTGCCCCTGAATGCGCATAGCGCACCGTGACCTCGACCTGCGTGTGACGCTTCGAAAAGGCACCGAGCGCGCGCGACAGGATAGCGTGGCCATACTCCTCCGGAATGCCGATGCGCACCGGCCCGCCAAGCGGCGCCGCCGCCATCGACGCCGCCGTCTCGTCGAGCAGCGAAACGATGCGGCGGGCATTGACGATGAGTTCGCCGCCGCGCCGCGTCAGCGCGACGCCGCGCGAACCGCGTTCGAACAGGCTGTCGCCGATCAGCTCTTCGAGCTTCTTCATCTGCATCGAGACCGCCGACTGGGTGCGGCCAGCCTGCTCGGCCGCTTTGGTGAAATTGCCGGCTTCGGCAATGGCCACGAAGGTGCGCAGGAGGTCGCTGTCGAGGGTTGGTCGCATGAAATCCGCCATAAGGAAATTTGATCGCTGGTATCATTCCAATTCGTTTGCAACATGTCAAACCCAGGATGATAGTGGCCTTTCCCATTGGATATGCGGCTGCGAAATCAGCCGCGGACCAATCAAGAGTCCTCACTCGTGCCCGCTGCCCGAAACGGTGGCGGGTTCTTTTTACCCCGCAAGCGACAGCTTCGGATCGTATACGCAGGAGCTTGGATGCAGATGCAGAATCGGATGGTGCGCGGCATCCTGAGCCTGTGCCTGGGCGTGCTGGTCTTCTCGCTGCAGGACCCGCTCGTCAAAGCCGTATCGAGCGGCTATCCGGTGACCGAAGTGATGGCGATCCGCTCGATCGTCGCTCTGCCGATCCTGATTGTTCTGGTCCATGCCGATGTCGGCCTGCGGGCGATCCTGTCGAAGCGATTCGGCATGCTGACCATGCGCGCCTTCATCCAGTTCACCTCCTATACGGTCTACTATCTGGCAATCGCCGCTCTGCCGCTGGCCGATGCGGTGGCGCTCTATTTCATGGCGCCGCTGTTCATCATGGCGCTGGCCGGGCCGTATCTCGGCGAGCGCGTCTCGTGGCAGACGCTGGCGACCGTGTTGATCGGGTTGCTTGGCGTGCTCGTGATGCTGCGCCCCGGCACCGGACTGTTCGACATGGCAGCACTCCTGTCGCTGGGCTCGGCGGCGCTCTATGGCTTCTCGCAACTGATGGCCCGCAAGATCGGCGACACCGAATCGTCGACCGTCATGGCCTTCTATCAGAACGGCGCCTATCTGGTTGGCGCCGCTGTCGTTGCCGGCGTGTTCCACCTTGCCGGCATCACCCATGCCGTCCACCCCAGCGTGGAATTCCTGGTGCGGCCCTGGCTGTGGCCGACGCTGCCGGATTTTCTCAAGATGGCGGCCTGCGGTATCGTCGCCTCCGCCGGCATGATCCTGCTGTCGCAGGCCTATCGGATGGCGCCGGCCAACCGCGTTGCCACCTTCGAATATACCGGCATCCTGTGGTCGCCGCTGTGGGGTTTCCTGTTCTTCGCCGAGGTCCCGCGGTCGACGACCGTCATTGGCGCGGCCCTCATCATCGGCGCCGGCCTGCTGGCCCTCAACACCGAACGGCGCAAGAGCGCTCCACCCGTGCTCACTGCTGCCGATCCAGCCTGATCAGGCGAAGCAGATCAGTGCCCGTTCGACCCGCGAGCGGATTTCGGCCAGCGTAAAGGGCTTCTGCACGACATCGAGGATAACGCCGTCCAACTCCTCGGCGCGCTCGCGTTGGTCGGCATAGCCAGTCATCAGCATGATCTTCATTGACGGAAAAAGGGCCGACGCCGCAATCGCCATCTCGATGCCGTCCATCTCCGGCATGCGGATGTCGGAGACGACGAGATCGTAGCCGCCTTTTGCGGCCTGGATCAGTGAAAGCCCTTGCGCGCCGTCCGCCGCGACCTCGATCGCATGCCCTGCGCGTTCAAGCGCGCGGGCGGCCAGGGTGCGGACGGACTCATCGTCCTCGACGATCAGAAGCTTTGCCATGGCCGGCATATTTGGCCGCGAAAAGTTGACTTTTCCTGAAAGCGGCCACGGTCGGCGGATCTTTTTGGAAGTCGCTCAGACATCGCCTTTCACGACGCCGACAAAAGGCAGTTCGCGAAAAGCGTGCGCGACATCCATGCCGTAGCCGACGACGAAATAGTCGGGACAGTCGAAGCCGACATAGTCAGCGTTGAGTGCGGTCTGTCGACGCATGCGCTTGTCGAGCAGCACGGCGATGGAACAACTTTTTGCGCCCCTCGACAGCATCAGGTCGCGGGTGAAGCTTAGCGTCTTGCCCGATTCGAGAATGTCGTCGATCAACAGCACGTCGCGGCCGGTGACCTCGTTGTCGATGTCGCGCAGCACCCTCACCTCGCCGCTGGTGGTGCCCGCGCCGTAGCTGGAGATGAAGATGAACTCGACCTCCGGCGACAAGCCGACATCGTGCATGGCACGGATGAGATCGGCGGCGAAGATGAACGAGCCCTTCAGCACCGAGATCACCAGCAGATCGTGATAGTCGTGGCCGGCGATCTCCTTGGCGAGTTCGAGGTTGCGCCGGGCGATCGCCGATGCTGAAAACAGGACTTCGATGTCCTTGCCGCGTACGATTGGCATTGGTGTTCCTCGGTAGTCGCCTATTGAGCGAAAGTGACTAAGACGGCTCTTACGCCGTACTTAGGCACGTCGAGCCGGCTGGCAAAGCCGAATCTTTCGCCCGACGCCAGCGAGCGGCCGGATGTCCCCAACGTATAGCGGGTTGTGCGCCCGTCATTGCTCGTCACCCGAATTTCGAGCGGCGGCAGTTGCACCGGTTTCGCGCCATCATTGACGGCCTCGCCATCGACGAACAGCGCTGGGTTCGGGCCCGACGCGTCGACGCGTGAGGTGACGCCTGAAATGCTGAGCGCCGAGGGCTGCGCGCTGGACAGGAACGACGCCTGGCGCACCAGCGCATGCCCGCCGGAGACCCAGAAAGCGGCCAACGCGGCGCCGACGCCGGCGATCCAGAAGATCGGTCCGCCGCGCGAGGCCGGCGGCCGTTCCGCCGGGGCCTCGGGCTTGCGCAGCATGTCCATGCCCTCGATGGCCGGTGTGACGATCGCACGCGGCAGCGGCGAAACGCTTTCCACGGCGGGGACAAGACGCGGCATCACCACATAATCGGCATCGACGACGTCGGCAGCGGGACCACGCATGAACCGGTCCTTAGCGGCAATTGCCGCCGGATCGGTCATGATTTCGCCGGAAACCGGGCGCGCGGTTCGATCGTCAGCCATCATGGCCCCAGCATTGCAGCACGTGTTCGCTTTTCGTTTCTTTTGCGTAAACACAAATGGTTAACGCTTCCCCACCGGAGCCCTCGTGACGAGCCGAAAGAGCCCAGGAATTAACCGCCGGTTAACCATGCCGGCCGATGGTCTTTACCCAGAACAGGCCGGCTCGCCGCCGTGCCGAATTTCAGGTCGCCGAAATTGATTCGCTTCGAAAATGTCGGCCTCCGTTATGGCATGGGTCCGGAAATCCTCCGCGACATCTCCCTGCACATTCCGGAGCGCTCCTTCCAGTTCCTGAGTGGGCCTTCGGGCGCCGGCAAGACGACGTTGCTGCGCCTGCTGTTCATGTCGCTGAAGCCGACGCGCGGGCTGATCACCATCTTCGGCAAGGACCGGTCACGTATCTCGCGCTCCGAACTGCCGCATCTGCGGCGGCGCATCGGCGTCGTGTTCCAGGACTTTCGCCTGCTCGATCACATGACTACCTACGAGAACGTCGCGCTGCCGCTGCGCGTGCGCGGGCGCGAGGAAGCAAGCTACCGCACCGATGTCACCGAGCTGTTGAAGTGGGTTGGGCTGGGCGAACGTATGCACGTGCTGCCGCCGGTTCTGTCCGGCGGCGAGAAGCAGCGCGCCGCGATCGCGCGAGCACTGATCGAGCAGCCGGAGATCCTGCTGGCCGACGAACCGACCGGCAATGTCGATCCGCCGCTGGCGCGACGCCTGCTGCGGCTGTTCATCGAGCTCAATCGTCTCGGCACCGCCGTGGTGATCGCTACCCACGATCTCGGCTTGATGGAACAGGTCGACGCGCGTCGCATGATCCTGGCCGGCGGAAGGCTGGACATCTATGACTGAACTGTCCGCCGAACATCTTGTGGAACGAGACCAGGACGCCGAGGCGGCAAAGGCAGGGGCCCGCGCCCAGCGCAGGATGGCACCGATCGTGCCGGCGCAGAACATCGCCGGCCGGGCGCTGGTGCTGGTCATCGCCATCATGACATTCCTGTCCTGCCTGACCTTCGGCGCGGTGACGCTTGTGCGCGACACCGCGTCCGTCTGGGAGAACCAGATTTCGCGCGAGGCGACGATCCAGATCAAGCCGGTCGACGGCCTCGACATGGAGGCAGCCCTTGCCCGGGCCTCCCAGATCGCCGGCGAGTTTCCCGGCGTCAAGGCAACCCGGATCATCGATCGCGAGGCGACCGCCAGGCTGTTGGAACCGTGGCTGGGTTCAGGCCTCAACATCGACGAATTGCCGGTGCCGCGCCTGATCATCGTCACTATCGACGAAAGCAGCCCACCCGATTTCGCCGCGATGCGCGCCGCGATCACGCCGAAACTGCCGAGTGCCTCGCTCGACGATCACCGCACCTGGGTCGACCGGCTGGTTGCCATGGCCCGCACCACTGTGACCATCGGCATCGCCGTGCTGGCGTTGATGCTGTCGGCGACGGTGCTGACCGTGGTGTTCGCAACACGCGGCGCCATGGCCGGCAATGGCCACATCATCGAGGTGCTGCATTTCGTCGGTGCCGAGGCACGCTTCATCGCACGCGAATTCCGGCGACATTTCCTGGTCACTGGCATGAAGGGAGCGGCGGCCGGCGGTGCCGCGGCGGTACTCGTCTTCATCGTCTTTTCCTGGTGGTCGTCGCGCAACATGGCAACGCCGCAGGCCGACCAGGCAACTGCCCTGTTCGGCAATTTCGCTATCGGCTCGGCTGGGTATCTCGGTGTCGTCTTGATGGTGCTGGTGATCGGCGGGCTGACGGCGGCAACCTCGCACGCCACCGTAGTCGCCTATCTCAGCGACATCGATGTTCGCCAACCGGATGCAGGCTGACGAGGCAAGATGATCACGGATGGAGAATTCGCGTAACGCAAAGTGCGTCTTTTACCTACCCAAGTCCGCATTTCAGGATTAACCATATGGCGATGGACGCGCGGGATACGACCGGTACGGCTGGACAGATGCCAGTGGTGGTTGCCCGTTCGCATGACCGCAACACGATGAGCCGTCTAAGGGCCGCGTTGCGTATATCCGCTCTCTCCTTGCTCGTCCTCGCGACATTGTTTGCCGGGGGCTTCGGCTGGTTCGCGAACAAGGTCAGCCACCTGACGACGCCTGCCAATCCAGCCAAGGCTGATGCAATCATCGTCCTGACCGGCGGCCAATCCCGCCTCGATGCGGCCATGGACCTGCTGGCGTCAGGCAAGGGCGAGCGGCTGCTGATCAGCGGTGTGCATCCTTCCGCCAGCCGTCGCCAGTTGCAGGCGGCGACCGGTGGCGACGTCAGGCTGTTCTCCTGCTGCGTCGACATCGACCGTGCCGCGCTCGATACGATCGGCAATGCCGAGGAAAGCGCCAAATGGGTCGAGAGCCATGCCTATGGCACAGTGATCCTCGTCACCAACAATTATCATATGCCGCGCAGTCTGCTGGAAATGGGCCGGCTGCTGCATGGCGCCAAGCTTGAGCCCTATCCGGTGGTCAATTCCAACCTCGACAATGGCGGCTGGCTGACCAAGCCGCGGGCATTGCGTGTGCTGTTCACCGAGTACAACAAATATTTGCTGGCGCTGGCGCGTGGCATCGTCCCGGTCAAGCCGACGCCCAACGGCATCGCGCTGGCCGAAACCGCAGCCGGCGGCTGAACCATTATTCCCCGGCGGCCGCGCCTGCCCTGGCGGCCCTGGCAGCCGCGCCCGACACCTCCTTGAGCCGTGCGACCTCCTGTTCAAGACGCTCGATGCGCCTGTCCCGTTCACCGAGTGCCGCTGCCACGTCGGCCGCCTCGAAACGCTGCGGGATATGCTGCGGGCAATTGGCATCCCAGGCCGTGATCGTGAACAGGATGACCTGCTCGGGACGTGCCTTGTAATCTTGCGGCATCAGTTTCGCCAGCAGTTCGGCATCGTTCTCGACAGCGCGCGCCGTGCCCCAGAGCTTGATGCGTTGCCGATGCATATAGTCGACCAGGAACAGGAAGGCCTGCGGATTGTCGGCCAGATTGCCCTGCGTGATGAACTGCCGGTTGCCGGCAAAATCCGCGAAGCCGATCGTGTGTTCATCCAGCACCTTGAGGAAGCCGGCCGGCCCGCCGCGGTGCTGGATGTAGGGCTGGCCATCGCCATTGGCCGTCGCCAGGAAGACGCTGGTCTGCATCTCGATGAAGGCGGCAAGGTCGGGGGTGATGGCAGCTTGCCAGCCGCCACGCTGCTCGACGCGGGCATAGGATTGGCGTGAGCCCTTGCGGGCCTGGATCGCCTTGATCGTCGGCGTGAAGGCGACGTCGCTGGTGAAAGCATGCGCGTTCATCGAAAGCCTCCTGGAATTGCTCTAAAGCCCGAGTTCCGACAGTGTTGGGTGGTCATCCGGCCGCCGGCCGAGCGGCCAGTGATATTTGCGGTCAGCCTCGCCGATCGGCAGGTCGTTGATGCTGGCGATGCGCAGGCGCATCAGCCCGTGTTCGTCGAATTCCCAATTCTCGTTGCCGTAGCTGCGGAACCATGAACCGCTGTCGTCGCGCCACTCATAGGCGAAGCGCACCGCGATCCGGTTGGCGTGGAAGGCCCAGACCTCCTTGATCAGCCTATAGTCAAGCTCGCGGCTCCATTTGCGCGTCAGGAACGCCTGGATGGCATCGCGCCCTTGCAGGAATTCGGTCCGGTTACGCCAGCGACTGTCCATTGTGTAGGCGAGCGCGACCCGTGCCGGATCGCGCGAGTTCCAGGCGTCCTCGGCCATGCGCGCCTTCTGTGCGGCGGTCTCGGCTGTGAACGGTGGAAGCGGTGGTCGGCTCTCAGACATGACATTCCTCTGCGGCGTGCGTGGCGGAGACCGGCGGACACCGCCTGGCCTTTCCGGAGTCAGGCAGCATCGCGGGCAGAAACAACCGGAAAATCGATCTCGGTCCGGGCAACCTCATTGATATAGTTGGTCCAGACGTTCAGGGCGACGTGCTGGACGATCTCAATGATCTCACCATCGTCATAGCCTGCCAGCCTGACGGCTGCGAGGTCCTCGTCGCCGACATGGCCGCGGCTGTGGGCGACCTTGGCGGCGAAACGGACAGCCGCGCCCGCCTTGGGATCGGTGGAACCGCCGTGGCGGTTGGCAATCATTTCGGCGTCGTCGAGCCTTGCGAGGTTCTTGCCGAGGTAGGTGTGGGCGGAAAGACAGTAGCTGCAACCATTGACCTCGGCGACCGCGAGCGCGATACGTTCGCGCGTTGGCGCCGGCAGGCGGCCCCTGGCAAGCGCCCCCGACATGCCGAGGTAGCCTTCCAGCGCGGCCGGGCTGTTTGCAACCATCCTAAACAGGTTCGGCACGACACCGAGCTGCTTCTCGACAGCGTGCAGCATGGGTTGCGCGGCTGTTGGAGCGGCGGCAATGGATGACAGGGTAACGATGCGGGGCATGACGATTTCCTTTTGAGGTGCCCGTCTTATATGCATCCTTTCACATTGCAGATGTAGATGCCATAATTGCAATCTATCCTTCCAATTTCTGGAATAAACAATGGACCGCCTCGAAGCCATGTCCCTTTTCGTTGCCACGGTCGAGGCTGGCAGTTTGTCCGCTGCCGCGCGCCGTTCGGGCGTTCCACTTGCCACGGTCAGCCGCAAGGTCTCCGACCTAGAGCGTCATCTTCAGACACGCCTGCTGAACCGGTCGACGCGGCGGCTGACGCTGACCGATGCGGGCGACGCCTACCTCGCCGCATGCCGCCGCATTCTCGACGAGGTCGGCGAGGCCGAGCGGGTCGCCGGCGGCGAGTACAGCGCCCCGACGGGCGAATTGATCATCACCGCGCCGATCGTCTTCGGCCGCCTTCACGTGCTGCCAGTCGTCACCGCGTTTCTCGCCGCCTACCCGCAAGTGGACATTCGCCTGACGCTCGGCGACGCGATAAGCCATTTGGCCGAGGAGCATATCGATCTCGCAATCCGCATCGGCCGGCTGCCGGACTCGCGCATGGTTGCCACAGGGCTTGGCTCCATCCGTCGTGTTGTCTGCGCAAGCCCCGCCTATTTGTCTGAACGCGGCACGCCGAAAACCCCCAGAGATATTGAGACGCACAGCTGCATTACCTTTGAGGGTCTCAGTTCCCTCGCCACCTGGACCTTTTCGGTGGAGAAGACCGACCTTCCAATCCAGGTTCGCTCAAGGCTCCGCGTCAACACCGCTGAGGCCGCGATCGACGCTGCGATTGCCGGCATCGGGATAACACGGGTACTTTCCTACCAGATCGTAGCCGCTGTGCGGTCAGGAGCCCTCAGAGCGGTTCTCCAGGACTTCGAACCGCAGCCGTGGCCCGTAAATCTCGTACACGCCGGCCAGGGCCGGCTGCCGGTGAAACTGCGCGCCTTCCTCGACTTCGCCGCTCCTCGCCTGCGGGAACGCCTGGCGCAGGCGGCGTGGTGAATGAGCCGCATCACCTTGTTTCCTTTTTCCCCGCGCTTGGTGTAACCAACGCTCAACTCCTCACCGGGCCTCCCCCATGCTCTATGCCAGATCGCTGACGTTCAATTTCGTCTTCTACGTCAACCTGATCGTCCAGATGATCCTCTGGACCCCCTATTATTTCCTGTCGCCCCGTCACCGCGCCTGGTTCGTGCCGAAATTCTGGTCGCGCACCTCGATGTGGCTCTTCGACAAGATCGCTGGAACGAAGAGCGACATCACCGGCCAGGAAAACCTGCCAGCAGGCTCGTTCATCCTGGCACCCAAGCACCAGTCGTTCTGGGACACGATCGCCTTCTTTCCCTTCCTCCAGGACCCGCTCTACATCTTGAAACGAGAGCTGACCTGGATCCCGTTCTTCGGCTGGTACATCATGAAGATGCGCATGATCCCGGTTAACCGCGGCAGCCGCTCGAAGGCGCTGAAGGCCGTGGTCGCCGCGACCAAGGAGGAGATGGCGCGCAACCCCCGCCAGCTCATCATCTATCCCGAGGGCACGCGCCGGGCGCCGGGCGACGAGCCGGCCTACAAATACGGCATCGTCGAAATCTATGCGCAGCTTGGTGTTCCGGTGGTGCCGGTCGCCCATGTCGCCGGCCTTTATTGGCCGCGCCGGAAATTCCTGCGCTACCCCGGCACGATCAAGGCACGCTTCCTGCCGCCGATTCCACCGGGACTGAGCAAGGACGAATTCATGGCCCGGCTGATCGGGGAGACCGAGGCCGCCTGCGACCAGTTCCTGATCGAGGCGGCGCGCGGCCCGAACCCACCTGCCTTGCCACCGACAGCGGTGAAAAGGCTGCAAGAGCTGGATCACGCCGCAAAAACCAAAGCCTGAGCCGAAGTCTCCGGCCGGCAGTTCTCAGCCGAATACGGCCAGCGCAGTGGTCAACACCAGCGTCGCGGCAAAGACCAGATTGATAATCCGCGATGCCGCCGGCTGGCGCAGGAAGCGCGCGAACGCTGCTCCCGCGACGAGCCACACGGCATGGATGGCGACGATCATCAGGGCGAGAACCGTCAGCCTCAGCCATGGACCGAGCTCAGCGACGCCCTGTTTCGACGAAGCCCAGGCGAACACGACGGCGATCGCCACATAGGCCTTTGGATTGGCGACCGCGAGAAGGAACCCAGCCAGCCATGTTGGACGCGAAGCCTCGGCGGCGCGTGCCGCCAAGGGCGGTGCCGTAGCAATCTTGAAGGCGAGATAGAGGATGTAGACCGCTGAAGCGACGGCCAGCAGCGGCGCGTGCCGCGGCATCGACGTGAGCACCGCCATGACCCCGGTCGCCACGATCAGCAACACGGCGATCGTGCCCAGGATGATCCCCCAGGCATAGCGCAGCGAGTGGCGCAGGCCGAAGGCGGCCCCGACGGCGGTGACGCTTATCGTTGCCGGCCCTGGGCTGCCCATGACGATCGTGGCGGCAAGCACCAGCGCGACCAGCTGACGCCAAAGGTCCAGCTGCGAAAGAAGCGGCTCCGTCATCTGCACCTCTGCCTTGCCCCGTGCAAAGGGACGGTACGGCAAGACAAGAGGGTCGTCTTGGACGTTCGTGCGAGGAGCGGTCGCCGAAAGCTTCAGCCGCTCGCCTTGTCGAGTTCGGCCATATCGTCGGCGCTCAATTTCAGCGACGCCGCCTTGATCAAGCTGTCCATCTGATCGGGCCTGGTGGCGCTGGCGATCGGCGCGGTCACACCGGGCCGCGCGATCACCCAGGCAAGCGCGACTTCCGCTTGCTTGGCCGAATGCCTGGCCGAGACCGCGTCCAGTGCCGCAAGGATGCGATATCCGCGCGCGTTGAGATAGTCCTTCACACCGCCGCCACGCGGGCTCTGACCAAGATCGGCCTCGCTGCGGTATTTGCCGCTGAGAAAACCCTTGGCAAGACTGAAATAGGTGATGACGCCGATGTCCTCGGCCACGCAGAGATCACGCAGCGGGCCGTCGAAGGACGAGCGGTCGTAGAGATTGTATTCCGGCTGCAGCACTTCGTAACGCGGCAGGCCGCGCAGGCTCGCCACATCGAGTGCGGCGCGCAACTGGGCGGCGTCGAGGTTCGAGCAGCCGGCATAGCGGATCTTGCCCTTGGCGAGCAGCTTCTCATAGGCGCCAAGGGTTTCCTCGTAGGGCGTCGTCGGATCCGGCCAGTGCGACAGATAGAGATCGATGGTGTCGGTCTGCAGCCGCTTCAGCGATGCGTCGATGGCCTTTTCGATGTATGCGGCGGACAGGTCCTTATGGCCCTGTCCCATATCCGAACCGACCTTGGTGACCACGATGACCTTGTCACGATTGCCACGGTCCTTCATCCACTTGCCGATAATGGTTTCCGACTCTCCGCCCCGGTGGCCGGGCACCCAGCGCGAATAAGCATCCGCCGTATCGACGGCGTTGAGGCCGGCGCCGATGAAGCTGTCGAGCAGGTCGAACGAGGTTTTCTCGTCGGCGGTCCAGCCGAAGACATTGCCGCCCAGAACCAGCGGTGCGATGGAAAGATCGGTACGACCGAGACGGCGTTTCTGCAAGGCATATCTCCGGAATGATTGGGCGGGCGAATGCTGCCCGCGGGCTGAGGTTCGGAGCCTAAGCTAGGTCTTGGCCGAGCGAGGTCAAAGGCCTGGCCGCCTTTTTCCGCAGAGCCAGCTTCACAAAGGCGCGACCCGCCTGGCGACTTCCTCCAGCCAATGGTCGCGAATGCCTAGCGCCTCGAGATGCTCCAGTGTGCTGAGCACATAATCCTCGTTGACGCCGGACTGGCCGACCGCGCCACGCACCATGGCCGCCGCCTCCGCCTCGTCGAGCGCGCCGGCATACTGCTCGTGCTGGCGGTCGACGATATAGGCCACCGCCTCGACAGTCCGGCCCCCGTCGAGACGAATCTTGAGCAAGCGCTCGAGATAGACATTGGTGACCAGCTCGCGGTCGCGCAGATAGGTGATGACCTCGTCGCGCAAGTCGCCGGGAACACGGAACGCCAGGCCGACGCAGGAGCCGCCACGGTCGAGGCCGAGCACCAGCCCCGGCCGTTCACGCGTGCCGCGATGCACGAAGGAATAGACGCAGAGCGACCGGCGATACCCATGCAGGCGGGCGCGCTGTGTCTCGACATGCGCGAAACCCGGCCGCCAGATCAACGAACCATAGCCAAACACCCAAAAATCGCCCATATCGCCGCGCCTGATTGCAAAGAATGCCAACACCGTACCGGGACCGGAGTTTTTTAGCCTGTCCCGTCTACCTATTCGTCTCTGTCTACCTATTGTCGGCGGGATCGACTGTCCGTCCGCAACACCCATGCGTTAACGAGAGCCAAAGCATGACGTCAAGTGACGAACGCCAGCCGAGTAACCTTCGCCGCCTGATCTGGCTTGCCGCCTTCGTCGTGGTGCTGTTTGCCATCTACAGCGGCGGCTGGTTCTATCTGGCCAACCGGGTAAGGAGCGAGGCCGACAAGGCGGTTGCCACGCTGAACAAAACTGGCGTCGAAGCCGGCTGCGCCAACCTCCAGGTCAGCGGCTATCCCCTGAGCTTTACGGTCTCTTGCGACAATTTGGCTTACGAGGACGATGCCAGGAACGTCGCCGCTTCGGCCGGCAGTTTCAAAGCAGCCGCCCAGATCATCCAGCCTCTGTCACCGGTTGCCAATCTGCGCGGCCCGCTCAGGACTTCCGTGCCAGGCATGGCGCCGCTGTGGATCGACTGGGACAATCTGCAGGCCAACGTCAAATTGTGGTGGCCGCTACCGCAGCGGATTGCTCTGGAGGCGGAGGGCCTGTCCGGCCAGACCGATCCGGCCGACGATTCCGATCCGGTGCAATTGTTCAGCGCCGGCAAGGCGGCTGGCCAACTGCAGCCGAATGGGGCGGACATCGACTATCTCGGCAGTTTCGGCGATCTCGAGATCGACCCCGGCGCGATCGGCGGGCGCGTGCTGCCGGCGCTCGATGCCAGCGGCGACGCGACGCTGAAGAACGGCGTAGCACTGATCGGCACGCAGCTGAAAAGCCTGCGCGGCCAGGCAATCGAAATCCGCAACCTCTACCTGTCGTCAGGCACGGCGCGCATCACCGTTTCAGGACCGCTTTCGGTCGATGCCGAGGGCCTGGTCAACGCCGATCTGATGATCAGGCTGAAGGACCCGAAAGCGGTTGCCGCCATCCTCGGCGCCGCCATACCCGAGCAGAAAAGCCAGATCGAGCAGGGCTTTTCTGCCCTGACGGTGCTCGGCAACGAGCCATCGATGCTGCTGACGGTGGTCAAGGGCAAGCCCTCGCTCGGCTTCATCCCGCTGGGCAAGATCAAGCCACTCGATTAAGCGTCCCTGTATGAACAGACCGGCAAAACTTCTTAGCGTCGGCGCGCTGACGCTGGACACCATCCTGCGTGTCGAGACACTGCCGCTGCATCAAGGCAAGTTCATCGCCTCCGACGGCGTCCAGATCGCCTCGGGCATGGCCACCAGTGCTGCCTGCGCCGCGCACCGCTTGGGCGCCGAGGTGTCGCTGTGGGCTAGTGCGGGTGACGATCCCGTCGGCGACCATCTCGTTGCCGCGATCGAAGCCGAAGGTGTCGATTGCGCCTATGTCCGCCGCGTCGGGGGCGCTCGCTCGGCGCTGGCCTCGATCCTGGTCGATGCGCATGGTGAGCGCATCATCGTGCCGTTCTATGACGGGCGTGCCCAAGCCGATCCCGAAGCCTTGCCGGTCGCCGACCTCATGGCATTCGACGCCGTTTTGGTCGATGTCCGCTGGCCGGGCGCGGCAGCACTTGCCCTCAACGCAGCGCGCGCCGTCGGCCGGCCGGCGATCCTCGATGCCGACACCGCGCCGCTGGAGGTCCTGGAACAGCTGTTGCCGCTCGCCACGCATATCGTCGCTTCGGAGCCGGCGGCGCGCATTGTCTGCGGCCAGGCGCTCGACCCGGAAACGGCTTGCGCCGATCTCGCCGGCCACACCGACGCCTTTGTCGCGGTGACTGGCGGCGCGGCGGGGAGTTGGTGGCACGACCGTTCCGCAGGCTGTGTGCGTCATGTCGCGGCGCCGAGAATCAAAGCGGTCGACACATTGGCCGCCGGCGACGTCTTTCACGGCGCCTTCGCCGTCGGCCTGGCGGAAGCCATGCCCGTCGAGCATGCTTTGCGCTTTGCCAGTGCGGCCGCCGCGCTCAAATGCCTGCGCTTCGGCGGCAGGCTTGGGGCACCGAATAGAGCCGAGACGCTGGCGATGGTTGCGGCGAGCTGGCCGGCCTGAAACAAATTTAAGTCTTGGCCGGGTGTTCGACCGCCTGGCGGCCAAAATCGGGCACGTCGATGTCCTGGCCGGCCTCGATGATCGAGCGGCGCACGGCCCGGGTGCGGGTGAACAGGTCGAAGAGTTTTTCGCCGTCACCCCAGCGAATCGCGCGTTGCAACGACGCCAGGTCTTCCGAGAACCGCGCCAGCATTTCGAGGATTGCATCCTTGTTGTGCAGGCACACGTCCCGCCACATGGTCGGGTCGGAAGCGGCAAGGCGGGTGAAGTCGCGGAAGCCCGAAGCTGAATACTTGATCACCTCGGACTTGGTTACCGACTGCAGATCATCGGCGGTGCCAACGATATTGTAGGCGATGATGTGCGGCAAATGCGAGACGATGGCCAGCGTCATGTCGTGATGCTGAGGATCCATCGTGTCGATGTTGGCGCCGCAGCGGCGCCAGAATTCCGACAGCCGTTCCAGCGCGTCCGGGTCAGTATCGGGCAGCGGCGTGAAGATACACCAGCGATTGTCGAATAGGTCGGCAAACCCGGCATCGGGGCCGGATTTCTCTGTGCCCGCCAGCGGATGACCGGGAATAAAGTGGACGCCGGCTGGCACATAAGGCTGCATCTGCGCGATGACAGATGCCTTGGTCGAGCCGACATCGGTGAGGATCGCGCCCGACTTCAATGAAGACGCAATTTCCTCGGCGATCGCGCCGGACGAGCCGACCGGCACCGAGACGATGACCAGATCGGCATCCCGGACCGCTTCGCTCGCATCGGTGGTGTAGGAATCACCGAGCCCAAGTTCTTTCGCTCGCGCCAGCGTCGCGGCACTGCGGGTCGAGATGGCTACGCGGCCAGCCAGCCCCTCGCGGCGGATGACGCGGGCCAGCGACGAGCCGATCAGGCCGATGCCGACCAGCGCGATCTTTTCAAACATCGGTGATGTCATGGTGTTCTAGCTTTTCAGGAATGTCGTGAGTGCGGCGACAACGCCGCGATTGGCCTCTTCGGTGCCGACGGTCATGCGCAGCGCGTTGGGAAAGCCGTAGCCGGAAACGCGCCGCAATATGTAGCCGCGTGCCGTTAGGTAGTCGTCCGCGGCCGCTGCCGAATGTTTCTGGTCGTCAGGGAAATGAATAAGGACGAAATTGCCAACGCTGGGCGTCACCCGCAGCCCAAGCTTGGTGAACTCCTCGCTCAACCATGCCAGCCAGGTCTCGTTGTGCGCGACGCTGCGCTCGACATGGGCGCGGTCGCGGATCGCCGCGATGCCGGCCTCGATCGCCGTTGCATTGACGTTGAAGGGGCCACGCACGCGGTTGATCGCGTCGACGATGTGCATCGGCGCGTACATCCAGCCGATCCGCGCCCCACCAAGGCCGATCTTCGAGAAAGTACGGGTCATCACCACATTCTCGGCGCTGCCGACCAGCTCGATGCCGGCTTCGTAATCGTTGCGGCGGACATATTCTGCATAGGCCGCGTCGAGCACCAGAAGCACGTGCCTTGGCAAACCGGAATGCAGCCGGCGCACCTCCTGGAACGGCACATAGGTGCCGGTCGGGTTGTTGGGATTGGCAAGGAACACGATTTTGGTGCGTGGCGTGATGGCGGCCAGGATGGCGTCGATGTCGGCGCGCTCCTCTTTTTCCTTGATCGTCACCGGAACGGCACCCGCCGACTGGATGTAGATCTTGTAGACCATGAAGGCGTGTTCGGTGATGACAGCCTCGTCGCCGGGCGACAGATAAGTCTGCGCCAGCAGGCCGAGGATCTCGTCGGAACCGTTCGAGCAGATGATGTTGGCCGGGTTGAGACCGTGCACTTCGGCGATCGCTTCGCGCAGCCGCCTGGCGGTGCCGTCGGGATAGACGTCGAGCTTTCCGGCAATCTCGCGCGCGGCTTCGATCGCTTTTGGCGAGGGACCGAGCGGGTTCTCGTTCGACGAAAGCTTGTAGACCTTGGCGACGCCGGTAGGCGCCGTGCTCTTGCCCGGCACATAGGCGTCGATGTCCATGATGCCCGCGCGCGGGGTTGGACGTGCCTTGTCCGGTGTCTGGCTCATGTCGCAAAATCCGTCGAGAACGCTTCCTCAGGGAAGCCGCAGCGGAAATACAAGCCGTGGCCCGCAATGTCGAGAGGTGACCGCCTCCGGACAATGGCTGGCCGTTGACGCCGGCCTGCCGCAGCCCTAGAAGGGGTACGAACTACCGTGGTGATTTGGCCGGTCGGCTTGCAGCCACGTTAAACAACTTGCTAAAGGGCCGTTTGCATCCTGTAACCGGCTTTGCGACTGCAATGCCGGTTTTTTATTGCCCGCGCCGGCCGGACACCGCATCGGCGTCGATTTTCGAAAAGCACGGTGCAGGGATCAAGGTGTGAGATGGATGCAATGGCCGCTCTGCGTGCTCGCAAAACCAACAACGAGGCCGACCAGCCGTCGAGCCCGGTTTTGCGTTTTGGGCCTGACAAGCCGCTCAAGCTCGACGCCGGCACGCTGCTGTCGCCGTTCCAGATCGCCTACCAGACCTATGGCACGCTGAACGACGCCCGCTCCAACGCGATCCTCGTCTGCCATGCCCTGACCGGCGACCAGCACGTCGCCAGCACCAATCCGGTGACCGGCAAGCCGGGTTGGTGGGAAGTGCTGATCGGCCCCGGCAAGATCATCGACACCAGCCGCTTCTTCGTCATCTGCTCGAACGTCATCGGTGGTTGTCTTGGTTCCACAGGCCCGGCCTCGACCAATCCCGCCACCGGCAAGCCCTATGGGCTCGACCTGCCGATCATCACCATCCGTGACATGGTGCGCGCGCAGCAGATGCTGATCGACCATTTCGGCATCGAAAAGCTGTTCTGCGTGCTCGGCGGCTCGATGGGTGGCATGCAGGTGCTGGAATGGGCGTCGAGCTATCCGGAGCGCGTCTTCTCGGCGCTGCCGATCGCCACAGGCGCGCGCCATTCTTCGCAGAACATCGCATTCCACGAGGTCGGCCGGCAAGCTGTCATGGCCGATCCGGACTGGCATGGCGGCAAATATTTCGAGCACGGCAAACGCCCGGAAAAAGGCTTGGCGGTGGCGCGCATGGCCGCCCACATCACCTATCTGTCGGAGGCCGCGCTGCACCGGAAATTCGGCCGCAATCTGCAGGATCGCGAAGCGCTGACCTTCGGCTTCGACGCCGACTTTCAGATCGAGAGCTATCTGCGCCACCAGGGCATGACCTTCGTCGATCGCTTCGACGCCAATTCCTACCTCTACATGACCCGGTCGATGGACTATTTCGACCTCGCAGCCGACCATGGCGGCCGGTTGGCCGACGCTTTTGCCGGTACCAAAACCCGCTTCTGCCTGGTGTCCTTCACGTCGGACTGGCTGTTTCCGACCGAGGAGAGCCGCTCGATCGTGCATGCGCTGAACGCCGCCGGCGCCTCGGTGTCCTTCGTCGAGATAGAGACCGATCGCGGCCACGATGCCTTCCTGCTGGACGAGCCGGAACTGTTTGCCGCCATCAACGGCTTCATCGGCTCGGCGGCCCGGGCGAGAGGGCTCAGCGCATGACCCTGGAAAGTTGCGGACTGGTCTGTCCAGGATCATGCTCCACGCAGGAGGCGGCATCATGAGTGTCAATCGCGACCAGCGCGTCGACCTCGAGGTCGTCGCCAATCTCATCCCGCCGCAGTCCCGCGTGCTCGATGTCGGTTCGGGCGACGGCTCGCTGCTCGAATTGCTGCAGGACACCAAGCAGGTCGACGGCCGTGGGTTGGAGCTGTCGCAGCGCGGCGTCAACGAATGCGTGGCGCGCGGCCTCTCGGTCATCCAGGGCGATGCCGACAAGGATCTCGAATTCTATCCCGACAAGGGCTTTGACTTCGTCGTCCTGTCGCAGACGCTGCAGGCCACCCGCAACCCGAAGCTGGTGCTCGACGAACTGCTCAGGATCGGCAACCGCGCCATCGTATCCTTTCCCAATTTCGGCCATTGGCGGGTGCGCCTGTCGCTGTTCATCCAGGGTCGCATGCCGGTGACAAAGGACCTGCCCTATTCCTGGTACGACACGCCCAATATCCATTTCTGCACCATCCGCGACTTCGTCAATCTGTGCGACGAACTCGGTGCGACAGTGGAAAAGGCGACGGCACTCGACGCCAACGGCCAGAAGATAGGTCTGTCGATGCCGTGGTGGTTCTGGAATTTCTTCGGCCAGCAGGCGGTGTTCTTGCTGAAGCGGTAGCTGTGTTAGCCATGCATCTTTTTCGAAGAGGCCCTCTGCCCGTTGAAACTCCACCGGACGTTCTGGCTGGGATAAAGGCCGGGATTCTGATCTGCACGTCACCTCGGAGCGGCAGCAACTATCTCGCCGAGTTGATGGCAGGTGCGGGACTTGGCAAACCTCTCGAGTGGTTCGGCGGCCGCCGCGTTCTGGAACTGCCCAATTATCCGCGAGATCCCCGTGCTCAGGTTTTACGGGCACTGAAGGACGGACGCACCCCCTCGGGGATTTACGCAGTCAAAATATTTGCAAGCCAGTTTTCGCAAGTGTCCAAGACTGTGGACCTCCCGGCCAGCCTTCCAGCGCTGCGCTACGTCCGCTTGACCCGCCGCGATCTTCTTGGCCAGGCGATCTCTTGGACACGCGCCCGTCAAACGGGACGATTCCGCTCTACCGAGAAAGGCCAGAATTCACCACGCTACGACGGCCCAGCCATCGCAGAATCGCTTAAGAAAATCGGACTGGAAAATCTCGCGTGGGATGTCTGGCTTGCAAAGAACGGACTGCCCTTCCTGCCATTGACGTATGAGGAAGTCTTGGCAAACCCACAGACCTGCCTTGAGAAAATTGCGCATCTGGCCGGCACCCACATCACTTTTGGACCTGCGTCGGCCCTCAATTCCAGCCTTGAGGTTCAAAGAGACACAATCAATATGGAATGGAGGGAGCGCTTTCTGTCGCAGTACTCTGCCCTCTCAAAATTCCAGACCATCAGTCATCGAATTCGGGGGCTTCTTTAAGAAGCGGCGTCAAGCCCAATTTTACCGCAAAGACAACACCGGACAATGGCGAAAACGCTGCCGGTTGATCAGCACGGGTTGCCTTTACATCGCGACGAGGCGACTATATTCCCCCTGGTTATCGATAGATATTTGGGGCCGGGATGGTTGAAGAACGCGCAACATACTCGCTCGTCATGGAAATGGAAAACGCCAAGTCCATTGACTGGGACGAGATCGGCGTTGGACTGAAGGCTTTGGCGCGGGAAATCGCCGCAGTTTCCGCGAGCGGCCTGGCGCGACCGACGGTTGTTATCTCTCACGGCGCGGCAGAGTCGGAAACAGATGCGCTGCATCGTAAAATCGCGGCTGAAGCACCGCAGTTGGGTCAAGTCTCCAACCTGGTCTTCACAGCTTTCCCCGGAGGTCGATACTACGACCTGAAGAACAATGGCATGCTGGCAGCTGACGGAAATATCGTCATCTTTATCGATTCCGACGTCGTGCCGGAACCAGGCTGGCTGCCGGGTTTGCTCAAGCCATTCAAAGACCCCAAAATTATTTGTGTAAACGGATACACATATCTTTCGCACGATGATTTTTTTTCAAGAACGTTTGCCTTGATCTGGTTTTTTCCGATGGCCCATGGAGACAGTCGGTTCGCGTCGAAGCGGGCGATGAACGCAAACAACGTAGGGTTTCGGCGCGAATGGATCGTCAGTCATCCTTTCCCGAACCATAATGGCTTCAAGGTTTCCTGCACGTTGTTGATGCGCGAACTGCTGCGTGAAGGCCACAAAATTCATAATGTCAACGCACGCGTCTTCCACTACTCACCGCGGGGCTGGCGTTTCTTTTACTGGCGGGCCCTGGTTACAGGCCGCGACGCCGACCGAAAGTTCGTGGCCCTCAATTCGCCTAGTCGCATGCGACGGGTAGCCAAGTCTTTCAGCCGTTGGTTCACCATGTCGTGGCGCACAACACGACGCATTGTGGGCCATGCTCGGGAGACAGGGATGCCGCTTTGGCAAATTCCGTTCTCCCTGATTGTCGGTCAGGTCTTTTATAGCTTGGCATTCTGGGGCCAGTTTAGCTTCGCTGCCGGCATAGTTCGCGACGAAATCGAGATCGTGCCCGACTATATCGGGCACAGTTAGCCGATTTGTCGCATCTTGAGCCGTGCCCCCAACGTTGCATTGATTTGGGACCAGTCAACTATTCCAGAACATCCGTCGCCTTATGCGGATGCTCGACCCCGTCGGCGAACACCACATCGGCCTCCGAATTATCCGTGCGTAGTGCGAGTATTGCCCTGGTAGGCGGGCGAGTTGTACCAGCCATGCACATGCTGCCTGTCGGGAAATTCGATGATGATCAGGTGGCCAGGCCACTTCTGCAGATATTCGACGATCTGCGGGCCCATCGTGGCCTGGCGCATATGGGCAACGGCGTAGGCGGTCATGACTGTACTCCCTTGTCAACGAAGCCGAGTTGCCGGCCTCGCAAGGGCAATCTGACCGAATGCCGAGCATAAAACGATTACGTTCGAGGTAATGGAATATATGCTGTCCGCTGCGGCAGGCCGCTTCCGTGGTGATTCGCATATGCTCTGTTCGACGATGCTGTTGCAAATGGAGCGCTAATAACCGGAATTCGTTGGCTTGCGCGGCTCGAGTATCGGTAAAGTGGATGACACGGGCAGCTGCTTTTTGTAGCGTCGGATCGACTACGGGATGTCGCGGAAAGGAAGTTCGATCCATTCGACCGTTCCAAGAATTGAAAAGTCCTGGATAGACGCGCAGCTCTGCGCAGGAAACAGCTGACACGACATGGCCGGGATCATGGATCCAACACCTCTCGTTACCGTCATCACGCCGACCCACAACCGGCGCGAAACGGTGTTGCGCGCCGTGGAAAGCGTGCTTTCCCAAAGCATGCCAAGGCTCGAGCATATTGTCGTTGACGATGGCTCGACCGACGGAACCGAGGCGGCACTCGCCCGCATTCAAGACCCGCGGCTGATTTATGTCGGTGCGAAATGGCGAGGCGCAAATGCCGCCAGGAATGCCGGCATCGAGCGGGCGCGGGCGCCCGTGGTGACATTCCTTGATTCGGACGACGTTTACCTGCCGCACCGGCTTGAACGAACCCTGGCCCGCTTCGACGACAATTCCGCACTTCAGGTATTGATCAGCTCTTTTGTGTCCCTGAAGGGCAATCGCGCCACCAATTGCGTCAATCGCGATGCGTTCGTGAGCCCGACGATGCTGGAACGGACGCTGGTCGCACAGACGATCTTCATCGCCGGCTCCGCGATAACCGCTCGCCGCGAGGCCTTGCTGGGCATTGGCGGTTATGACAGCGACATCACCCGGATGCAGGACCGGGAATTGCTGCTGCGGCTAGCGCGCCGTCATGGCGCTCGGTTGTCCGAAGACATCGACTGGACGAAATACAACTCGGAAAACTCGATTTCAGGCCGCCGTGACGGCTATGTCGAAGCCTATGCGAACCTGATGGGCAAACATCCGCATATTGCCGACGCCTACCCGCATATTCCGCCATACATGATCTCGCGGCAGATTATCGCCGATATTCTGAGGGGCCGGATACCTCAAGCATTTGAGGGCTACATGGCCAATCGCTCGTCGAAATCGCTCGGCTATACGCTGCCGGAACTGATGCACGGCTATATTCACGGCCGGCGCTGGCGCCGCGATCTCTACAACGAGTTCCGCGACAAGTTTGGCGCCCGACCGGCCTAATTGCATGTCGCCTAAAAGTGTCCACCGGTTCTAGACTACGACATGCATGACAAGTTCCAGTAAGGCTCACCGGTCGAGTTCCGGAAAATACGGATCGGACAAGAACCGCCTATCCCGTTCGCCCTGCAGACAGTCTATCGGCGTCGCCACGTCGACGGGCATGATTCTCGCCTCGTCCCGAATGCCGCTTACTTCGAGGATCAGCTTGCGCCGGATGGCCGTCGAAAATTCGGCGGCCGCATAAATCGGCAGCACAAAGGAACCGGGCCCGCCGCTCACGCACTGCGCGTAATACTGGTCGAGATGACTGAAGGTGGGTGATGGACTGATCAGGATTGGCAATCCATTGACGACGATGCCCTTTGCAGTCGCCGCATCGCGCGTGGCGGTGACCGGCGGCCCGATATTGTTCGGACCGTCACCGGAAATATCGATGACGCTGCGTTCGCCCTTGAAAGAAGTGTGATCGAAAAGCTCGGTGCCGAAGGCCAGCGCACCGGAAATCGAGGTGCCGCGGAAACTGCGGAACGGGCGGGCCGCAACCTTGTCGGCAAAGAGGTTGGCGCTCTCCGCGCTGTCTATGATCTGCCAGCCGATGACCGCGTCGTCGCGCACCGTGCCGGCCCATTCGAAATAGGTGAGCGCGATCCGGCCGGTGGCGCCGGCGCGAACAGCCTTGATAAAGTCAGGATGTCGCAACGCCTCGACATAACCGGCGCGCTGCAGGGCGAACTCCTTTTCGTCCATCGACAGCGATATGTCGACTGCAAGCACCAACTCGACGTCGACGGCCGGCGCATCCGGCGGCGAGGCGGCGGCCTGGGCGCAGGCAAGACAGGCAAGCAGGCGCAGAGCATCAAGCATGGCCGTCGCCAGGGTTGTTCCTCCGAACAAGCTTGCGGCGCGATCACGGCAGAATAAAGCTTTGCGCAGGAGGAATTCCGGGAAAAGCATCGGACGGCTTTCCCGGGAAAAGCGCATAGCGCTTTCCCCCTACGTCAAAACAAACGATTGGAGCGGGTTGGGGGGTTGGGGTTTAACCCCCACCCCCGTAAAAAAAAAAAAAGGGGTATTAGTTTGGGGGGGGGCGGCGGGGGGGGGGGGGGGGTGGGCCCGCCCGGCGCGGGGGGGGGGGG
>NZ_JAMYUW010000016.1:0-142635 GCF_040323315.1 Mesorhizobium sp. M0047 | reverse complement strand
CTGTGGTCATATCGTCCTGAATATCGACTTACTGAGGCTTGTAGATCTGGTCGAATATACCACCATCGCCGAAATGGTAAGGCTGTGCTTTTTTCCAGCCACCGAAAAGCGGGTCGTCGATCGAGATCAGCTTGATCGGAGGCAGCTTGGCGAGATCCTCCGCCGGCACCAGATCGGGCTTGGCCGGGCGATAGTGGTTCTTGGCGATGATCGTCTGTGCTTCCTTGGAATAGAGCCAGCCCAGATAGGCTTCGGCAACCTTACGCGTGCCTTTGGCGTCGACATCGGCGTCGACCACCGCCACAGGTGGCTCGGCCAGGATCGAGGTCGGCGGGTAGACGATGTCGAAATTGTCGGCGCCGAACTCGTCGAGCGCCAGATAGGCCTCGTTTTCCCAGGCGATCAGCACGTCGCCGAGGCCTTTTTGCGCGAAGGTTACGGTCGAGCCGCGCGCGCCGGTGTCGAGCACCGGGGCATTGGCGTAGAGCTTGCCGACGAACTCCTTGGTCTTGGCCTCGTCGCCGCCATCATTGGCGTTGGCGTAGGCCCACGCGGCGAGATAGTTCCAGCGAGCGCCGCCGGAGGTCTTGGGGTTGGGCGTAATCACCTGGATGCCGTCCTTAACGAGGTCGCTCCAATCGTGAATGCCCTTGGGATTGCCCTTGCGCACGAGGAAGATGATGGTCGAGGTGTAAGGCGCTGAATTGTTTTCGAATTTTGTGCGCCAGTCGGGATTGATCTTCTTCGACTTCGAGACGATTGCGTTGATGTCGCCTTCGAGCGCCAGTGTCACCACATCGGCATCGAGTCCGTCGATCACGGCGCGGGCCTGGGCGCCGGATCCGCCATGCGACTGCTGGACGGTGACCGTCTCGCCGGTCTCGGCCTTCCAATGCGCGACGAAGGCTTCGTTATAGGCCTTGTAGAGCTCGCGTGTCGGATCGTAGGACACGTTGAGAATGGTGGTGTCGGCAAACGCGAAGCCGAGCGTGCCGAACTGGATGGATGTGGCGACCAGTGCGCCGAGCAGTTTCCTGAAATGAGGTTTGGTCATTTCTGCCTCCGTTGAACCCACGGCAAATCTACCGAACTGGTAGAAATTAGATGCATTGAATGTTGCCTTTTTTGCCCCTCTGGAGAAAATATTCGACGATCCTTTGCAGCATGGAGAAATATTTTCCTCCTGCATCTCCGGGAAGAATCCATGCCGCACACCCAGCCTATTTAGAAATGAGCAGCGTCGAGGCAAGGCTGCCGACAAGAAAGGATCGCGCGAGGCATGGGTGAATATCCTGCTATCTGCCGAGCGCCCGAAAAGCCAATTCCATGAATCTCTTGGCGAGATCTATTCGACGAACACCTTGACGCTGGCCGCGCGTCCCGCGGCGTCGATTACGGTCAGCGTCGAATAGCCGGCGCCGTCGGGTTGCCAGGTCGCGGTGCGGCGACGGTCGATGCCGGCGAGCGGCTTGCCGTTGGCCAGCCAGCGGAACGGCGCGCGGCCGCCTTGCAATTTCAGAACCAGCGGCGAGGCATCGACTGAATTGGTGTCGAGATCGATGCGGGCGCCGTCGGGCGGGAAGATGATAGTCGGCGCGGGTTCGGTCACTGTCGCCTGCACGAGGCCGTCCGACCCGGCGCCGAAGCGGGCGAGCGTCACCGGTAGGTCCTCGCGCCTGGGGCTGATCACGCCGGGCGGCCTGCCCGGCAATGGGACGGTGGCCAGGCCCGAGCGGACAAAAGCCTCGAAGAGGATGGGAGCGGCCGAGACATAGCCGGACAGGCCCGGCACTGCGCCGGCGTCGGGGCGGCCGACCCAGACACCCAGCACATAGCGGCCGTCGAAGCCGACCGACCACGCGTCGCGATAGCCGTAGGAGGTGCCGGTCTTGTAGGCGATGCCGCGCTGCAAGGCGCCCTCGGGCGGCTTGACGCCCGATAGAATGTCGATGATCTGCCAGTTGGCCTGACCGTCGAGGATGGTAGCGCTGGTGCGCTCGGCATTGGCGGGCTCGGTGCCGTCATGCAGCGTGTGCGTCTTGCCGCCATTGGCGAGCCCTGTGTAGAGCTGGACGAGGTCGCGCAATGTTATCCCAACCCCGCCAAGGCCGATGGCCAGGCCCGGCGCCTCGTTGACCGGCAGCACGGGGCTGACGCCGGCCTGGTGGAAGCGCGCCATCAGACGCGTTGGTCCGACCGCGTCGAGCACGCGGATCGCCGGCACGTTGAGCGACAGTTGCAGCGCTTGGCGGATGCTGACGTCGCCCTGATAGCCCATGTCGAAATTCTTCGGCCGGTAGCCGGAGAAATCGACAGGACTGTCGTCGATCAGCGTTTCCTGCGCCACCAGCCCCTGTTCGAAGGCAAGACCGTAGATGAACGGCTTCAGCGTCGAGCCGGGCGAGCGGACGATCTTGGTCATGTCGATCCAGCCGGCGCGGCTGGCGTCGAAGAAATTGGCCGAGCCGACTTCGCCGAGAATGTCGCCGGTGCGGGAGTCGGCCAGCACCATGGCGACCGACAGGCGAGGTCCAAGCTTGGTGGCCGCGTCCCGCGCCACCTGCTCCAGCCCTTCCTGGACGCTCTTGCGGATCGTCAGCTGCAAAGGCTGACCGGGAACCGCCTTGGGCAGCACAGCATAGGCGGCGTGTGCGGCGAGCGCCGGCAGCGTGCGGCGCAGCCCCGCCACATCGTCGAGTGCGGCACGTGCCGCCTCGCGTTCGCCGAGCAAGCCGGAGGAGACCATGCGGGTCAGCACCCGGTCGCGGGCGGCGTGGGCGATTTTCAGGTTGCGGTCCGGCCGTCGCTTTTCCGGCAGCTGCGGCAGGGCAACGAGCAGGGCGGATTCCGACACGGTAAGCCGCTTCGGCTCCTTGCCGAAATAGGCGAGGGACGCGGCGCGCACGCCTTCCAGATTGCCGCCATAAGGGGCCAGCGTCAGGTAGCGCTCGAGGATCTCGCGCTTGGACAGCCGCCGCTCGATTTGGATGGCGCGCAGCATCTGCTTGATCTTGGAGCCGAGGCTGCGGCTCTCGCGCGGCTCGATCAGCCGGGCAAGCTGCATCGACAGGGTCGAGCCGCCGGAGACGATGTGGCCGCTGGTGGCGAACTGGCCGGCAGCACGGGCCAGCGCCAGCACGTCGACACCCTCATGATCCCAGAAACGCTTGTCCTCGTAGGTGACCAACATGTCGATGAATTGCTTGTCGACCTGATCGAGCCGGGTTTCGAGCCGCCAGTAGCCGTCCGGAGTGGCGAAGGCGCGCAACAGCTGGCCGTCGCGGTCCTGGACTTCCGTCGAGACCGTGAGTTCGGCAGGCAGCGGTGGCGGGAAGGCGCGGTCGAGTTCCCAGAGGGAGGCGGTGGAGAGCGCCAACAGGCAGGCGCCGCCTGCGGCTCCAATAGCGAGTTTGCGAAGTATCTTCATGGCTGGAAAGATGCCCCCTCATCCGGCCGCTTCGCGGCCACCTTCTCCCCGATGGGGAGAAGAGACTGGCGCCGGCGCTGGTCGTCTCCTCTCCCCTCGGGGAGAGGTCGACCGAGCGAAGCGGAGGGCGGGTGAGGGGGCACTTTGCTTATCGCGTCCATCACCACCAGCGCCTTACGGCGCCTTGATCTCCATCATGCCGGTAGCGGTGCGAGCCGAATATTGCGGCCTGTACATGTCCTCCACCATTGACGCTGGGTGTGCATAGGTGCCAGGCGTCACGGCGCGCACGACATAGGCGAGGGTCAGATTGTGATCGTGGTCGCCGTCGGCCGGGTTGAACGCGGCGACGAAACGGTCGTCGCGGAATTCGAGATGGGCCGCATCGGTCTGCGCCAGCCACGAGAAGTTGGTCAACTGGGCGCTCGACACCAGGCCCGGATTGTCGATCTCGAAGCCGGCCGGCAACAGGTCCGTTACCAGTAGGCGCGACGGCCAGCTGTTCTGCTCGTTGACCTTGAGCACGACGACATAGCGTTCGTTCTGGGTCGCCTCGGTGACATTGGCTTCAGTGCCATCGAGCTTGTAGTAGGTGCGATCGATGGTGAAGCCGTCGCCGCTTGCCGGCAAGGGCTGGATCGGCGACGCCACCGTCGTGACGACGGCCTGCAGCGGAGTCTTGCCGGTGTTGGCGATGGTCAGCGGGCTGTCGGCAAGGTCGCTGCCGTCGATCTGGTTGGAATAGCCGCCGGCGTGCGCCGCACCATTGACTGTCAACGTGATTGCATCATTGCCTTCTTTCAGCGCGCGAGCCGCCAGCAGCATCCAGGATTCGTCCTGGGTGCTGGTCCAGCGGGCTTCGGCGCGTTCCCTGGTCACCAGCTTGATCAGCTCAGGCACGATCGTCGGCACCGGCTTCGATTCCGCCGCCAGCGCCAGCATCGCCGCACCGTCACGCAGCCGCGAGCCGTAGTCGGAGCGGTAGTAATCGTAGTCGGTGGTCGACTTGGCGAGTTGCAGGGCGGTCTTGAACGTCGCTTCGGCGCGCGGCGTATCGCCGTAGAGCGCCAGGCTCGCCGCCAGCTGGGCGACGGCCATCGGGCTGGAGAAAGCTTCGAGCTGGGTGTCCGCATAGTAGCGCAGATCGCCGATCGAGGCCTTCTTGTTGCGGGCCAGAACGTAGAGGGCGTAGGCGATCTCGCTGCCACGGTCCTGTACGCTCTGGTCGTAGCCGAGCGAGTTCTGCAAATTGCTCAGCGCCTGGTTCATGGCCAGGCTCGGTACGTCGTATTTCTGCTCGCGCGCCCTGGTCAGGAAGTCGGTGACATAGGCATCGAGCCACGGATCGCCGGAGCCCGGACCCCACAGGCCGAAGCTGCCGCCCGAGGCCTGGTAGCTCAGAACCTTGTAGATCGCGTCCTGGATGCGGCCATGGATGTCGGGGTCGCTTGCCATGCCGATGCCGGATGCCAACTCATTGACGTAGAGAAGCGGCATCGCGCGGCTGGTGGTCTGCTCGGCGCAACCATAGGGGTAGCGGTCGAGCGTCATCAACAGCGACGGCACGTCGAAGGCGGAGGCCTGTGAAACGCCGACGCTGACGGAAGCGCCGTCGAGCAGGCTTGCCGCCAGCAGTTCCTTGTCGACCCGCAACGCGCCGCCATTGCCCTTGAGGTCGACCACCAGGCGGGTGGTGACCGGCAATTGCGCCGGACGCACCGGCACGTAGAGCGTCTGCTCGACCTGGGTGCCGTCGGCATGGGCGAGCTTGATGGTCAGCGAGGCATTGCCGGCCGTCTGTGCGATCAGCGGCACGGTCAGCGTCTGCCGCTTGCCCTGGGCGAGCGTCAGCTTCTCGGGCAGGGGCTTGTCGCCCGTCGACAGGTCGCCCGTCGTTTCGATCGACAGCGCATAGTCGCCGGCAGGGCCATCGGTGTCGGCGACATCGAGGCGCATGACGGCAGCGTCACCAGGCGCCAGGAAGCGCGGCAGGCCGGCGGTGATCACGACGGGATCGCGCACGATGACGTCGGACTGGGCATGGCCGACTGCGTCCTTGGTCCAAGCGACGGCCATGACGCGCACGGTGCCGTTGAACTGCGGAATGTCGAAGTCGATCCGCGCCTTGCCGTCGGCATCAAGCTCGACGGGACCGGAGAAGAAGGCGACCAGCTTTTCTGTCGGAGGGCTGCCCTGCGCCTGCATGTTGGCGCCGTCGCCGCCGGTCCTGAGCTTGCCGGTATTCCCCATCGAACCATCGATCAGGCGTCCGTAGATGTCGCGGATTTCCATGCCCAGCATGCGCTGGCCGAAGAACCAGTTCTCCGGATCCGGCGCCTTGTAGTTGGTCAGGTTGAGGATGCCGACATCGACGGCCGCGACCATGACATAGGCATTGGCGCCCGGCTGCACGCCGGCGACCGAAACAGGGATCGACAGCTGCTGGCGCGGCATGGTCTTGCCGGGCGGCGCCAGGGTGATGGCGAGCTTCTTCGAGCCCGGGTCGACCTTCAGCCATTTCACGCCGATGGCGCGCGCCGGCATGCGCGTTTCCTGCGCCTCGCCCGGTCGAAACAGGGTCGCGGTGACATAGGCGCCGGCGCCCCAGTCGTCGCCGACCGGAATATCGACGGTGCTGCCTCCCGCCGGCACTGACGCCGTAACGCTCTTCAACAGCTTGTCGGAACCGATGTTGATGAGAAGTTCCCCGGCAAAATGCGGCGAGACTTTCAGCTTGGCCACTTCGCCCGCGGCATAGCTGTCCTTGTCGAGAGCGATCTCGAGGCCGTCAGGCGTTTCGGTGGTGGTAGATGAGACGTACCAGCCGGCATCGAATTCGTAGCTGGTCGCCGGTCCTTCGGGATCGGCGGTTTCAACCTCGAGCCGGTACTGGCCCCAATCGACCGGCACGGAGACCGTTGCGTTGCCATCGGCACTGAGGTCGACCTGGCCGTTGGCGATCGACTTGGTGAAGGAGACCGGTTCGTAGTTCCAGGAATTGTTGGAGCGGTACCACTGGTAATTGCGTTCGACCTTGACCAGCGTCCATTGCGCGCCTTTCAACGCCTCGCGCTTGCCGTCGGGATCGACGGCGATCAGGCTGAACTTGGCTGTGCCGCCTTGCGGCACTTCATTGTCGGCGAAGTCAGGGCGGATGCCGATCATATGGCCTTGCGGACGGATGCCGATGTCGAGCGAACGCTCGATGGCGCGGCCGCCGGTTTCGCGCATCCTGACCGTCACCTTGGCGTCGACCAGCTTGGTGGTCGAGGGCAGTTGATCGACGGAGACCGGGAAGGTCACTTTGCCGTCATCGCCAACCACCGGCAGATCGGCGAGGGGGGTAACAGTGGGTTCTGCGGACTGCTCGTCTGCGAGGCCGAAGGAGAAGCCCTGGAAACGGTCCCAATCGCGCGAGGTCGACAGCGTCAGCTCGCCTTCCAGCGCCAGGCCTGCTGCCGGCGCGCCGTAGAGGAAGCGGCCGTCAATGTTGATGTTGGCGATTTCGCCCTGCGCGATCTCCTGCTTGTCGGCCTTCATGTCGAATTCGATGCGATCCGGCACGAAATCCTCGACCAGGAACATCTGGCTGGCCACCGCCGCCTGCTTGGGATCGGTGTAGATCGACACCGACCAAGTGCCGCGCATGGCGTTGGGTTCGAGCGGCAGGTCGACGGCATGGCCGCCGACCGAGGCGCCGTCGCTGACGATGCGGCGGTCCTCAACGCCGTCGGGGCGCGAGAAGATGAAGGTCAGCGGCAGGTTTTCGACCGCCTTGGCGGCGCCGTCGCGGGCAAGGGCCGCAACATGAACGTCCTCGCCGGCGCGGTAGATGCCACGTTCTGTCCAGGCATAGACGTCGAGCGCCCCGGGCGCCGCGCGCCCCGTGACGCCGCGGTCGGACAGGTCGAAGCCGGCGCGGCCCATGTCGAGAAAGACGAAATCATCGTTGCCCTGCTTGGCCATCAGCACGGCCGGCATCATGCCGCCGTCGCCGCGCGTCAATCCGGGATTGAAGACGGCGTGGCCATCGGCATCCGATGTCGCCGTGCCCAGAACCTCATTGTTCCTGGCAACCAGGGTCAGTTCGGCGCCTGCTATCGGCTTGGCGCTGCCCAGCGAACGGGCAAAGACATTCAGGCCGTCCTGGCCGGTATAGGTCGACAGGCCGATGTCGGAGACGACGAACCATTGCGTAGCCATCGAATTGTAGTCGTCGGCGTTGTCGTTGACCGCCTGGGCGGTCAGCACATAGACGCCGGGCTTGCGCTGCGGCAGTGCTTCGTCGACCGGGAAGGAGGTGGTGACCTCCTTGTTGAGATCGTTGGCGATGTCGAGCTGGCCTTGCCAGACCGGCGCGCCCATCTGCTCGGAAATGTTGGAGATGTCGTAGCCGTCAAGCTGGTGCAGGAACTGGTAACCCGACAGAAGTTGCGCCAGCGAGCGGTCGCCGATGCGGTAGAGCTTCATCTCGGCTGCGTTCATGTTGACGGTGACGACCGGGATGCCGCGGCGCGCGCCGGCCGGCAGCACGAAGCTGTCGCCAGTGAAGCGGGCGGACGGTGCGCGGTCCTGCACATAGATCGACAGCACCACGGGGGCTGCGGTCACTTCGCCGATTGCCGCCGGCAGGCCGGCGCGGAAAGTAACGTCGTAATGCTGGCCGTGCTCCAGCCCTTCGACGCAGATCTGCTTGTCCTTGGCCTCGACTCCTTTGGGCGGCGCATTGTCGACGGTGACGAACTGCGCGTAATCGACGCCGGTCTTGACCAGATCCTCGGAGAATTGCGCGCAGATACGCGGCGCGCTGGTGTCGGCATCGAGGGTGTGGTCGATGACGCGGAAACCCTTGCGCGCCTTGAGATCGGCATAGTCGGCCTGGACCGCCGGCGAAGGGTTCAGGGCAAGGCTGGCTTCGTAGGCCTGCAGCGCCGGCCGGTAGAGATCCCGCTTGTCGAGGCCGTTGCCGAGCAGCGCCAGCGCTTCGGCTCGCGTCTTGGTGGTGCGGAGCAGCTTGTAGGCGATGAATGCGGCCGACGTCCCGTCTGCCGGCAAAGTGGAGGCATCGGAAGTGTTGGCGGCGGGTTGCACGGCAAGCGTTTCACGCGCCAGGTTGAGCCAGAGCTGGCCGTCATCGGGCATGACAGACACGGCGCCTTCGTATCTCAGCATGGCGGAGCGGTGGTCGCCGGTAAGCACCGATTGCTCGGCGGCAGTCGTCAGCGCGGTCAGCCCTTCGGTCGGCTTGATGTAGGCCGGACCCAACAACTTGTTGCGGTATTGCTGGGCCTGATCGGCCATCCAGTTGGGGAAGAAGGCGAGTTCAGGCGGCGCGCCGATATCGGGATCGCCATCGATGTTGACGACCTTGCCGGCGACCGCGCCGTTGAACAGTTTCAGCTGGTTGTAGTCGGATTTGAGGAAGCACCATTTGGCTTTATTGTTGTAAGTGAAGGCGCGGCAGGCCGGATCGCCCAGACATGTCGTCTTGCACTGGTCGAGCGTGACGTTCTGGTCGGATCTGAGATCAAAGCCGAAATAGTCGGAATTGTCCGTCGTCGCTATTCGTCGGGATTCAGCCGCTTGCGCGATACCACTCCAGGCAAAAAACAAAAGAATCAGGACCGACAGACCACGAGCCGCTCGCATTGCCATAGCACCCCTCCAGACACAGCTGACGTTCCAGGCATGATCAAGCTTCAGTCAGGCTTGTCAACGCAAGGACGCGGCAGGGTTCCGCCTGCCAACGGTTTCCTTTCCGGCCGATGGCCGGTAGTACCTCCATAGGACAGGGGATCACGCTTTCTTGCGGCAACGCAAAAGGTGTGAATTCCAAGCCCGTCCTATTTCAGACAATTGGATTGTGGCCCCTTTACGAGCGCTTCAGAACTTCATTCCAATTTTAGTTTTATAACCTAGGTTGTCTTAATGCCGGCGCATGAAGAGCAGATGTCAGGAGGTCGCGCGCCAGGGCGTGTGCTTCCGCGCGCCCTGCTTATAGCCGTGATATGCTCGGCGGCGCTGGTTCCCGAATCAAGGCCGGCGGCTGCGTTCGAGCTTTTCGGCATCAAGTTGTGGGGGTCGTCCAGCGACGAGGATGCCGACATCGTCAACCCGCTGCGCTATGCCGTCACAATCAATGCCCCCGACGCCGACAAGGATCTCGTCAAGAAGCTCGAAAACGCCTCGACGCTGAAAAGTGACGAGGAGCGTCCGGTTTCCGGTTCGCTCGGGCTGATGGCCAAGGCGCGCAGCGATCGCGAACAGCTTGTCGCCGCGCTCTATGCCGATGCCCGCTACGAAGGCGTGGTCACCGTCACCATCGACGGCAAGCCGCTCGATGATTTGCCGCCCGACGCCGAGTTCAAGGGGCCGCAGCCGGTCCCGGTGGTCATCGACATCGCCAGCGGGCCGAAATTCACCTTGGGCAATATCCGGCTGCAAGGCGACGCGGCGGGGCTGATGAGCGCCGACTATGGCCTGATATCAGGCGGCGACGCCGGGTCCGGCGCCGTGCTCAAAGCCGAGGCGCTGATCGTGCGGACGCTGAAAGAGCAGGGCAGGCCGCTGGCCAAGGTGACCGATCGTCAGATCGTCGCGGACCATGCCACTTCGACGCTGGACGTGACGCTGACGGTCGCCGCCGGGCCGGTCGCCGGCTACGGAGCGACCACGGTGGAAGGCACCGAGAAGGTCGACCGCGACTTCACCGAATACATGACGGGCCTCAAGCGCGGCCGGCAATATTCGCCGCAAGAGATCGACGATGCGCGCGACCGGCTGCTGGCGCTCGAAGTCTTCAACAGCGTGACGTTCAAGGAAGCCGACACGCTCGACGCCGACGGCAACATTCCGATCGGCGTCCAGGTCAGCGAGCGCAAGCCGCGCTATTTCGGCGTCGGCGGCAGCTTCTCCAACACCGAGGGGCTGGGCCTGGAAGGCTATTGGGGCCACCGCAACCTGTTCGGCCGGGCCGAGAAGCTGCGCATCGATGGTAAGATCAGCGGCATCGGCAGCAACGATCTTGGCGAACTCAACTACAATGCCGGTATCATGTTCGAGAAGCCGGGCGTGATCGGGCCGGCATCGAAGTTCATCGCCAGCGTCAAGACCGTGCTCGAACATCCTGATGCCTATGACCATTTCTCGGTCAAGGGCAGCACCGGCCTGTCCTACGAACTGACCAAGAACCAGACGGTTTCAGCTGAGTTGGCGCTCGACTATTCCCGCATCCACGACGCTTTCGGCAAGCACAAATACCTGATCGCCAGCATTCCGTTGCAATATGTCTATGACAACAGGGACAACCGGCTGAACCCGACCAGCGGCTTCCGGGTGCTGGCTTATGCCGAGCCGAGCTACGACATTTTGAGCGGCGCGGCTTTCCTCAAGCTGAAGGGCGAGGGATCGGCCTATCAGTCGCTGGATTCGGCTTCGAAGTTCGTGCTGGCCGAACGTGTCGCCACCGGTTCGATCGTCGGTACCAACCTAGAACACGTGCCGGCCGACCGGCGCTTCTACTCCGGCGGCGGTGGTTCGGTGCGCGGCTATGCCTATCAGGGCATCGGCCCGAAGGATTTCACCGGCCAGCCGATCGGCGGCCTGTCGTTCTTCGAGACTTCGGTCGAAATGCGCATCGCCATCACCGACACGATCGGCATCGTGCCGTTTGTCGATGCCGGCACCGTGTCGACCAAACCGTTGCCCGATTTCTCCGACGTCAAGGTCGGCGCCGGCGTCGGCTTGCGCTATGTGACGCCGTTCGGGCCGCTGCGCATCGACGCGGCCGTGCCGCTCAACCGCGATCCGAGCGACCCGCATTTCGGCATCTATGCCGGCATCGGACAGGCGTTTTGACGATGAAGACGGTCTGGCGCATCCTCCGCATTGTCCTTTACACGCTGCTGATCGTGGTTGCGGGGGCGATCGGCGCACTGGTCGTGCTGACCGAGACCGAGCGCGGCCGCGACAATCTCGCCGGCATCATCTCGCGCCTGGCTTCGAGCGACGACCGCAAGATCACTGTCAGCGGCATCGACGGCATCTGGTCCGGGGCTCTCAGCGTCGACCATGTGGTGCTGGAGGACCGCGAGGGCGCCTGGCTGGTGGCGCGCAAGGTGGCTGTCGATTGGTCGCCGCTGGCGCTGCTGTCGAAAAATTTCAGCGCCGACCGCATCGCCGCCGAACGCATAGAACTCGCCCGGTTGCCTATGGCCAGCACGCAGCCAGCGCCGAGCGGCGGCACGACGACGCTGCCGGTTTCGCTCGACATCAAGCAGATCGACCTGCCCGAGATCGCGCTCGGCCAGGATCTGGCCGGCAGCGGCATCGCCGAACTCGCCGCCAAGGGAATGCTCAAGGCCGACGCCGCGCCGCTGGCGGTCGAGACGACGCTCAACGTCGCCCGCCGTGACGGAAAGCAAGGCAATGTCGATGCCAAAATCCACTTTGCGCCGGCAGACAACAGGCTCGACCTCGATCTCAAGGCCTCGGAGCCGGCAGGCGGCATCATCGCCAATCTGCTCAAATTGCCCGACGCGCCGCCGGTCGACATAATCGTCTCCGGCACGGGACCGCTCGCCAACTGGAACGGCATCGGCACGTTCTCAGTCGACGGCAGGATCGTCACCCAGCTGACAGGCCGCCACCAGTCGACCGACAAGGGCAGCCATGTCGAAGCCGAGGGCGACGGGGACTTCGCTAGCTTCCTGCCGGAGAATTTGAAGCCGCTGTTTGCCGGCAAGACCAGCTTCGATGTCGCGGGCACCGCCACATCAGCCGGCGGCGTCAGTGTCGACCGTGCCAATATCGACAGCGATGCGGTGCATGGCACCGCCACCGGCATCATCGACCCTGCCGGCGCAAGCGATCTCTCGGTCGAACTCGCCGCCAAGGGGCCGCCGGTCGTCATCAGCGTCGGCAGCAAGGCGCAGCCGATCACGCTGGCGATCAACAATGCCACCGCCCGCGCGTTCGGGGACGGCAAGGCGCCGATCATCGACATCGGCGCCTCCTTCGTTTCGATCATAGCCGGTGGTACGCGACTGGACGATCTGGCGGCGCAGATCCATTCCGACGGTTTCGACATCCAGACCCGCGCCGGCCCGGTCGCCGTCAAGCTGGAGGCAGGTGGTCTCAAAACCGACGTGGCGACGCTGGCGCCCTTGGTCACCGGCAAGGTCGGCGTCGACCTCGCCGGATCGGTCAGCAAGGATGCCATTGCCATTGACCAGGGCACATTGCGCTCGGACGCGCTCAACGCCTCGCTGACGGCGACGGTGGCGCTTGCCGATCTGTCGATGCAGCTCAAGATGAACGCCGATGCCGTCGCGACCGCCCTTCCGCCTCAGATCGCCTCTGTGCTCGGCGCCCGGGTGAAATTCTCGGCCAGCGCGACTCGCGATCCGCAGGGCTCCTTCGCTGCCAACGCGATCGAATTCACGTCCGGGTCGCTCAGCGCCACTGGCACCGCCAGCTTGCAAGGCACCGATATCCAGGCCGACATCAAGGGCAAACTGGGCAATGTTTCCGTGCTGTCGCCAACGGTCGGCGTGCCGGTTGCCGGCGGCATCGATTTCGCGCTGACGGCAAGCGGCGCCATGACGGCCCCGGACTTCACGGTCTCCGCCGACAGCGACAGCCTGACGGCCTCGGGCCGCACGGTGAAGAGCATCAAGCTGACGGCGAGCGGCAAGGCCGACATTGAGAACCCTGCCGCCAACGTCTCGCTGACCGGTTCCGTCAACGACCAGCCGCTCGACCTCAAGGCGGCACTGGTGACCAGCGAAGGCAAGCGGTCGATCAATGGCTTCCTGGTCTCGCTTGGCGACAACGAGATCTCGGGCGACCTCGCGCTGGACGACAAATTCATGCCGCTCGGCACGCTGACGCTCGCGGCACCCGCCATCGACCAGCTGGCCGCACTTGCCGGCCAGGCGGTGACGGGCGACGTCGATGGCACCATCCGCTTTGCCAAGGAGGGCGACGCGCCTTCCGTCGCAATCGATGCGAAGAGCACGTCGATCGCACGCGGCGAGGTGACGGCCAAGACCATCACCGTCAATGCGCTGATCGCCAATTATCTCAAGGCGCCGGCGATCGCCGGTTCGATCAAGGCCGACAGCGTCACCTCCGGAACCACCGAAATCGGCGGCATCGCCGTCGATCTGAAGCGCGACGGCGACTGGACCAATTTTACCGGCGGCGCCACCATATCGGGCATTCCGGCAACCGCTGCCGGCCGGGTGAAGATCGCCGACGGCACGACAAGCGTCGAGATCGCCTCGGGCGAAGCCACGGTTCGCGGCATCAAGGCGACAATCTCTCAAGCCTCTACGCTAAGCATTGCGAACGGCACGACCACCATCGAGAAATTGGCGCTCGATGTCGGCGGCGGTTCGGTGACGCTGTCGGGCACCGCCGGCCAGACGCTCGACCTCGCGGCGCAATTTTCGGCGCTGCCGGCAGCACTGGCCAATGATTTTTCGCCCGGTCTCGATGCGGCGGGGACGCTCGGCGGCACGGCGCAGGTGAGCGGATCGCCGGCAGCTCCCGACGTCCGTTTCAATGCGCAGCTGGCTGGCGTCGAAACCAGCCAGACTCGCCAGGCCGGGCTCGGGCCGCTCGCTGTCGATGCCGCCGGCAGCTACACGACGGCCGGCGGTGTTTTGCTCGACCATGCGACGCTGACCGGCGACAAGATTTCCGGCCAGGCGACCGGCACCCTCAATCCGAACGGCGCCAGCGATTTTGCTATCGACCTCAATTCGACCGGTCCGAGCCTGCCGCTGACGCTGGGCAGCGCTGAAAGCCCGATCAAGCTCGAGCTGCAGGCGCTTTCGGTGAAGGCAGCGGGGCAGGGCGCGCAGCCCCGGCTCGACATTTCGGCGAGGGTGCCTTCGGTTGCTACGAAGTTGGCGAAGGTAGAAGGCATCGCGGTCGCCCTGCATTCCGATGCCTTTGACTTGAAGACCCGCACAGGGCCGATCTCCGGCACGGTATCGGCGGAAAAGATCGGTCTCGACAATGCGACCATTGCGCCGCTCATCGCCGGCAAGGTCACGGCCAAGGTTGTCGGCAGGCTGGCTGCGGATGCAGTCACCATCGACAGCGGCTCGGTGACGAGCGATGCGCTGAACAGTGGCTTCACCGGTCGGGTATCGCTGGCCGACGGCGCCATCGACCTCAATTTGAAAGCCGATGCCGCCTCGACGGCGCTGCCGGCGGCGGTGCGCGGCATGCTTGCCGAACGCGCTGAACTGAGCGCTGCGCTGAAGCGCGATGCGTCGGGCAATGTCAATGTCGATGGATTGCAACTGGCCTCGGGCGCGCTGACTGCGCAAGGGCATGCCAGCCTTGCCGACAACAAGCTCGCCGCCGACATCAAGGGTGCGCTGAGCGATGTTTCGCTGCTGTCGAAAGACGCCAAGGGCGCCATCGCCTTCGCGTTGAATGCTCAGGGGCCGGCCGCCGCGCCGGATCTGTCGCTGACGGTCGACAGCGACAGGCTGCTGGTGGCGTCGCGCGAGATAACCGGCCTGAAGCTGACCGCCACAGCCAAGGCCGATGCCGCCAACCCGGCGGCGAATGTGCAACTGACCGGCAATGTCGCGGGCCAGGCGCTGCAAGGCAGTGCGGTTCTGGCGACGGCTGACGGCAAGAGCGCAATCAATGGCCTGCTGCTGTCGCTCGGCAAGAACAGGATTTCCGGCGATCTGGCGCTGGATGACAAGTTCGTGCCGGTCGGCACGATTGCGCTCGACCTGCCCGATATCGGCCCGCTGGCGGCACTGGCGCTGGAGAAGGCAGAAGGCGACGTGCGCGGAACGATTGCTTTCTCGAAGAATGCCGGCGCACCGCAGGTCGCGATCAAGGCGGCGACCGCGTCGATCAGGCGGGGCGACCTTCAGGCGAAAGCTGTCTCTATCGATGCGCTGGTCGCCAACTATCTGGCAGTGCCCGTGATCTCCGGAAAAGTCCGCGCCGACACCGTCACGTCAGGGGGCACCGTGATCAGCGGCATCGATGTCGACTTGAAACGCGACGGTGACTGGACCGGCTTTTCCGGCGGCGCGACCGCCAAGGGCATTCCGGCGCGGGCCGCTGGCCGCGTGAAAGTGGCCAACGGCACGACGACCATCGAGCTTGCGTCCGGCCAGGCAACGGTCCAGGGCATCAAGACCGCCATCGCCCAGGCCTCGACCGTCAGCATTGCCAATGGCACGACGACGTTGGACCGGCTGGTGCTCAACCTTGGCGGCGGCACAGCGACGGTGACCGGCAAGATCGGCACGGCGCTCGACATCAACGCGACGCTGGCGCGGGTGCCGATGTCGCTCGCGAACAGTTTCTCGGCCGGTCTCGACGCCGCCGGCTCGATTTCGGGCACGGTGAAGGTGACGGGTGCGCCGGCGAGCCCTGCGGTCGCCTTCAACATCGACGCGGCGGGTGTGCAGACATCGCAGACCCGAGGCGCTGGTGTCGGGGCGGTGAGTGTTTCCTCGTCCGGCACCTTTGCCGCCAACAAGCTGGCCTTCAACGCCAATGTGAGCGATGGCGCCGGCCTTGGCCTCAAGGGCGGCGGCACCGTGACGACCGCTGGCACGCCGGCGTTGGTGCTCGATTTCAATGGCGCCGTGCCGTTCGGCCTGCTCAGCCAGAAGCTCGCCGCGCAAGGCTTGTCGCTGTCTGGAACCGCCAATGTGAATTTGCAGGTGCGCGGTGCGGCTTCAGCGCCTGTCATTGGCGGTAGCGTCAGCACCTCCGGCGCGCGTCTTGTGGATGCGCGCTCGGGCCTCGCCGTCAACGATCTCGCCGCCGATATCTCGATTGCCGGCGGCATCGCCAGGATCAACCGGCTGACCGGGACGCTGTCGACGCGCGGCAGTCTGTCGGCCAGCGGCACGGTCGGCATCAACCCGGCGCAGGGTTTCCCGGCCGACCTGTCGATCAAGCTGGTCGACGGCCGCTATACGGACGGACGGGTCGTGACCGCCAATCTCGGCGGCGACCTGACGATCAAGGGACCGCTGACGTCAGCCCCGGTGATTGCCGGCACCATCAATCTCGCCAAGACGGTGATCACGGTTCCGGACAAATTGCCGGGCTCGCTGGCGGCGCTCGACGTCAAGCACAAGAACGCGCCGGGTGCTGTGCGGGCGCAGGACAAGGCGCTGCGGCCGCCGACGACCAGCGGCAAGGGCGGCGGCACGGGCCTCACCCTCGATGTCACGGTCAATGCGCCGAACCAGATCTTCATCCAGGGCAGGGGCGTCGATGCCGAATTCGGCGGCTCGCTCAGGCTGACCGGCCCGGCCGCGTCGCCGCAAGCGATCGGCACCTTCACCTTGCAGCGCGGCCGGCTGTCGATCCTTGGCAAGCGGCTGACCTTCACCGAAGGCACGGTTGGCTTCTCCGGCTCGCTGGTGCCCTATCTCAACCTGGCGGCGACAACGACGACGAGCAGCGCCACCGTCACCATTCTGGTGTCGGGCGAGGCGACAAATCCGAAATTCATCTTCTCCTCGGTGCCGGCGCTGCCCGAGGACGAGGTGCTGGCGCAACTGATCTTCGGCCGCTCGATGTCAAACCTGTCGCCGCTGCAGATCGCCCAGCTCGCCGAAGCGGCAGGGCAACTGGCCGGGGTTGGCAGCTCGACATCGCTGCTGGAAAACCTGCGTAGCGCCATCGGCGTCGACGATCTCGACGTCACCACGGACGAGCAGGGCGGCACGGCGGTTTCGGCCGGCAAATACCTTAACGACCGCACCTATGTGACGATCCAGAAGGGTGACAAGCCAGGCTCGGGCAAGGCGACGGTCGATCTCAATGTCGGGCGCGGGGTCAAGCTGCGCGGCGAGGCCAACGACGCCGGTGAAGCCAAGGGCGGCATCTTTTACGAGAGGGAATACTGATACTTCGTCGGAGCTTTTGGCCTTAGGGCGGTTCAAGGCCGGCGCTGTCCGGGCCCGCGTAAATGTCTCAGTTTAATCGACTATCGAGATTCCAGAGGAATCCGTCACGCAGTAGCAATTTTGCGCCAAGACTGTCGTTATCACGCGAACCGCTTCTTTGCCAAAGTTGCACATTCCCTAACATGTTCCCAATCCATGCCGTCTTTGACATCATGGCCCGGATGCGGAATGTTAAAAGGCGGAAAGCCAACAATGGGAGTTAAGTCATGACGATTTATAAAAGTAATGGCGATCGCGTTCCGGATCACATCCTGGCCATGGCCGAAGACGCCAAGGCAGGCAAGGTGGATCGCCGCGAATTCCTGGCCATGGCCAGCGTCTTCGGTGCGTCGACGGCAATGGCTTACGGCTTGCTCGGCCTCGCCGACCCGACTCCGGCGAAGGCCGAAGAGGTAAAAGGCAAGAAGGGCGGCACGCTCAAGATCGCCCAGTGGATCAAGGATCCCAAGGACCCGCGCAAAGCCGACTGGTCGGAAATTGCCAATGCCGAGCGCCAGGCGCTCGAGCCGCTGGTCAAGTATACATCCGAATACACGTTCCGCCCCTACCTGCTGGAGAGCTGGGACGTCAACGACGACGCCACGCAGTACACGCTGCATGTGCGCAAGGGCGTCACCTGGTCGAATGGCGACCCCTTCACTGCCGCCGACGTCGTCTTCAATCTGAAGCGTTGGGCCGACAAGAAAGCCGAAGGCAATTCGATGCCCGGCCGTCTCGGCTCGCTGGTCAAGGATGACAAGCTCGACGAGAGCGCCGTCACCATGCCTGACGACCACACGGTCGTACTCAAGCTCGGCAAGCCTGACATCGCGCTCATTCCCAACATGTGCGACTATCCCGGCCTGATCGTCCACAAGAGCTTCGACGAGAAGGGCGGCGACTTCAAGGCCTGCCCGATCGGCACCGGTCCGTTCGAACTCGTCTCCTACGATGTCGGCCAGAAAGTGGTCTACAAGCGCCGCACCGACGACAAGTGGTGGGACGGTGAAGTGTTCCTCGATGGCCTGGAATTCATCGACTACGGCACCGATCCGGCCGCCATGGTCAGCGCTTTCGAAGCTGGCGAGGTGCACACCAATTTCGAGACCTCGGCCGACTATGTGTCGATTCTCGACGGCATGGATCTGGTCAAGTCGGAAATCGTTACGGCATCGACCATCGTCTGCCGCTCCAACGTCAACAACAAGCCCTATGGCGAACAGAAGGTGCGCAACGCGCTGCAGCTTGCGGTCGACAACAATGTCGTCCTGCAGCTCGGCTACGGCAATGCCGGCTCGGTGGCCGAAAACCACCATGTGTGCTCGATCCATCCGGAATATTACGAGCTGCCCAAGGTGGCCCGCGATCCGGCCAAGGCAAAGGCGCTGATGGCGGAAGCCGGCCAGGCGGACTTCGAACACGAGCTGATCACCGTCGACGAGGACTGGCACAAGAACACCGGCGATGCGATCGCCGCCCAGTTGCGCGAAGCTGGCATCAAGGTGAAGCGCACCGTTCTGCCGGGCTCGACGTTCTGGAACGACTGGACGAAGTATCCGCTGTCGATGACCAACTGGAACATGCGCCCGCTCGGCGTCCAGGTCCTGGCCATTGCCTATCGCACCGGCGAGGCCTGGAATGAGACGGCGTGGTCGAATCCCGACTGGGATGCCAAGCTCAATGCGGCGCTCGCCGTTGCCGACGCCGCCAAACGCAAGGAAATGATGAAGGATATCGAGCAGATCCTGCAGGATTCAGGCATCATCATCCAGCCGTACTGGCGCAAGCTGTACAGCCACTCGGTCAAGGCGGTGCAGAACTACAAGATGCACCCGACCTTCGAGCGCGACTACGGCAAGGTCTGGCTCGAACAGGCTTGATTGCGCCGACAAGGGGAAGGGGCGTCGCCCCTTTCCCTCGCTCTTTGCATCGTCTGCCCCTGAGGGTGCGCGCTTCTCAAAAAAGTTGCGGGACTCCAGGCCAAGGTCATGCAACAAAAACAAGGTTGATCGCATCCGAAGGCCTGTTTGACAGCCAGCCCCGCCGGTCACGGCAGGGTTGGCTTTCATAGCCGGCTCAAACCCCAACCCATCGGCAGGGGCAGCCATGCTTTCTTTCGTTATCAGGCGTCTTGGCACCATGGCATTGACGATGCTGTGCCTGACCATGGTTGTCTTCTTCCTGATCAACCTCGAACCCAATCTGAAGAAGCTGGCGATCAGCCAGACCGAAATGCATACGTCGGCCGAGCAGCTTGAGAATTGGCTGGTCAATCATGGCTACCGGCAGAACTTCTTCGTCCGTTACGGCCAGTGGCTGGGCGTCGTGCCCAAGCAACCGGTGACCGACCCTGCGACCGGAAAGCCAGCGCAGCGGTTCTCCTTCTGCAACGATCCTGTCGAGCCGACCTTCGCCGGCGTCCTCGAAGGCGATTTCGGTTGCTCGACCAAGTTCAAGGCATCGGTCGCCTCGAAATTGTTTCCGGCGCTCGGCGCCACCGGTATCCTGATGTTCTGGGTGCTGGCGGTGATGGTGCCGATCTCGCTGCTGATCGGCATTCTGGCCGGCATGCGTGAGGGCTCGCGAACCGACCGCGTGCTTTCGGTCGCCTCGATCGCTTCGACGGCGACACCTGAATATGTATCGGGCGTCATCTTTACCGTCATCTTCGCCTCGTGGCTTGGCTTGCTGAATGGCTCGGCCGCTTCGGCGAGCCAGGGCATCACCTTCTACAATTTCACGTTGCCGGTGATGACGCTGGCGATCTACGGCATCGGCTACATCGCCCGCATGACGCGCGCTTCGATGGTCGAGGTGATGACGCAGCAATATATCCGCACCGCCCGATTGAAGGGTCTCTCCTTCGGCAGCGTGGTGGTCAAACACGCGTTGCGCAACGCACTGATCGCACCCTTCACGGTCATCATGCTGCAGTTTCCCTGGCTGCTCACTGGCGTCGTCATCGTCGAGGTGATGTTCCGCTACCAGGGCTTCGGCTATACGCTGGTCGAGGCAGCCGGCAACAACGATATCGACCTTTTGCTCGGCTGCTCGCTGGTCTCCGTGTTCATCGTCTTGATCACGCAGCTCATTTCCGATGTCGGCTACGCGTTTCTCAATCCGCGTATCAGAGTTCAGTAGGGAGCGAAGCGGATGCCGGTACAATATATCAGTGGCTTCACCGTCGTTCTCGAAGTGCTGTCGCGCTTCTGGCCGGTCTGGATCGCGCTTGTCATCGTCATGGGCGCGAGCTACGCCTACAAGAAGAAGCTGGCGCTCTACGGCCAGTTGTTCGATAGCGGCGTCGGCGTCGTCGGCGTCGGCATCTGCCTGTTCTGGCTGTTCACGGCGATCTTCGCCGCAACGATCTCACCGTTCGATCCGCTGGCCCAGGTCCCCATCATGAAGGATGTGCTACCGGGCGCCATCGAACCGCAATCGGGACTTTCCTATCTGTTCGGCGGCGACAAGCTGGCGCGCGACGTGTTCTCGCGCATGGTCTTTGGCAGCCAGATCGTGCTGATCATCGCGCCTGCCGCAACCGGCTTCGCGCTGATGGTCGGCATCACGCTCGGCCTCCCGGCCGGCTATTACGGCGGCAAGATCGACACGGTGCTGTCGTTCCTGGCCAATTTGGTGCTCGCCTTCCCGGTCATCCTGCTGTTCTACCTGCTGGTGACGCCGGGCATCATGGATACGCCGATCCCCTATGCGATGGCCGGCGTGTTCTTCCTATTCCCGATCATCTTCTTCAGCGTGCTGTTCTGGACGCGCTACAAGAACCGGCCCGACCGGCTCTACATCCTGCTCGGCATCACCTTGATCGTCGGCGGCTGGATCTATCTCGGCCTTGTGTTCGACAAGGACCCGCTGCGGATCGTGCACATCGATCCCAACCAGCTCAACATCTTCGTGGCGGTGGTGTTCGCCTCCAGCCCCGGCGTGTTCCGCATCGTGCGCGGCCTGGTGATGGACATCAAGACACGCGACTATGTGGCAGCGGCGCAGACACGCGGTGAGTCGCCCTGGTACATCATGCTTTGGGAGATCCTGCCCAATGCGCGCGGGCCGCTGATCGTTGATGCCTGCCTGCGTATCGGCTACACCACCATCCTGCTCGGCACGCTCGGCTATTTCGGCCTTGGCCTGGCGCCGGAAAGCCCGGACTGGGGCACCGCGATCAAGGACGCCAGCCGTCTGCTGCGTTCCTTCGTCCACCCCGCGCTGCCGCCGACGATCGCGCTGATGTCGTTCGTGCTGGGCTTGAACCTGCTGGCCGACTCGCTGCGCGAACAATCGATGAAAGACTGATCTGCGGGTCTCGACCCGATGCGCCTGAAAGAACCAAGAACCAGGCCCGAAAGAACCAGGATTGGAGCGACCCATGAATGAGGCAGTTCGAAATCCCGCCAAGCCGGCCAATGGGCCGATCATCGAGATCGAGAACCTGTCGATCTCCTTCTTCACCCGCAAGGGCGAGATACCGGCGGTCATGGATTTTTCCTGCACCGTCATGCCGGGCGAGGCGATGGGCATCGTCGGCGAATCCGGCTGCGGCAAGTCGACCGTGTCGCTGGGCATCATGCGCGACCTCTCCAACATCGGGAAGATCGTCGGCGGCAAGATCAAGTTCCAGGGCAAGGACATGGGCGAGCTCTCCGACGAGGAGCTGCGCACCATCCGCGGCAACAAGATCGCTATGATCTACCAGGAGCCGATGGCGAGCCTCAACCCGGCGATGAAGGTCGGGCAGCAGTTGATGGAAGTGCCGCTGATCCACGACAAGGTGTCGAAGGAAGAGGCGTATAAACGCGCGCTTGAAATGGTGCGCTCGGTCAAGCTGCCCGATCCCGAGCGCATGATGCGCTCCTATCCGCACCAACTCTCCGGCGGCCAGCAGCAGCGCATCGTCATCGCCATGGCGCTGCTGTCGAAGCCGGCGCTGCTGTTGCTCGACGAGCCGACGACGGCGCTCGACGTGACGGTGGAAGCGGGCATCGTCGACCTGGTCAAGGGGCTTGGCGAGAAGTTCGGCACGTCGATGATCTTCGTCTCGCACAATCTGGGCCTGATACTGGAAACCTGCGACCGCATCACTGTGATGTATTCGGGCGAAGCGGTTGAGACCGGCAAGATCAAGGACGTGTTCGACCGGATGCGCCATCCCTACACGCAAGGACTGTTCCGCTCGATTCCGCTGCCCGGCGCCGACAAGAACTCACGGCCGCTGATTTCCATCCCAGGGCAATTGCCGCTGCCGCACGAGCGGCCCAAGGGCTGCAATTTCGGCCCGCGCTGCCACCATTTCGTCGAGGGCGTCTGCAACGCCGCCGAAATCCCGATGATCGAGGTTGAGGGTCACGAAGGCCATTTCTCGCGCTGCGTGCGCTTCAACGAGATCGACTGGGACGCGCTGCCGCCGGGCGCCAAGAAGGTCAAGGAGCGCGTCGTGCCCGGCGCGCCTGTGCTCAAGATCGAGGATCTCAGAAAATACTACAGGGTCGGCGGCAGCGAGGTGTTCGGCTCGAGCGAGGGCCGCGTCGTCAAGGCCAACGAGACGATCTCGTTCATGGCGCGCGAATCCGAGACCGTTGCCATCGTCGGCGAATCCGGCTGCGGAAAGTCGACGCTGGCCAAGGTGTTGCTCGGGCTGGAGACGGCAAGTGCCGGCACGGTGACGCTGGGCAACAAGGAAATCCAGTCGACCGGCATCGAGAGCCGTAGCGTCGAGACTGTATCGTCGATCCAGATGGTGTTCCAGAACCCGTTCGACACGCTCAATCCCAGCCATTCTGTCGGCTCGCAGATCATCCGGACCCTGGAGAAGTTCAATGTCGGCAAGACGGTTGCCGACCGCCGCAAGCGCATGCTGGAACTGCTCGACCTGGTGAAGCTGCCGCGGGCCTTCGAGACCCGCAAGCCACGCCAGCTGTCCGGCGGCCAGAAGCAGCGCATCGGCGTGGCGCGGGCCTTTGCCGGCGACGCCAAGGTTGTGGTGGCCGACGAGCCGGTCTCGGCACTGGACGTGTCCGTGCAGGCAGCGGTGACCGAGCTTTTGATGGACATCCAGCGTAAGAACAAGACGACGATGCTGTTCATCAGCCATGATCTGTCCGTCGTTCGCTACATCGCCGACCGCGTCGTCGTGATGTATCTCGGCTATATCGTCGAGCAGGGGACGACCGACCAGATCTTCGCGCCGCCCTATCACCCCTATACCGAGGCACTGCTGTCAGCGATCCCGATCGCCGACACCAGCGTGGTCAAGCGCCACATCGTGCTGGAAGGCGATATCCCGTCGGCGATGAACCCGCCGTCGGGCTGTCCATTCCAGACGCGCTGCGGCTACAAGAAACTGGTGCCGGACAATCTGTGCGAGACCAAGGTGCCGCCGGTCAAGCATCTCGGCGACGGCCATATGAGCCTGTGCTGGCTCTCCGATGACGTGCTGGCCAAGATGGAGCCGGTGATCAAGTTCGACAAGGAACATGCCGCGCATGAGGGCGTGCCCGAGGACTCGCCGCATGGCGATGGCCCGGGCTTTGCCGGCCCGCCGCCGAAGCGTCCGCGCGGCAAGAAGCCGAAGCCGAGCTGATCAAGGCTGCCGCTGTCGCGGCAGTCCTTCTAGTTGCCGCACTGGCTCAACTGCTGCGCATAATCGCGGGCCATCTTGTCGGTCGCCCGCGCGTAGCCCTGTACGCCGGCATCGCCCCGGTTACCTCGCCCATAGGCGGTCCAGCCGAGATAGTAGGCAAGGTAGAGATTATAGGTGTCGTTGCGGGCGATGCCGTAGGTGTCTGCCGTCTTGGAGTGATACCAGCCGACGAAATCGACCGCATCGGCGAACTTCGTGCGCCGCGCCGCCCAGTTGCCGGTCTCGCCCTGATATTGCGACCAGGTGCCGTCCAGCGCCTGTGAGAAGCCGGTGGCCGATGAGACATGCTTCCACGGAATGAAGCCGAGAAGCTTGGTGCGTGGCGGCCGGGCGTTGCTCTTGAAGCCGGATTCCTTGCGCACCGTCGCCATCAGCACGGGAACCGGCACGCCATATTTCTGCTGCGTGCGCTCGGCGGCCGACTGCCAGTTGTCGAACCAGCCGTCATTCTGATCGAAGACGGCGCAGACATTGTTGATATGATTGGGCGCAGTGGCGCAGGCCGAAAGCGCCAGCAGCACGCAAACCGCAGCAATTTTACTAAAACTCGAACTACGCATCGGCAGAGCAATAGGCCGAAATCATAAAGGGAATCTTGCAGCCTTCGTTAATGCTTCGGCGGCGCGGTCCTCAGAGAAAGCATTGTATAGATAAAACGACGCATTTCGTCGTTTTATCTATATTGATATCGCAGAAATGCCGCCTTGGCTAAAATCACGCCCGCATATGACGTATTCCTGACAGCTTGCCTGGTTTGCCGGGGCTTTGATGCCAGGCATGAACGAACCGAGACGCAAACGCGGCGCCGAGCGCACCAGCAACAGGGGCCCGTCGGCCATTCCGCAACTGCCGCTGCGGCGTGTGACCAATCCCTATCCGCCAATGGCCATGCTGTCTGCCGACCAGATCGAGCAGATCCACCACGCGTCGATGCACATATTGGAGAATTTCGGCATCGAGGTTATGAGCCCGCGCGCACTTGCGCTTTTCGAGAAGGCCGGCGCCAAGGTCGATCATGCCTCGGCGAATGTCCGCATCGATCGCGGTCTGGTCGCCGAGGCACTGAAAACCACGCAGTCGAGCTATGTGCTGACGCCGCGCAATCCGGCCAATGCCGTTCATCTCGGCGGCAACACCATCAATTTCACCCTCGTTGCCGGACCGCCCAACGTGCATGACATGGAGCGCGGCCGCCGCGCCGGCAATCTGCGCGACTATTCGGACCTGACCCGGCTGGCGCAGCATTTCAACTGCATCCACATGCTCGGCAACCAGGTCTGCGCGCCGGTCGAGCTGCCGGCCAATTCCCGCCATCTCGACACCTATTTCACCAATCTGACGCTGACCGACAAGAGTTTCCATGTCTCGGCAATCGGCCGGGGCAGGGCGCTCGACGGCATCGAAATGATGGCAATCGCCCGAGGCTTGAGTCTCGACCAGATGCGCGACGACCCCGGCGTCACCACCATCATCTCGGTCAACTCGCCGCGCCGCTTCGACGAGATGATGGCCGAGGGGCTGATGACCATGGCCGAGTTCGGCCAGTCCGTGGCGGTGACGCCGTTCACGCTGATGGGAGCGATGAGCCCGGTGACGCTGGCCGGCGCGCTCGCGCAGCAGAATGCCGAGGCGCTGTTCGGCGTCGTGCTGACGCAGTTGGTGCGTCCCGGCGCGCCGGTCATGTATGGCGCCTTCACCTCAAATGTCGACATGAAGTCGGGCGCGCCGGCTTTCGGCACGCCGGAGAACACCAAGGCCAACATCGCGTCGGGGCAACTGGCGCGGCGCTACGGGCTGCCATATCGCACGACGCCGGGTTCGGCCTCCAACGCCGCCGACGCGCAAGGCGCATATGAGACGCTGATGGCGCTATGGGGCGCGGTGCTCGGCCACGGCAATCTCGTCTATCATGCCGCAGGCTGGCAGGAGGGCGGGCTGACGGCGTCGTTCGAGAAGCTCATCATCGATGTCGAGATGATCCAGCACATGATGGAATTCCTGCGTCCGATCGAGGTCAACGAGGCCGAACTTGCCGTCGAGGCGCTGGGCGCGGTGCCGACCGGCGGCCACTTCTTCGGCGAGCCGCACACGCTCGAGCGCTACGCCACTGCCTTCTACCAGCCGATGCTGTCCAACTGGCAGAATTACGAAGCCTGGCAAGAGGCCGGCGGGCTCGACGCCACGGCACGCGCAACGCGGCTGTGGAAGAAGGCGCTGGAAGACTATGTCGAGCCGGTGATGGACATCGCCGTGCGCGAGGCGCTGGAGGCTTACATGGCCAAGCGCAAGGAAGCGATCGGGCAGGGCGAACCGTGATGCCTCCCATCGTGAATCCATTCGCCCATCCAACCCACTGATATCAGAGAAAAATCCATGAAATCGCATGCAAAAGTCGTGGTCATTGGCGGTGGTGTCGTCGGGTGCTCCGTGCTGTTCCATCTCGCTCGCCACGGCTGGACCGACGTGGTGCTGCTGGAGCGAGACGAGCTGACGTCAGGCTCGACCTGGCATGCGGCCGGCGGCATGCACACCATCAATGGCGACCCCAACGTCGCCAAGCTGCAGAAATACACGATCAACCTCTACAAGGAGATCGAGGAGCTTTCCGGCCAGGCGACTGGCGTGCATCTGACCGGTGGCGTGCTTCTGGCGGCGACCGAGGCACGCCTCGACTGGCTGCGCGGCGTCGTCGCCAAGGGCCGCTATCTCGGCATCGAGCTTGAGGAAATCTCGCCCAGCGAGGCGGCCGAGCTGATGCCGCTGCTCGATCCCAAGCAGTTCGTCGGCGCTGTCAGGAACAAGGAGGATGGCCATCTCGATCCCTCCGGCGTCACCCATGCCTATGCCAAGGCGGCGCGGAAACTAGGCGCCGAGGTCGAACGCTTCACCAAGGTCGAGGACATCGTGCGTCGTCCGGACGGCCTATGGCGCGTCATCACCAACAAGGGCGAGGTGGTGGCCGAGCATGTCGTCAACGCCGGCGGCCTGTGGGCGCGCGAGGTCGGCCGCATGGTCGGGCTCGAACTGCCGGTGTTGGCTATGGAGCATATGTACCTGATCACCGAGGACATGCCGGAGGTCGCCGCTTGGAACGCCAAGACTGGTACCGAAATCATCCACGCGGTCGATTTCGATGGCGAGCTCTACCTGCGCCAGGAGCGGGGCGGCATGCTGATGGGCACCTATGAGAAGGCCAACAAGCCGTGGTCCGAGTTCCAGACGCCGTGGAATTTCGGCCACGAATTGCTGGCGCCGGACATCGACCGCATCGCGCCATCGCTGGAAGTCGGGTTCCGGCATTTCCCGGCGTTCCAGAATACCGGTATCAAGCAGATCATCAACGGGCCCTTCACCTTCGCCCCGGACGGCAACCCGCTGGTTGGGCCGGTGCGCGGACTGCCAGGGTTCTGGGTCGCCTGCGGTGTCATGGCTGGTTTTTCACAAGGCGGCGGCGTCGGGCTGGCACTGTCAAACTGGATGATCGAGGGCGATCCCGGCGCCGACATCTGGGCGATGGATGTCGCGCGCTATGGCGACTGGGCGACGATGGCCTATACCAACGCCAAGGTGCGCGAGAACTATTCCAGGCGGTTCTCGATCCGCTTCCCCAATGAGGAACTGCCCGCGGGGCGGCCGCTGAAGACGACACCGGTCTATGATTTGTTGTCGGCCAGGGGTGCGCAATGGGGCGTTGCCTATGGGCTGGAGGTGCCGCTCTGGTACGCGCCGGAGGGCGTCAAGGACGAGTTCTCGTGGCGCCGCTCGAGCGATTTCACGCAGGTGGCCAAGGAGGTCGCGACCGTTCGCCACGGTGTCGGCCTGTCCGAGATTTCGAGCTTCGCCAAATACGAGGTGACGGGCGAAGGCGCGGCCGCCTGGCTCGACCGGATGCTTGCCTGCAAACTGCCGAAGCCCGGCCGCATGACGCTGGCGCCGATGCTGAAACAGGACGGCAGACTGATCGGCGATTTCACGCTGGCCAATCTGGGGGAGGACGGTTGGTTCCTCGCCGGGTCCGGCATCGCCGAGCAATACCACATGCGCTGGTTCGAGAAGCACCTGCCCGACGACGGCTCGGTTCGCATCGAGGCGCTTGGCCAGAAGCTCACCGGCCTGTCGATCGCCGGGCCGAAAGCGCGGGATGTGCTGGCAAACGCCACGCGTTCTGACGTGTCGAATGCGGCGTTTCCGTTCATGGCCATCGGCAGGATGGACATCGGCATGGCGTCGTGCCTGGTCGGCCGCGTCAGCTACACTGGCGATCTCGGCTACGAGATCTGGGTGGCGCCAGAGTATCAGCGCACCGCCTATCAGACGTTGATGGCGGCCGGCGAGGAATTCGGCATCGGCCTGTTCGGCTCGCGCGCGCTCAACGCGCTGCGGCTGGAAAAGAACTACGGTTCATGGGGACGCGAGTACCGGCCGATCTATGGGCCGCTTGAGGCCGGGCTCGACCGTTTCGTCGCCTATGGCAAGGACGCCGACTTCATCGGCAAGGCCGCGGCGCTCGCCGAGCGCAAGCAGGGCGGCAGGCTGCGCCTGCGTGCCTTCATCGTCGATGCAGACGACGCCGATGTCATCGGCGACGAGCCAATCTGGTTCGGCGGCGCCGTGCGAGGCTGGGTCACGTCGGGGGGCTACGCGCATCACTCGAGAAAATCCGTCGCCGTCGGCTATGTGCCAAAAGAGATCGCCGATGAGAGCGACGGGTTCGAGATCGAGTTGTTGGGCAAGCGCCATGCCGCGCGCATGCAGCCGGCTCCGCTGTTCGACGCCAATTTTGAGCGGATGCGCGCCTGAATCCAGGCGGGCATCGCAAGGCGTCAGGCGTTGCGGCGATTGTCCAGCGCGAATGCGCCGGCGCCGGCAAACACCAGATAAAGGAAAATGAAGCAGAACGAGATCGCCGAATCTCCGCCGTTGTTCACGGGGAAAAAGTCGCGCGGCATGTGCGCCATGAAATAGGCGATCGCCATTTCGCCAGCCAGAAGGAATGCGACCGGGCGGGTGAGCAGCCCCAGCGCCAGCAGGATCCCGCCGGCGAATTCGAGGATGCCGGCTGAGAGTGTCAGTCCGGTCAGGGCTTCGGCGTGCTCGCCGACCGGGAAGTTGAACAGTTTCTGCGAGCCATGCTCGATGAACTGCAGGGCCGTGACGATGCGCAATACGCCGAGTGCCTGCGGCTGATATCTGGCAAGGCCATCGAAAAGCGCCATCTTAAACTCCCTTTAGCTCCCGGACCGGGCATAAATTATCGCCTGGCAATGGACCATTCACATCCCATGGCCTGCCATCAACAGTCGGTGATTGGAAATGTTCCCCAGCCATTTTATATTATTCACGCCAGGGTTGCATTATTTCCGCTATGGTTGTATTGGTGTGGAACTCCAACCCGTGGGTCCCCTTGCCATGAAAAAAGTCGTCATCAGCCTATTCGCTTTCCTTGCAGGCACCAGCTTCGCCTTGGCCGAGGAGGCAGGCTGCGAGGCCTTCAAATGGCCGGTGACCCGGGAACAGGTGCTGTTTGCCGCAGCGCCTGCAACTCCGTCGGGAACGACGCTGGCGGTTGGTGCGGCCGCGGACCTGGCACTGGTGCCGGTCGAGAAAGCCGGCTTCGCGATACCGCCCGAACGGGCTCCGGTGGCAGGCACGTTCGGCGCTGTTACCAGCGTGGAGGTGCCACCCGAGGGAGCTATACAGATAAGTCTCTCGGGTGAGGCCTGGATCGATGTCATTCAGGATGGCCACGCCATCAAGTCGGCGGGCTATAGCGGCGTGAAAACCTGCCCCGGCATCCGCAAGAGCGTACGCTTCAAGCTTGCGTCCGGCCCGGCCACCGTCCAGTTCAGCGGCGCGAAAGAGGCTGACCTGAAGGTCGCGGTGCTGGCGCCGGAATAGGTCGGCGCCAGGCTAAGGAATACCGCCTTCATCGGTGGTGCGATGAAAGGCCGGCGCTTTGTTCCCACGCTGTTTATCGCCGTCAGCGTACCGGCGCCATCAATGCGAAATGCGCGCCTTGCGGGTCCTGGCACTGGACGACCCAACTGCCGCCGGGGACCTCCATCGGCCCCATCAGGATCTTGCCGCCATTGTCGGTCACGCGTTTGGCGGCCGCGTCGATGGCCGGAACATTGAAATAGAATTGCCAGACCGGGACCGGGATTTGCTCCGGCTTGTTCATGATGCCGCCGCCGGATTCGGGGCCCGCCGTGAAGGTCTGGTAGGTGCCCATCGGGCCCATGTCGAAATCACCGGCATCGACCCAGCCGAACTGGTCGGAATAGAAATCGAACGCGGCCTTCCAGTCGCTTGTGTAAAGCTCGTGCCAGCCGATATGGCCTGGCGTGCTGGCCGGCACGACAGGCTGGTCGGGGCCGTTCGGCTGCAGGAACATGAATGTCGCGCCTTGCGGATCGGCGACGACGGCAAATCGTCCGACGCCCGGAATGTCTTCGGGCTGGCGATGAACGGTGCCGCCGGCTTTTTCCAGCGATGCCGTCGAGGCATCGACATCTTTTGTATGGATGTAGCCCAGCCAGGCGGGCGGCATGCCCATCTTGGCGGCATCCTCGGGCATGGTCATCAGGCCGGCGACGCCACGTTCGCCGACGTTCATGACGATGTAGCGTGGCATGCCGGGCGCCATGTCGAAAGGCTTCGCTGTCCAGCCGACCACTTTGGGGTAGAACGCTTCGGCGGCGTCGAGATCTGATGTCATCAGTTCATACCAGAAGAAGGGCATCGGGGCTTTTGGCATTTTTCGGTCTCCTCACCTTTCATGCATCGATCGTCGTCCGATCCATCCTAGGACGATCTTCACGACGGAAATCCGACAGCCCCCGAACAACAATGTCTCTGCATGCCAAGCGTTCCCCGATTGCGCGCGCGGCGGTTTTCGATTTCATGAGGGGTTATCGTTCATGCGCTTGATGCCGCTCACACCCGAGCTTGTCGCACTGTGCCATCGGGAAGAGCCCGAACCCGGCCCGGATCCAAGTTGGACGGAATTGAACGACGAGGATTTCCGGGCCCTTGCCTTGCGGCTGTCCGATGAAGCCGACAGAGGGTCGCTATGGGTGTTCGCCTACGGGTCGCTGATCTGGAAGCCGGAATTCGAGTCGATCGAGCAACAGCTCGCCACGGCCTTTGGCTGGCACCACTCCTTCTGCCTCGACATGGTGCGCTGGCGCGGCAGCGCCGAGCAGCCGGGTTTGATAATGGCGCTCGAACGGGGCGGCCGATGCAATGGCGTGATCTATCGCTTGCCGGAGGGCGAAAAGCCGGTCCAGATCGAACGGCTGCTGCGGCGCGAGATCAGCGACCACGAAAGTGTCGACACGGTCAGGTGGCTGCCGGTGCATACGGCGCAAGGTGCGCTGCGCGCGCTTGGCTTCTGGGTCGGCGTGAAAGGCAGGGGAACGTCATTGAACCAGCCGCTGGACCGGGTGGCGAAGGTGCTGGCCAGAGCCTGCGGGCATGTCGGGTCCGGCGCCGAATATCTCTACAACACGGTCAGCCACCTCGAGGCGTTCGGCATCCACGACCGCAATCTTTGGTGGTTGCAGGAACTGGTCGCGGACGAGGTCAGGGTTATTCATGGCCGCAGACTTGATCCCAGCCATCCGCTCGCTCGGCAGAGGCAACCGCAATCGCCTTAACATGAGTATAAAATTCATATTATTGCGAGACTTTTCAACCCCTTGCGCCAAAAATTGACCAATTGATAAAAAAACAAAATGTGCTAGCCTTCCTCAAAATGAAAAACATGGGGAACTGAAAATGCCAGAAGGCCAGTTCAAAGAAGGCATTGCAGGCGGGAGGCTCTCGGCCGACCAGTACGCGGACAATTTCTCCGACCTGCACCCGCCGCTCGATCACCATGAGGCGCTGGTCGAATCCGACCGTTGCTATTTCTGCTATGATGCGCCGTGCATGAATGCATGCCCGACTTCGATCGACATTCCGCTGTTCATCCGCCAGATATCGACCGGCAATCCTATTGGTTCGGCCAAGACGATCTTCGATCAGAACATTCTGGGCGGCATGTGCGCCCGCGTCTGTCCGACCGAGACTCTGTGCGAAGAAGTTTGCGTACGCGAAGTGGCGGAAGGCAAGCCGGTGCAGATCGGCCGCCTGCAGCGCTACGCCACCGATGTCGCCATGAGCGAGAACAAGCAGTTTTATCCGCGCGCCGAGCCCACCGGCAAGTCGGTCGCCGTGGTTGGCGCCGGGCCGGCCGGCCTTGCCGCCGCGCACCGGCTCGCACGCCATGGCCATGATGTGACCATACTGGAGGCGCGTCCGAAGGCCGGCGGCCTCAACGAATACGGCATCGCCGCCTACAAGAGCGTCGACGATTTCGCCCAGGCCGAAGTCGACTACGTGACCGCGATCGGCGGCATCGATATCCAGAACGGCAAGGCGCTTGGCCGCGACTATCAACTGTCCGACCTGATCCGCAATTATGATGCGGTGTTTCTCGGCATGGGGCTTGGCGGCGTCAATGCGTTGCGCGCCGATGGCGAGGACGCCGACGGCGTCATCAATGCGGTCGAATTCATTGCCGAGCTGCGCCAAGCGAGTGACCTTTCCGGCCTGCCAGTTGGCCGGCGCGTCGTCGTCATTGGCGGCGGCATGACGGCGATCGACGCCGCCGTGCAGTCGAAGCTGCTCGGCGCCGAGGAGGTGACGATCTGCTACCGGCGCGGCCAGGAGCACATGAACGCGTCCGAGTTCGAACAGGATCTTGCGGCCGCCAATGGCGTCACCATCCGCCATTGGCTGCAGCCGAAGCGGGTCATAGCCGAGGGCGGCAAGGTCAGGGCCATCGAACTCGAATACACGGCGTTGAGCGGCGACACGCTTGCCGGCACAGGCGAGACACTGACGCTCATTGCGGACCAGGTGTTCAAGGCCATCGGCCAAAGCTTTGTGCCGGCAGCACTCAACGGCAGCGGCGCGTCTATCGAGCTCGAAGCAGGCCGCATCAAGGTCGATGCCGAAGGGCGCACTTCACTTGCCAGGGTCTGGGCCGGCGGCGACTGCATCTTCGGCGGCGACGACCTCACCGTCTCGGCGGTCGCGCAGGGCCGCGACGCGGCGGAGAGTATCAATCGGGCACTGACCTCGAACGGGAGGGCATGAGCATGGCAGATATCAGAAACAATTTCGTCGGCATCAAATCGCCCAATCCGTTCTGGCTCGCTTCGGCGCCGCCGACCGACAAGGCCTACAACGTCATCCGCGCCTTCAAGGCCGGGTGGGGCGGTGTGGTGTGGAAGACGCTGGGCGAGGAAGGCCCGCCGGTGGTCAACGTCAACGGCCCGCGCTATGGCGCGATCTGGGGCGCCGACCGCCGCCTGCTCGGCCTCAACAACATCGAGCTGATCACCGACCGCGACCTGCAGGTCAATCTGCGCGAGATCAAGCAGGTCAAGAAGGACTGGCCCGACCGCGCCATCGTCGTCTCGCTGATGGTGCCTTGCGTCGAGGAGGCCTGGAAGGCGATCCTGCCGGTGGTCGAGGAGACCGAAGCCGACGGCATCGAGCTCAATTTCGGTTGCCCGCACGGCATGTCGGAGCGCGGCATGGGTGCCGCCGTCGGCCAGGTGCCGGAATATATCGAAATGGTGGTGCGCTGGTGCAAGCAGAACACCCGCATGCCTGTCATCACCAAGCTGACGCCCAACATCACCGATGTGCGCAAGCCGGCGCGCGCGGCACACGCGGGCGGCACCGACGCGGTGTCGTTGATCAATACCATCAACTCGATCACCGGCGTCGATCTCGACAGCTTTGCGCCGCAGCCGACCATCGACGGCAAGGGCTCGCACGGCGGCTATTGCGGCCCGGCGGTGAAGCCGATCGCCATGAACATGGTGGCCGAGATCGCGCGCGATCCCGAAACCCACGGCCTGCCGATCTCCGGCATCGGCGGCATCACCACCTGGCGCGACGCGGCCGAGTTCATGGCGCTCGGCGCCGGCAATGTGCAGGTGTGCACGGCGGCGATGACCTACGGCTTCAAGATCGTGCAGGAGATGATCGCCGGCCTCGAAAACTGGATGGACGAGAAGGGCCATGCCTCGCTCGACGACATCGTCGGCCGCGCCACGCCCAATGTCACCGACTGGCAGTATCTCAACCTCAACTACGTCGCCAAGGCGCATATCGACCAGGACGCCTGCATCAAATGCGGCCGCTGCCACATCGCCTGCGAGGACACCTCGCACCAGGCAATCACCAGCATGGTCGACGGCGTCAGGCATTTCGAGGTGATCGAGGCCGAATGCGTCGGCTGCAACCTCTGCGTCAATGTCTGCCCGGTCGAGAACTGCATCACCATGGAGCCGCTGGCGGTCGGCGTGATGGACCAGCGCACCGGCAAGCCGGTGTCGCCGATCTATGCCAACTGGACGACGCATCCGAACAATCCGATGGCCAAGGTGGCGGCGGAGTAGCGAGCCGTTCGACAAAAACGGCGCCTTCGGACGCCGTTTTTTCATTTCCCTATTGCAGATAAAAATTATCCACGATAAAAGATATCCATGATTAGGGGATCCATCCAATGAAGTTGGGCGAGGGCGTTGAGGCGGCCATCCACTGCGCCGCCATGCTGGCCGGTGTCGAAGGCAACAGCACCTTGGCGGCCTCCGCGATGGCGGAGGCGTTCGGCCTGTCGCCGAGCTATCTCCTGAAACATCTCAACATGCTGACCGCCGCGCGCATCCTGGAATCGGTCTCGGGACCGGCCGGCGGCTATCGGCTGGCGCGGTCGGCCGAGCGGATTTCGCTGCTCGATATCGTGCTGGCCGTCGAAGGGCGTGAGCCGGCCTTTCGCTGCGGCGAGATCCGCCGCAACAGCCCGGTCAGGCTCGACGCATCTGCCTATGTCAAACCCTGCGGCATCAACGCCGCGATGCTGAAGGCCGAGAAGGCCTATCGGGCTGCACTCGCCGAGGCGAAGCTGTCCGACATCGTTTCGGAATACATGACCGATGCCGATCCGCGTTCGGTCGCCGCCGGCTGCGCCTTTGTCGCGCGCCATCAGCGGCCGCAGAAATCCAGTTCAACCAAGCAAGCGTAAAGGACATCAGATGAAACAGAGGCTGCAATTTTTCGCCAAGGCGCCGGAGATCATGAAGGCGGTGGCGGCGCTCAACAAGGCGGTGGACGAATGCGGGATCGAGGAAAGCCTGCTGCACCTGATCAAATTGCGAGCCTCGCAGATCAATGGCTGCTCGTTCTGTGTCGAAATGCACAGCCGCGAGGCGAGGCGCGACGGCGAGACCGAGCAGCGGCTCTATCTGGTGTCGGCGTGGAAGGAATCGCCGCTGTTTTCGGAGCGTGAACGCGCCGCCTTGGCCTGGACCGAGGCCGTGACCCTGATCGCCAACAACGGCGTGCCGGACGAACTCTATGCAAGGACACTTGAGCATTTCTCGGAAGAAGAATTGGTCAAGCTGTCCGTCGCGCTCGGCATGATCAACACCTGGAACCGGCTCTGCGTCCCGTTTCAGGCACTTCATCCGATGCCGGCGGCCAAGGCCGCCTGATTGTCCGGTCAGTTTTGGAGCGCCGTCGAGAGGCGGCGCTCCAATCGTTTTTCAAAGGGAGAGTTCGATGCCTGCCGATTTGCCTTCGGGCTTGCTGTTTCTTGGCCGCCTGCTGCTCGGCGGCGCCTTCGTTTTCGCCGGCCTGCGCAACATTCAGAACGCGGCTTTCCTGACCCAGCTGATGGCCGCGCGCGGCGTGCCGCAAGCGCGGTTGGCGCTGTGGCTTGGCATCGTGCTTCAGGTCGCTGCCGGCGTGCTGGTGATCGCCGGGCTGTGGACGGCAATCGCTGCAGCGGTACTGCTGCTATTCCTTATCGTCGCCACGCCGATGTTCCACAATTTCTGGGACCATCAGGGCCCGGATCGGGCTTCGCGCATCAATGGCTTCGTCGGCAATGTCGCACTGAGCGGTGGTTTCCTGACGCTGATCGCGCAGTCTGTTTGACAGTCCGGCCGCGGCCCTAAGGTCATTTTCATTCCCTCGATGCGCGTTTTCAGGACAAGGGCGGACGCAAGGCGCAGACGGCATCGATCATTAAATCGGAACCAATCGAGCCGTTGACGCATTTGGCACCTGTATGCCGAGCATCCAGGACTCAATATGAAAATTGCCCATGTCGCGCCGCTTTATGAGTCGGTGCCGCCAAGGCTCTATGGTGGCACCGAACGCATCGTGTCGTATCTCACCGAAGCGCTCGTCGAGTTGGGGCATGAGGTGACGCTGTTTGCCAGTGGCGACAGCCGGACTTCCGCAAAGCTGGTGGCCGGCCGGGAATGCGCGCTTCGCCTCGATCCGCGTCCCTTCAAATCCGAGATCGCGGCGCATCTTTCGATGCTTGCCGATGTGCGGAAACGGGCGCGGGAGTTCGACGTCATCCACTTCCATCTCAGCCACTTCCTGCACTTTTCCTTCTTCGAGGACATGGCGGAGCGGACGGTAACGACGCCGCATGGCAGGCTGGATTATGTCGACCTGGCGCCGGCCTATGCGCATTTTCCGCGCTTTCCGATGATTTCCATTTCGCGCAGCCAGAAGGCGGGCCTCGCAAAGGCCAACTGGTTGGCGACGATTCACCACGGACTGCCGACCGACATCTACGAGCCGAGTTTCGAGACGACGGCGGAGGAACCCTATCTTTGCTTCCTCGGCCGGTTTTCACGCGACAAGCGCCCGGACCGCGCCATCGAGATCGCCTTGCGCTCGGGATTGAAACTGAAGCTTGCGGCAAAGATCGGCGACGACGATCGTTCCTATTTCCACGAGATGGTCGAGCCTTTGATCGACGGCGACCGTGTCGTCTATGTCGGCGAGATCGAAGAGGACCAGAAAGTGGAATTTCTCGGCAAGGCGGCTGGCCTGCTGTTTCCGATCGACTGGCCGGAGCCGTTCGGTCTTGCCGCCATCGAGGCCATGGCCTGTGGCACGCCGGTGATCGCCTGGAATTGTGGTGCACTGCCAGAGATCATCGATCAGGGCGTAACCGGTTTTATTGCCGGGTCGATGGACGACGCCGTCGCCGCGGTGCCGGACCTGCTGCGACTCGACAGGCGAAAGGTGAGGGCTGTTTTCGAAAAGCGGTTTTCCGCCAGAAGAATGGCTGGGGACTACCTCGCCGCCTATGCGCGCCTGATTGGCGTCCCGGTCGAGGCGAAGGCATCGTGAGCAACGTTCGAGCGATGGCAACGAAACAATAGGATTTGTGACGAATGGCCCAACTCGATGAGCGCCAGCTCGATCCCGCCGTAGCGCTTGCATCGCTCGACGCGACCGCTCCTCGTGAGCCGCACCGGCTGTTTGCGCTCAAGCAGGCCGACTGCTTTGCGGTTGCTGATGCCTATGGCGACATACGCGGCGCCGGCGACGGTTTCTTCCGCGACGATACACGGGTGCTCTCCGAATTCCGGCTGACCATCGGGGGCAGGCAGACGTCGCTGCTTGGCGCCTCCCTCAGCCAGGACAATGTGCTGTTCACCGCCAACCTGACCAATCTGCCGATCCAGAGCGTCAGCGGCCGCGACATTCCGCAGGGCGCGATTCATATCGAACGCGTCAGGCTGCTATGGCAGGACAGGCTGTTCGAGCGCATCACCCTTTCCAACTACAGCCGGGAGACCTCGACAATCGGCGTTTCCCTGCACTTTGCCGCCGATTTCCGTGACATGTTCGAAGTGCGCGGCTCGACGCGGCCGAGGCGCGGAATGGCCCATGTGGCCGAGATGAATGCGACATCCGTCCTGCTGCGCTACGAGGGGTTGGATGAGCTGGTGCGCGTATCGGCGATATCGTTCTCGCAGGCGCCGGACAAATTGACCTCCGAACGCGCCGATTTCCTGGTTGCCGTCACCAAGCGCAGCAGCAAGGTGTTCTATGTCGAGGTCGGCCCCGAGATGGCGGATGCGCCCGACCGCGACCGTTTCCGTGCGGCCGCCGCCCGGGCTCGCTTTGGCATGCGGGCCAAGCGCCGCCACGGCGCGACGGTGCACAGTTCGGGCCGCGTCTTCAACGACTGGGTGGAGCGCGCCCGCGCCGATGTCGCGCTGCTCACCACCGAACTGGCGACGGGACCCTATCCCTATGCCGGCATCCCCTGGTTCTCGACGGCGTTCGGCCGTGACGGCGTCATCTCGGCGCTGCAGATGCTGTGGCTCAATCCAGGCCTGGCGCGGGGGGTGCTGGCCTTCCTTGCCCAGCACCAGGCGACGGAGACGTTGCCATTCAGCGATTCGCAGCCCGGCAAGATCATGCACGAGACGCGCAAGGGCGAGATGGCGGCGCTGCGGGAGCTTCCGTTCGGCCGCTACTATGGCGGCGTCGACACGACGCCGCTCTACATCCATCTCGCCTGTGCCTATGCCGATCGTACCGGCGACATGGCGTTCATCGACATCCTGTGGCCGTCGCTGTGCGCCGCGGCAGAATGGACGGAGGAGGCGGGCCGCGAGACCGGATTCGTCACCTACCAGCGGGCCGCCGAGTCCGGCCTCGCCAACCAGGGATGGAAGGACAGCTTCGATTCCATCTTTCACGCCGATGGCCGCATCCCCAAGGGTCCGATCGCGCTGGTCGAGGTTCAAGGCTATGTCTTTGCCGCCTTCCGGGGGCTGGCCGCACTTGCCCGTCGCCGCGGCGAGGACGAGAGGGCCGATCACTGGGATGACCGCGCGGAGGCCATGCGGGCAGCAGTGGAACGCGATTTCTGGGTCGACGATCTGGGCTTTTATGCGTTGGCGATCGATGGAGCAGGGGAGCCCTGCAAGGTGCGGACCTCGAATGCGGGCCACCTCCTCTTTGTCGGACTGCCTGAGCCGGAGCGGGCGCGGATGGTCGCCGATCAGCTTCTTTCCGCCTCCTTCCATTCCGGCTGGGGGTTGAGGACGCTTGCCGACGATGCCGTGTTCTTCAACCCAATGTCGTATCACAATGGCTCGATCTGGCCGCATGACACCGCTATGTGCGGTACCGGCCTGGCGCGCTACGGCGAGCGTGAAAGCGTGGTTCGCCTGTTGAGCGGCACGTTCGAATCCGCGGTCCATTTCAACATGCGGTTGCCGGAACTGTTCTGCGGTTTTACCCGAGCGCCGGGCGAAGCACCGATCGCCTATCCCGTAGCCTGCCTGCCGCAAGCGTGGTCGGCGGGTTCCGCCTTCATGCTGATGCAGGCCTGCCTTGGCCTGGAAATCGACGGCTGGGATGGTGAAATCCGCGTTACCCGTCCCAGGCTGCCGATAGGCATCGACACGCTCACGCTTCGCCACCTAGGCGTCGGCGAAAGGGTGGTCGATCTTACCTTCCAACGCGTCGGCGATCGGGTAGTCGCGTTCCTCGCGGACCGCCATGAAGGGCTGGTGCCGCTCGTCGTCAGAACATGAACCAAATTGGGCGGAACCGATCCCGGCTTTCTGCGTTGCAAAAAGCACAGGCCCGAACGGCGGCCCTATCCCGCGGGTAGTCTTAAATCGGGAACACGAACAAGACGGCGGCCGAACGGCCGGAGGTGAGTTGATATTCCAATGACAAATTACGGTGCGGACCTGCTCTGGGTTCTGATCTTTGCGAGCCTCGGTTTTTCCGCTTTCGCCGTCTTCGTCTCCATATCGCGTCAGCGCCGCAGTCGCCCTCCGACGGTTGCACATATCGCCGGCGAAGACGTAGCCGCGGAAGCGGCGCGCAAGGTGATACGCGAGTTCGAAAAGAATGGCCAATCGGCCGATGCGGCGCTGGTGACATGGTCGCCTGAAACATTGCGCAAGATTCTGGCCGACGACCTGCCGGGGGCGCAGGTTATCGTGGTGTCCAACCGCGAACCCTATATCCACAACAGCAAGAATGATGACGTCGAATTACTGGTGCCGGCCAGCGGGCTGGTGTCTGCGCTCGAGCCGATTACCCGCGCCTGTGGCGGCACCTGGATCGCCTATGGCGGCGGAACGGCGGACCGTCTCATGGTCGACGACAACGACCGCGTGCAGGTGCCGCCCGGCAATCCGTCCTATACCCTGCGCCGGGTCTGGCTGACGGAGGAAGAATATCAGAGCTACTATCTCGGCTTCGCCAATGAGGGCCTCTGGCCGCTTTGCCACATCGCCTTCACCCGGCCGATCTTTCGCGCCTCGGATTGGGAAGCCTATCAAGCCGTCAACCGGAAGTTCGCCGACACGGTGGTGGCCGAGGCGCGTAACGAGCGGCCGATCGTGCTGGTCCAGGACTACCATTTCGCGCTGCTGCCGCGCATGATCCGAGAGCGCCTGCCCGAGGCGATCGTCATCACCTTCTGGCACATCCCATGGCCGAATTCGGAGGTTTACAGCATTTGCCCATGGCGCGAACGCATCCTCGAAGGGCTGCTCGGCAGTTCGATCATCGGCTTCCATACCCAGTTCCATGCCAACAATTTCACCGAGAGCGTCGATCGCTTCCTGGAAAGCCGTATCGAGCGGGCGGATGCGGCCATCTCCTATGGTGGGCAGACGACGCTGGTGCACGCCTATCCGATCTCGATAGAATGGCCGGCGGACCTGCTGGCAAAACTGCCTGATGCCGATGACTGCCGCGCCCGCCTGCGGAATAGGTTCGGACTTACGGCGGATGTGAAGCTGGCCGTCGGGGTCGAACGTCTCGACTACACCAAGGGCATTCTGGATCGGTTTCATGCGCTGGACGAATTGTTCAAGCGATACCCTGAGTGGATCGGAAAACTGGTCTTCCTGCAGATCGCGGCCCCCAGCCGTGGCACGCTCCCGGCCTACAAGCTGCTCCACGACGAATGCCATCGCTATGCAGAAGAGCTCAACCAGCGTTACGGCAGCGAGGGCTACAAGCCGGTGATCATGGTGGCTGAACATCATTCGCAGGAACAGGTCTATGAGATCTATCGGGCCGCTGACATATGCATGGTCACCAGCCTGCATGACGGCATGAACCTGGTCGCAAAGGAATTCGTCACGGCGCGCGACGACGAACAGGGCGTCTTGATGCTCAGCACATTCGCCGGTGCTTCGCGCGAATTGCTGGAGGCGCTGATCGTCAACCCCTACGACGCGGCCATGATGAGCGAAGCGCTGCTGCAGGCGCTGAACATGACGCCAGACGAACAGCGCGAGCGCATGCGGCCCATGCGGCAGATGGTTCGCGACAACAATGTCTATCGCTGGGCCGGCAGCATGCTTCTGGACGCGGCACGCTTGCGCAAGCGCGGTGACCTCGATCGCGTAACCGGTGCTGGCGACCGGCCGCCGGGCATCGACAATGTCGTGTCCATGTTCGAGCGGAAACGGGTGGCGCTGTCATGAGTGAAATCCTGCAAAAGGTTGCGAGCAAAACCCTGCAAAAGCCGCAGGCCTTGCTGACCGGCGATTGGGCGTTGTTCCTCGACATCGACGGCACCCTGCTGGAGCATGCGGAACATCCGGACGCCGTCTCGGTCAGCGCCGAGCTTCGCGCTTTGCTGCAAGGCCTGGATCACAAGTTGAACGGCGCATTGGCCTTCATCACAGGCCGCTCGGTTGCGGCCGTGGACCAGTTGTTTCAGCCTTTGAAGCTGCGCGCGGCCGGGCTTTATGGCCTGGAACACAGGCTCCTGCCGGGCGACGACGTCGAAATCGCGGATGAGCCGTCGGATATTGCGGCTCTTGCCGACGAGATCGAGGCCGAGCTCGGTCGTGGGGCGTATATCGAGCGCAAAGGCCGGGTGCTGGCCATCCACACGCGCGCCGCCCCGCACCTGCTCCCTCGCGCGACGCAGCTTGTCGAGCAAGCGCTGGCCGTGCTGCCCAAGGGCTACCGGGTGGTTGCCGGCAATGCCGGTGTCGAGTTGCTGCCGCTCGAGGCGGCCAAGGGCGCCGCGATCCGGCGTTTCATGGACATCGCGCCATTCACCGGCCGGCGCCCAGTCTTCCTGGGCGACGACACGTCGGACGAAAACGGCTTCGAAACCGTCAACGATGCCGGCGGCATATCGATACGGGTCAAACCACCAGAATATACCACCGCGCAGTACGGCCTTGCCGGCGTTGCCGAGACGCTCGCCTGGCTGAGAGGTCAACTTTAGGTCTGGCGGCGCAACCGCGATCGCGCGTGCGGAAAAGGAAGGAACGGTTTCGATGGGACGCCTTGCACAATTGATTCGAGAAATCACGCCGAATTGGCTTCATTCCCGCTCCCATGGGACCCGCGGCGTCTCACCGTCCGATGCCGACTCCAGATGGCAAGAAGCGATCGACAACAAGATGTATGGGGCCGACACGCCTGATTATTCCCACATTCCGGAGCACCCCGTTAAGCTGCATACCGCAGGCCGCCATCGCACGTCAGCACCTGGCCGGTCATGAAGCCGTTGGATACGAGAAAGGCTATTGCCTCCGCGACGTCCTCGGCGCGGCCAACGCGGCCGACTGGGGTCTTGCCGGCATAATCGGCAAAGAGCGCCTGCCTCTGCTCCTCGGGCAGAAAATCCCACCACGGCGTGTCGATGACGCCGGGCGCAACGACATTGACGCGCAAGGGCTTCAGCTCCACCGCCAGGATCGGCACCACGGTCAACAGCATGCCGTTGATGGCGGCGATGCCGGCGACGCCCGGCATGGCGAGCTGAGCCGAGACGGCCGAGATGAAGGTGACCGATCCGCTCTTGCTGAGTGTCGGCAAGGCCGCCTGCAGGCAGGACAGTTGCGGGCGGACTTTCTCGTCGACGCCGCTGCCGATGTCGGTCAGGTCGAGCGTCGGGAAGGGGCCAAGGCCCTTGCCGCCGCTCGCCGCCAACACGAGATGATCGAACGGGCCGAGGCGTTCGAAGAAGCCGCTGACCTCGGCCCGGTTCGCGGCATCGAAAACCGCCTTGTCGGCAGCGCCGCCAAGGCTTTTCCATGCGCTCTTCAGCTTCTCCTCGTTGCGCCCGGTGATGGTTACCTTCATGCCCGGGCCGAGCAGTTTTCGCGCCGTCGCCAGGCCGATGCCGGACGAGCCGCCGATGATGACGGCATGTTGGGTTGCCTTGGTCATGAATGCTGTTCCTTCGATGTGGGGGAGGCGGGGCCGACAAGATCGAGGCTCAAACTGCGCAATTGTTGCCTTGCCCTGGCGTCGTAAGCTTGGGCATCGGCGCGGGATTCGCGAAGGCCGTCGAAATAAAGGCCGCTTTTTCCGTCGAGCGCTGGCGACGTGGCGAGATTGAGGATAGCGTCAGCCCCGGTCTCGACCGAGTTCCAAGGCGTGACACCCGCCTGCCGAACCATGGTGGTGTTCATGTAACTCGCCGGATGCAGCGCATTGACGATGACGCCGGTACCCTTTAGCTGCTCCGCAAGGTCGATGGTGAACAGGATCTGCGCCAGCTTGCTCTGGCAATAGGCGCGCACGCCGTCATACGAGCGGGTCAGCATGACATCGCCGAAGTCGATCGCCTGCTGCCCCGCCGAGGCGACATTGACGATGCGCGCCGGAGCACTGGCCTTCAGCAACGGCAGAAGCTCCGACGTCAGCAGAAAACCAGCGAGATAATTGACGGCGAAGCGCAGTTCGTAGCCATCGGCGCTGACCTGGCGCTTGGCGCCTTGCCCCGCGGTGCCGACACCGGCATTGTTGATGAGGATGTCGAGCCGGTCCGTTCCGGCGCGCACGGCCTCAGCGAGACGGCGGACCTCGGCCAATGACGACAGGTCGGCGACCAGAAGCTCGGCCTTGCCGCCGGTGGCTTCAATTTCAGTGATAACAGCCTTGCCGCGCGTTGCATCGCGGCCATGTACCAGCACGCGGGCGCCCGCGGCGCCGAGCCGTTGCGCGACGACGCGGCCGACGCCGTCGGTTGAGCCGGTGACGAGGATTGTCTTGTCTTTCGGGTCCATGTTCAGAGCCTCCGTTCTGTTGCTCTGAGTGGAAGATGGGGCAGTTGGCGCGAGCCAAACAGTTCAAACTTTATCCTGGTATCAATACTGCTATATTAGGCGCATGGAGTCCCAACCCCGCCCGACCCCTACTCACTCGGCTGAAGACAGCCGCCGGCGCGAGCTTGGCGCCTTCCTGCGCTCGCGCCGCGAAAGGCTGACCCCGTCAGCCACAGGCATTGCCGCCGGTCTCAGGCGGCGCACGCCGGGCTTGCGCCGAGAGGAAGTGGCGATGATCGCCGGCGTCGGCACCACCTGGTACACATGGCTGGAGCAAGGGCGTGAGGTCAGGCCGTCGGTCGAGGTGCTGACCGCGCTCGCCGAAGCGTTGCGCCTCGACGCCGCCGAAAAACAGCATTTGTTCATCCTTGCCGACCGCCAGCAGCCGGAGCGCCGTGCCGTAGCGCCGGAAAAGGTCGACGGTCCGTTGCTGCATATGCTGCAAAGCCTGGTGCTGCAGCCGGCCTATGTTGTCGGGCGGCGCTGGGACGTGCTGGCCTGGAACCCGGCGGCGGTCGCGGTGTTCGGCGATTATGGCCTGCTGGAAGGTGACGCCCGCAACATCGTCCACATGGTGTTCACCAACCCGCACCACCGGCGCCTGCTGGTCGACTGGGAGCAATTGGCGCGCACCGTGCTTGCCTCGTTTCGGGCCGCAAGCGCCAGATATGTCGGCGACCCGGATTTCGAGCGGCTGATCGAGTTGATGACGCGCTCTAGCCCCGAGTTTCGCAGCTGGTGGCCGCAGCGCGACGTCGCGCACCGACTGTCGGGTGTGAAGCACGTCCGGCACCCGAGCGCGGGCGCCATGACCTTCGAGCATATGAGCTTGTCGATCGGCGACGGCTCAGACATGAAGCTGATCGTCTACACGCCGCTTGCCGAGCAAAACTCCGTCGCCAAGCTGCAGACATTGCTGGACGCGCTTCCGGCCGAACGTCGCAGCGCCTGAGGCTTCAGCCCTTCGGCTTGAGCCCGTCGAGGAACAACTGCTCGAGAAATCTCGCCGCGTCCTCGAAGCGGCCGTCGCCGCCGCGGTTCGGCCCGAGCACGGCGCGGACCTGGACGTCGAAATCGGCATAGTGCTGCGTCGTTGCCCAGATCGAGAAGATCAGGTGCCAGGGGTCGGTGCGGGCGATCTTGCCGGCACGCATCCAGCCCTTGATGACGACGGCCTTCTCGTCGACCAGCGTTTTCAACTCGCCGGCCAGCAGCGGCATGATGCGCGGCGCGCCTTGCAGGATCTCGTTGGCGAACAGCCGGCTCTCGCGCGGGAAGTCGCGCGCCATCTCCAGCTTGCGTCTGATATAGCTGCGCAGTTCGGTCAGCGGATCGCCAATGTCGTCCAACTCGCGCAGCGGCGCCAGCCAGGTGTCGAGAAGGCGCTGCATCAGCGTCTCGTGGATGTCTTCCTTGCGGCGAAAATAATAGAGCAGGTTCGGCTTCGACATGCCGGCGGCTTCGGCGATCTGGTCGATGGTCGAACCACGGAAACCGTTGGTGGAGAACACCTCGAGCGCCGCCTCCAGGATGAGTTCCCGCTTTTCCTGCTGGATGCGGGTCCGGCGAGGGGCGTCCGTCCCGGTGGTCACCCTTGCAAGCCCTCGTGTTGAGGGTCATCTGGACCAATTCTCTGGACCAGTTTTTCCCTAGCCTGTGGAACGCACTTCAGGTGCTGCATTTCCGCTAGTAATCCCTTGACCGCCGGCAGGGCGGTGCTAACGTTTGTCCAATCGGTCAAAATTTGCGTAGCATGAAAACGCGGCAAAGACCAAGCGTTGGGCGCACCGAAACAGGTTACAAGGGGAAGTCTTGGTCATGTCCAACCGGCTGAAAGTCACGCCGAACGATCTCAGCGCATTTTGGATGCCGTTCACGGCAAACCGGCAGTTCAAGCAGGCGCCGCGCATGATGGTGTCCGCCAAGGACATGCATTACACGACCAGCGACGGCCGCAAGGTGCTCGACGGCACCGCCGGCCTGTGGTGCGTCAACGCCGGCCACTGCCGGCCGAAGATCACCGAGGCGATCCAGCATCAGGCCGCCGAACTCGACTATGCGCCCGCCTTCCAGATGGGCCACCCGATCGTCTTCGAACTGGCCAACCGCTTGGTCGACCTCGCGCCCAAGGGCATGGATCATGTCTTCTTCACCAATTCCGGTTCGGAATCGGTCGAAACCGCGCTCAAGATGGCGATCGCCTATCACCGCGCCAGGGGCGAGGGCTCGCGCACGCGCCTGATCGGCCGCGAGCGCGGCTATCACGGCGTCAATTTCGGCGGCATCTCGGTCGGCGGCATCGTCACCAACCGCAAGATGTTCGGCACGCTGCTCGGCGGCGTCGACCATATGCCGCACACGCATCTGCCGGAAAAGAACGCCTTCACCAAGGGCGTGCCGGAACATGGCGCGGAACTCGCCAACGAACTGGAGCGCATTGTCGCCCTGCATGACGCCTCGACCATCGCCGCCGTCATCGTGGAGCCGGTCGCCGGTTCCACCGGCGTCATCCTGCCGCCGAAGGGCTATCTGCAGAAGCTGCGCGAGATCTGCACCAAGCACGGCATCCTGTTGATCTTCGATGAGGTCATCACCGGTTTCGGCCGTCTCGGCACGCCGTTCGCCGCCGATTACTTCGGCGTCACGCCCGACATCATGACCACCGCCAAGGGCGTCTCCAACGGCGTCATCCCGATGGGAGCGGTGTTCGTGAAGAAGGAAATCCACGACGCCTTCATGACCGGCCCCGAGCACATGATCGAGTTCTTCCACGGCTACACTTATTCGGGCAACCCGATCGCCTGCGCAGCAGCACTCGGCACGCTCGACACCTACAAGGAAGAGGGCCTGCTCACCCGCGGCGAGGAGCTGGCGCCGTACTGGGAAGACGCACTGCATTCACTGAAGGGCGAGCCGAACGTCATCGACATCAGGAACATCGGCCTGATCGGAGCGATCGAGCTGGCGCCGATCGCCGGCCAGCCGACCAAACGGGCCTTCTCCGCCTTCGTCAAGGCGTTCGAGCGCGGCGCGCTGATCCGCACCACCGGCGACATCATCGCGCTGTCGCCGCCGCTGATCATCACCAAGGGCCAGATCAACGAGTTGATCGACCATGTCCGGGAAGTGCTGAGGGCGATCGATTGAAGAACTGGACGCGGATATCCCTCCCCCTCGAGGGGAGGGTGGCCGCGAAGCGGTCGGGTGGGGTCGGTGCGGCAGTGCGCCGACCTGATCTTTTGCTGCGAGGTCGCTCCTGATGCCCCGTACCCGCGTGAGTTTCGAAATGCGCCAGAAGGTGCGCGCGCTTCGAGTTCACGCGACCAAGGGCGAATCCCTGCTGTGGTATGAACTGCGGGAGCTGAAGTCGGCGGGCATCAAGTTCCGCCGCCAGTGCCCGATCGGGCCTTATATCGTCGACTTCGCGTGCCTCGCCGTAAAGCTGGTCTTAGAGGTCGATGGTGATCTGCACGAACACGAGAGGGGTAAACGGCACGATGCCATCCGCGATGCCTATCTCCGCTCGCTCGGGTTCGACGTCTTTCGCGTTGACGAGCCCGATGTCATAAATAGCGCGTGGCATGTCGCGCAGGTGGTCAAGGGGAAGGTTGAGCATATGTCAGCCGACCCCACCCGACCGCTTCGCGGCCACCCTCCCCTCGAGGGGGAGGGGGACGCCGGCGAACCGCAATCGATAAGGTTTTAGAAAAATGGCCGCACCCGGCGAGAATCTGCGAATCAATTCAGATCGTTTGTGGGATTCCATCATGGAGATGGCGAAGATCGGCCCCGGCATTGCCGGCGGCAACAATCGCCAGACCGTGACCGACGAGGACGGCGAGGGCCGGCATCTGTTCAAGCGCTGGTGCGATGCGGCCGGGCTCGAAATGGGCGTCGACGAGATGGGCACGATGTTTGCCCGCCGAGAAGGCACCGATCCCAGCCTGCCGCCAGTCTATGTCGGCAGCCATCTCGATACGCAGCCGACCGGCGGCAAATATGACGGCGTGCTCGGCGTGCTGGGCGGACTTGAAGTGGTGCGCTCGCTCAATGATCTCGGCATCAAGACCAAACATCCGATCGTCGTCACCAACTGGACGAACGAGGAGGGCGCGCGCTTCGCGCCGGCGATGATGGCGTCCGGCGTGTTCGCCGGCGTGCTCGACCAGGCCGATGTCTACGGGCACACCGACCAGCAGGGGAAAAAATTCGGCGAGGAGCTCGAACGCATCGGCTGGAAGGGCACCGAGAAGGTCGGTGACCGCAAGATCCACGCTTTCTTCGAACTGCATATCGAGCAAGGACCGATCCTTGAGGACGAGGGCATTGACATCGGTGTCGTCACCCACGGCCAGGGCCTGAAATGGCTGCAGGTGACGCTGACCGGCAAGGAAGCGCATACCGGCTCGACGCCGATGCCAAAGCGCCGCAACGCCGGGCTTGGCATGGCACGGGTGATCGAGTTGGTGCACGAGATCGCCATGGACTACCAGCCCGACGCCGTCGGCGCGGTCGGCCACATGGAGGTCTATCCCAACTCGCGCAACATCATCGCCGGCCGCACCGTCTTCACCATCGATATCCGCTCGCCCGAGAAGGAAGTGCTGGACGCCATGGACGGCCGCATCCGCGAAGGCATCGACACGATCTGCGAGGCGCTCGACATCCGCTACGAGATCGAACAGGTCGGCGCTTTCGATCCGGTCACCTTTGACGCCGGTTGCGTCAAGGCGATCCGCGATGCCGCCGAACGCCTAGGCTATTCCCACCGCAACATCGTCTCCGGCGCCGGCCATGACGCCTGCTGGATCAACCGCGTTGCGCCGACGGCAATGGTGATGTGCCCTTGCGTCGATGGTCTCAGCCACAATGAGGCCGAGGAGATCACCAAGGAATGGGCCAGCGCCGGCGCCGACGTTTTGTTCCATGCAGTGGTGGAGACGGCTGTCATCGTGGAGTGAGCTTAGAAACTACTTTCCAAACGCCGCTCGCAAAGAAGCGCGAAGAGAACAAGGGAACACGAAAATGACCAAAGTCATCAAGAACGGCACGATCGTCACCGCCGACCGCACGTGGAAGGCCGATGTGCTGTTCAGCCACGGCAAGATCGTCGCCATCGGCGCGGGACTGCATGGCGACCACGAGTTCGACGCCACCGGCTGCTACGTCATGCCGGGCGGCATCGACCCGCACACCCATCTCGAAATGCCGTTCATGGGCACCTATTCGGCCGACGATTTCGAATCCGGCACGCGGGCAGCCCTTGCCGGTGGCACGACGATGGTGGTCGATTTCTGCCTGCCGGCGCCGAAGCAGTCGCTGCTCGAAGCGTTGCAGATGTGGGACAACAAGACCTCGAAGGCATCCTGCGACTACTCCTTCCACATGGCGATCACCTGGTGGGGCAAGCAGGTGTTCGACGAGATGGCCACCGTCGTCGACAAGGGCATCACCTCGTTCAAGCACTTCATGGCCTACAAGGGCGCGCTGATGGTCGACGACGACGAGATGTATGCGTCGTTCCAGCGCTGCGCCGACCTTGGCGCGCTGCCGTTGGTGCATGCCGAGAACGGCGACGTGGTTGCCGCCCTGTCGCAGAAGCTGCTTGCCGCCGGCAATAATGGTCCCGAGGGGCACGCCTATTCGCGGCCGCCGGAAGTCGAGGGCGAGGCGACCAACCGCGCCATCATGATCGCCGATATGGCGGGCGTGCCGCTCTATGTCGTGCATGTCTCCTGCGAGCAGAGCCACGAAGCGATCCGCCGGGCGCGGCAGAAGGGCATGCGGGTGTTCGGCGAGCCGCTGATCCAGCATCTGACACTCGACGAGAGTGAATATTTCGACAAGGACTGGGACCATGCGGCGCGCCGCGTGATGAGTCCGCCCTTCCGCAATAAGCTCCACCAAGACTCGCTCTGGGCCGGCCTGCAGGCGGGCTCGCTGCAGGTGGTGGCGACCGACCACTGTGCCTTCACCACCAAGCAGAAGCGCAACGGCGTCGGTGATTTCACCAAGATCCCGAACGGCACCGGCGGGTTGGAAGACCGGATGCCGGTTCTATGGACCACCGGCGTCAACACCGGCCGGCTGACGATGAACGAGTTCGTCGCGGTGACCTCGACCAACATCGCCAAGATTCTCAACATGTATCCGAAAAAGGGTGCCATCGTCGAAGGCGCCGATGCCGACATCGTCGTCTGGGATCCCGGCGCCAAGAAGAAGATCACGTCGAAAAAGCAGCAGTCGGTGATCGACTACAACGTCTTCGAAGGGTTCGAGGTGACTGGCCTGCCGCGCTTCGTCTTCTCCCGCGGCGAATTGTCGATCCAGGAGGCCGAGGTCAAGGCCAAGCCCGGCCATGGCGAGTTCGTCGCTCGCGAGCCGAATGCGGCGGTCAACCGGGCGCTGTCGACGTGGAAAGAGATTTCCGCGCCGCGCAAGGTGGAACGCACCGGTATCCCGGCGACCGGAGTTTGAGCTTGGCGCGTTCGGCCGCGCTTTTTTCGTTGGTCCTGGCGGCAATTGTCTCCGGCCCGGCAGCAGGCGGCGTGCTGGCCGGCTCCTGGGGCAATGATGTCGGGTGTGCCGGCCTCAAGGTCGGCTATCAGGACAGTGACGCTTATATCGTCCTGACCGCCGAAGGCATCGAGACCTATGGCAGCGGCTGCCGGTTCGCGCATCAATTGAAGCCGGTGCTGGGTGAACAATCACTGATTTCGACCTGTTCTGCCGAAGGCGAGGCAGGAAGGACCGTCGAAACCGTCGTGGTCACCAACAAGGGAGAGGATGGTTTCTTTGTCACCATCCCCGGCCTTGAGGAAATGGGGCCGCTGCAATCATGTTCGTGACGTTTTGGGGGTGAGCATGCGTGGTTTTGGTCTATCTGTCGCGATGGTTCTCGTGCTGGCTGCGGGGCAAGTTTCGGCGGCGGGCATCGATCTGTCCAAGCCCTATGGCAACAAGTCCGGTTGCATCAACAAGAACGGCCAGAAAGTCTATGCGGAAGACATGCTGCTGCTGAACGCTACGGAATTCATTACCGCGACCAACGCCTGCACCTTTACCGACAAGAAGACGCAGGCTGACGGTTCGCTGGTGGTAAAGTCAATGTGCGAGGCAGACGGCGGGGATGGTCAGTCGCCGATACAGTTCACCATCAAGCGCAGTCCCAAGAACGCCAAGAAGCTGGTGATCGCGGATGAGGATGGCACTGTGTACGGGGAAGTTTCCCGGTGCCGATGACGCGCAAGTTCCTATCGATGCCGTCGGATTCAGGCGACCAGCGCATCCAGTTCCGGCAACAGGACGACGCTTTCCTGTTCGTTGGGATCGGTGCGGGCAATGACGGCCGAAGACGGGGCGCCGCTCAGATTGGCCGGCAAATGCGGCACGCCGGCGGGAATGTAGAAAAGGTCGCCAGCCTTGACGACGATATGATGCTCAAGCCGGTCGCCATACCAGGTATGGACTTCGCCGGAGAGGACATAGATCGCCGTTTCATGGCTCTCATGCATGTGCGCCTTGGCGCGGGCGCCGGGTGGCATGGTGAGGACGTGCATGCAGATGCCGGAGGCGCCGACGGTTTCGGCGGCGATGCCGGCGAAATAGGTCAATCCCTGCTTGCCTTCATAAGTGCTTTCAGGGCGGATAAGATGACAAGTGGGTTTGGGCGACATCGGGAAACTCCGGGCGTCGATTGAGTGTGGGACAAGACCAATGGGACAGGGCGAGTGGAAAACAACATCGCAATAAAAGCAATCGGATTCCAGCCGGCGCTGCGGGGACGGGACCAGGCGGGCGGCAGCCGATGACAGGGACTTCGCCAGCCGTCGTCGCGGCAAGCAAACTTGGGCTGACCTTCCAGACCAGTGACGGGCCGGTGCAGGCGCTGTCCAATGTCGATCTCACCATCGGCAAGGGAGAGTTCGTCTCCTTCATCGGGCCCTCGGGCTGCGGCAAGACCACGCTGCTGCGCGTCATCGCCGATCTGGAGAAGCCGACCTCGGGGACGATTTCGGTCAACGGCATGACAGCAGAACAGGCACGCGAGAAACGCGCCTATGGCTATGTCTTCCAGGCGGCGGCGCTGTTTGCCTGGCGCACCATCGAGCGCAATGTCGGGCTGCCACTGGAGATCATGGGCCTGTCCAAGGCGGAGCAGGCGGAACGGATCAAGCGCACGCTCGATCTCGTCAACCTCTCGGGATTCGAGAAGAAATATCCCTGGCAGCTCTCGGGCGGCATGCAGCAGCGCGCCTCGATCGCCCGCGCGCTGGCCTTCGATGCCGACCTGCTGCTTATGGACGAGCCGTTCGGAGCTCTGGACGAGATCGTGCGCGACCACCTCAATGAGCAATTGCTGGAATTGTGGGGGCGGACCAACAAGACGATCTGCTTCGTCACCCACTCCATTCCCGAAGCCGTCTATCTATCGACGCGCATCGTCGTCATGTCGCCGCGTCCCGGCCGCGTCAGCGATGTCATCGAGTCGACGCTGCCGAAACAGCGGCCGCTCGACATTCGCGAGACGCCGGAGTTTCTGGCGATCGCCGCGCGGGTGCGCGACGGGTTGCGGGCAGGGCATAGTTATGATGATTGAGGGCGCGAACGATGAGGTTCCTCCTCTCCCCAACGGGGAGAGGGTGGCCGGAGCGAAGCGGAGGTCGGGTGAGGGGGCGGCGCCGACAGATCCGACCAAAAGAAAGGTCGGGGCAACCGAGCGCGCCCGAAAGCTGCGGTTTGACGAGACCGAAGCCGAGTACAGGCTTTGGGGAGAACTGAGGGGCCGTCACCTCAACGGCTACAAATTTGTGAGGCAGGTGCCGCTTGGGCCATTCATCGCTGATTTTGTTTGCCGTGAGATGGGCCTGATTGTCGAACTCGACGGCAGCCAACACGCGGATTCACCAACCGATCCGGCCAGAACAGCTTGGCTGAATGGCCATGGTTATTCGGTTCTCCGGTTCTGGAACCATGAGGTTTTGGCCGAACGTCGAGCGGTCCTGGATACGATCTTGGCTTGCCTGGACGGAAAGATTTCTACCCCCTCACCCGACCTCCGCTTCGCTCCGGCCACCCTCTCCCCGTCGGGGAGAGGAGGGCGCGTACCTGGCGAGGTTCGCTAGATGGACACCTTCCGCGACAAGCTCATTCCCGTGACCTCGATCCTCGCTGGCGTCGTCGTCCTCTGGTATGTTTTCGCCGTCATCCTCAACACACCGTTCCAGCGCGATCTCGACCGCCGCGCCGGTGAATCACCTGCCTTGAGCGAGTTCATCGCCAACACGTTGGCGCAGCCGAAGCCGACGCTGCCGGCGCCGCATCAGGTGGCGGTGAATTTTTTCGAAAACACGTTCCTGCGGCCCGTCACCTCCAGTCGCAGCCTCGTCTACAATGCCTGGGTGACGCTGTCGTCCACGCTGCTCGGCTTTGCTTTCGGCACGGCGCTGGGCATCATCATCGCTGTCGGCATCGTGCATGTGGCGACGCTCGACCGCAGCCTGATGCCGTGGATCATCGCTTCGCAGACCATTCCCATCCTGGCGGTGGCGCCGATGATCATCGTCGTGCTGGCGGCAATCGGCATCACCGGGCTGGTGCCGAAGGCGATGATCTCGACCTATCTGTCGTTCTTCCCGGTGACGGTGGGCATGGTGAAAGGGCTGCGCTCGCCTGAGATCATGCATCTTGACCTTATGCACACCTACAATGCCAGCCGTGCGCAGACCTTCTGGAAATTGCGCGTGCCAGCCTCCGTGCCGTTCCTGTTTACCTCGATGAAGGTGGCGGTGGCGGCCAGCCTCGTTGGCGCCATCGTCGGCGAACTGCCGACCGGCGCTGTCGCCGGCATCGGCGCCAAGCTGTTGGCCGGCGCCTATTATAGCCAGTCCATCGACATCTGGTCGGCACTGGTCGCCGGTTCGGTGGTGGCCGCACTCCTGGTCATGGTGGTTGGCATTGCCGGGCGCATCGTCGACCGTGCCATGGGCGGGAGGCCGGCATGAACTGGCTGAAACCTTCCTGGCAAGCTGGGCTGGCCATCGTGCTGTGCCTGATCGCGGTGGCGCTCGGCGCGATGTCGAAGCCGGAAGCGGCGGCGCTTACGGACCCAACGGTCAGCATCAACTATCCCTATCTCGGAACCAAAAGCCTGATGTTCGGCTTGGCCATGCTGGCAGCGCTGGTCTCGATGATCAGGATTCCGCCCCTTGCTGAAGCGATGGTGCTCTTTGTCGGCGCTCACCTGATCGCCTGGCTGCTGATATCGGGCATTACCGGTTTTGAGGGCACCGCACTGGCGCCGTATTTCCTGCTGCTCGCGGCCGCATGGCTGCTTGGCTGGCGCTGCGTGGCGGTGCTGTCGTCATTACGTCCTTTCGCCAGTTGGGCTCGGACGGGGTTGCGCCTGATCATCCCAGCCATCTTCGGCGCCTGGATCCTGATCATCTGGGAAGCGGTGACGCGAGGCGCGGGCATCCCCTTCATCCTGTTGCCGCCGCCTAGCGCCATCGGCGTGCGCATCGCCGGTTCGCTGCCTGTGCTCGGCGCCGACGTCCGTCAAACCATCTTCAAGGCGGTTGTCTTCGGCTATGTCGTGGGCAGTGGCGCCGGCTTCATCGCCGCGGTGCTCGCCGACCGTGTGCCGTTCCTACGGCGCGGGCTGCTGCCGATCGGCAACATGGTCTCGGCGCTGCCGATCATTGGCGTCGCACCGATCATGGTCATGTGGTTCGGCTTCGACTGGCAGTCCAAGGCGGCGGTGGTTATCATCATGACCTTCTTCCCGATGCTGGTGAACACGGTCGCCGGTCTCGCCGCCTCGGGCCATATGGAGCGCGACCTGATGCGCACCTATGCTTCGGGCTACTGGCAGACGTTGTTGAAACTCAGGCTGCCGGCAGCAGCGCCCTTCATCTTCAACGCGCTGAAGATCAACTCGACGCTGGCGCTGATCGGCGCCATCGTCGCCGAGTTCTTCGGTACGCCTGTCGTCGGCATGGGCTTCCGCATCTCGACCGAGGTCGGGCGGATGAACATCGACATGGTCTGGGCCGAAATCGCAGTTGCAGCACTTGCGGGTTCGGTCTTTTATGGCGTGGTCGCTCTTGTCGAAAGAGCCGTCACGTTTTGGCATCCCTCTGTCCGTGGTGGATAGGGGCGGTGGGTTTAAGGGTGCTAACTTCAGAGGGTAAAAACATGAAAAGACTTGTTATTCCAGTTCTGGCCGGCGCGATGTCGCTAGCCGCTTTCCAGGCAATGGCCGCCGACAAGGTGACCTTGCAGCTGAAATGGGTCACGCAGGCCCAGTTTGCCGGCTACTACGTTGCCAAGGCCAAGGGTTTCTACGAGGCTGAGGGCCTCGACGTCGACATCAAGCCGGGCGGTCCCGATATTGCCCCCGAGCAGGTGATCGCCGGTGGCGGCGCCGACGTCATCGTCGACTGGATGGGCGGCGCGCTGGCTGCTCGCGAAAAGGGTGTGCCGCTGGTCAACATAGCCCAGCCGTTCAAGAAGGCCGGCATGGAGCTGGTCTGCCCCAAGGACGGCCCGATCAAGACCGAAGCCGACTTCAAGGGCCACACGCTCGGCGTCTGGTTCTTCGGCAACGAATATCCGTTCTACGCCTGGATGAACAAGCTTGGCCTCAAGACCGATGGCGGTCCGGACGGCGTCACTGTCCTGAAGCAGAGCTTCGACGTGCAGCCGCTGATCCAGAAGCAGGCGGATTGCATCTCGGTCATGACCTACAACGAGTACTGGCAGCTGATCGACGCCGGCTACAAGCCCGAACAGCTGACCGTGTTCAACTATTCGGCCATGGGCAACGACCTGCTCGAGGACGGGCTTTATGCGTCGGAAGACAAGCTCAAGGATCCGGCCTTCGAGGACAAGATGGTGCGTTTCGTGCGCGCTTCGATGAAGGGCTGGAAATACGCCATCGACCACAATGACGAAGCCGCGAGCATCGTCATGGACGGCGGCGGCCAGGACGAAAACCACCAGAAGCGGATGATGAGCGAAGTCGCCAAGCTGATCGACAATGCCGACGGCAAGCTCGATCCGGCAACCTACGAGCGCACCGCCAAGGCGCTGCTCGACCAGAAGATCATCACCAAGGAGCCGACCGGCGCCTACACCACCGCCATCACCGACAAGGCGGTCAAGTAAGCCTAGCTGGCAACATCTCGATCTCGAACGGCGCCTCTGGATAGAGCGGTTCGGTAGAACCGCTCTATCTCTTTGTTTTGATGCATGTCGTTATCCCAAAACCGCTGCACACTTTTGCGCGACATGCATTGGTGCTAGAGGCGGTTCTTTTATGGTGTTCATGACGAAGCTGGTCTCGATCGAGGCGACGCATTTCAATCGCGCGATCTTTTCCTTGATGAAGCGCTCGTACTGCTCGAGGCTTCCGGTCACCACCTTCAGCACATAGTCGCGCGAGCCGGTGACGAGGTGGCATTCCAGGACCTCTTCCCAGCCGCGGATCGCATCCTCGAACATGACGATCTCGTCCTCGTTCTGGCGGCTGAGCCGAATGGTGGCGATGGCGACCATGCTCCAGCCGAAGGCTGAGGGGTCGACCAACGTGGTGTAGCTCCTGATGACGCCGGTTTCCTCCAGCCGCCGCACCCGCCGGAGGCAAGGCGACGGCGACAAGCCGATCCGTTCGGCAAGCTCGTTGTTGGTGATGCGGGCATCGGCCTGCAGCTCGCGCAGGATCTTGCGGTCGAAATCATCAGCTATCTTCTGCTGCACTTTCGGTCTCTCCAGGCAATCTGTTGCGGGAATGCAGCCATGCGAGCCGCAGAATAGCAAGGACTGGCGGATCGGGATCGCATAAATTGCTGCGACACTCCTCGAAAAAGGCAGGAAAGATCATGACCGCGCCACGCCCATCGAAAACCCATATCGGCAACCACAAGCTCCATCCGGAGACGCTGATGCTGAGCTATGGCTTCGATCCGCAGCTTTCGGAGGGCGCGGTCAAACCACCGGTATTCCTGACCTCGACTTTCGTCTTCAAGTCGGCGGAAGAGGGACGCGACTTCTTCGACTACACGTCGGGCCGCAAGGAGCCGCCGAGCGGTACCGCGTCCGGCCTGGTCTATTCGCGCTTCAACCATCCCAACAGCGAGATCGTCGAGGACCGGCTGGCGATCTATGAGGGGACGGATGCCTGCATCCTGTTTTCGTCAGGCATGTCGGCGATCGCCACCACACTGCTCGCCTATGCCCGTCCGGGCGATGTCATCCTGCATTCGCAGCCACTCTATGGCGGCACCGAGACGCTTCTGACGCGCACGCTCTCAGGTCTCGGCATCGGCGCTGTCGGCTTCGCCGACGGCGTCGACGAGACGGCAGTGCGCGCGGCTACCGACGCGGCCGTCGCGAAAGGCCGCGTATCGGTCATCCTGGTCGAGACGCCGTCAAATCCGACCAACAGCTTGGTTGACATCGTCCTGATGCGGACGATCGCCGACGAGATTGGCGCGGCTCAAGGGTCGACGCCGATCGTCGTCTGCGACAACACATTGCTCGGCCCGGTTTTCCAGCGGCCGATCGAACATGGCGCCGATGTCTCCGTCTATTCGCTGACCAAATATGTCGGCGGCCATTCCGACCTCATCGCGGGCGCCGCCATGGGCAGCAAGGCGGTCACCAAGCCCATCAAGGCGCTTCGCGGCGCGATCGGCACGCAGCTCGACCCGCATTCCTGCTGGATGCTCGGCAGGTCGCTGGAGACGCTGTCGATCCGAATGGAGCGGGCCAACGACAATGCGCGCCTGGTCGCCGAATTCCTGCGCGATCATGCGAAGGTCGAGAAGGTACATTATTTGCCGTTCCTGGGCGAGGATACGCCAGCGGGCCGCGTCTACAGGGCGCAATGCAGTGGCGCCGGCTCGACCTTCTCCTTCGACATCAGGGGCGGGGAGACGGCGGCCTTCGCCTTCCTCAACGGATTGCAGATCTTCAAGCTGGCGGTAAGCCTCGGCGGAACGGAATCCTTGGCCAGTCACCCCGCGGCCATGACCCATTCGGGAATTCCCTACGAGGTGCGCCAGCGCATCGGCGTGCTTGAGACCACGGTCAGGCTGTCGATCGGTGTCGAGCACCCGGACGATCTGATCGCCGACCTGACGCAGGCGCTGGCGGCGGTCTGACGGGTCATTCCCTGGAATCCGGGAAGGGCAAGGATCGGATTCCTTCATCAGCCATCACAAAAGCGTGTGGTGGGATACATTTCGCTGCTCAGCCGTTGCATTACCGCATGCGCGCGCCGGGAGGCGCGACGGATGCGACATCCCAATCGGAGGTGCTTCATGCGCAACCTATCCTTCTTCCCGGCGCTTTCGGCGCTGGCCATTTCGACCGCGTTCCTGTTCGCATCGCCGGCTCTGGCCGCCACGGAAAAGTTCAAGGCGACGCTCGACGGCGGCCAGCAAAACCCGCCCGTCACCACGAAGGGCAAGGGCACGGCCACTTTCACGTTCGACACGGCCAAGAAGAAGCTCAGCTGGAACGTCAAATATTCCGGCCTCAGCGGACCAGCAACGGGCGCGCACATTCACGGCCCGGCGGCGATGGGTGCAAACGCCGACCCGGTCATCCCATTCAAAAAGCTCAAGAGCCCGATCAGGGGATCTGAAACGCTGACGGATGCCCAGACGGCTGACCTGGAGGCAGGCAAATATTACGTCAACATCCATACATCAGCCAACCAGGACGGTGAGATCCGCGGCCAGATCGAAAAGGCGAAGTAGGTACAGGCTGTTCCGAAAGAGGGGCGGGCGACCGCCCCTTTTGTGTGAATCACGCCTTGTCGCGGATCTGGCTCATCGTCCGGGTCGGCGTGATCGCCTCCGGATCGAGCCTGATTTCGACGATCGCCGGCTTGCCGCTGGCGAGCGCACGCTCGAAGGCCGGGGCGAACTCCGCGGTCTTCTCCACCGTTTCGCCATGGCCGCCATAGGCGCGGGCGAGGGCCGCGAAGTCAGGGTTCTTCAAATCAGTGGCGATGACGCGGCCGGGGTATTCGCGCTCCTGATGCATGCGGATGGTGCCATAGATGCCGTTGTTGACGACGACGACGACGATCGGCAGGTCATACTGCACAGCGGTGGCGAACTCCTGGCCGTTCATCAGGAAGCAACCGTCGCCTGCGAAGGCGACCACGGTTCGATCTGGAAACAGCTCTTTGGCGGCGACCGCAGCGGGCGTGCCATAACCCATCGAGCCTGAGGTCGGTGCTGCTTGCGTGGCGAAGCGGCGGGAGCGATGGAAGCGATGCACCCAGGTGGCGTAATTGCCGGCGCCATTGGTGAGAATGGCGTCATCGGGCAGCATCTTTTCCAGGTAGTTCATGATCGGCCCCATCTGGACCGAGCCGGGGCCGCTCTCCGGCGGCGTCGACCAGTCGAGATAGGCGGCATGCAGCTTTGGCGTCTCGGATGCCCAGGTCGGCTCCGAGGCCGGCTTACGCTTGGCGAAGGCTTCGACAAAGGCGGATGGCGAGGCGTTGATCGCCAGTGCCGGCCGGTAGACGCGGCCGAGTTCGCCAGCGTCGGCATGGACATGGACCAACGCCTGGTCCGGATAAGGGCTTTTCAAGAGAGTGTAGTCGGACGACGGCATTTCGCCCATGCGGCCGCCGATCAGCAGCACGAGGTCGGCCTGCTTGATCGCTGTCGCCAGCTTCGGATTGATGCCGATGCCGACATCGCCGGCATAGTTCGGATGCAGATGGTCGAACAGCATCTGGCGGCGGAACGAACAACCGACCGGCAGCGACCACGCCTCGGCGATCGTGCGCATTTGTGCAACCGCCTCGGCATCCCAGCGCGTACCGCCGAGGATGACGAATGGCCGCTTGGCGTTGGCCAGCAATTTCTCCAGCGCGTCGAGTTCGGCTTCGCCGGCTCGCGTTTCGAACGGTGTGTGGGCCAGCGCGATAGGCGCTTCGACGACGCTGGTCAGCATGTCTTCCGGCAGCGAGATGACGACCGGGCCAGGGCGGCCCGATGTCGCCACCGCGAAGGCGCGGGTGACGAATTCCGGGATGCGCGACGCCTCGTCGATCTCGACCACCCATTTGGCGATGTCACCGAAGAACCTGACGTAATCCACCTCCTGGAAGGCCTCGCGCTCCTTGGCATGGCTGGCGACCTGGCCGATGAACAGGATGACGGGTATGGAATCCTGCATGGCGATGTGGATGCCGGCTGAGGCGTTGGTGGCGCCGGGGCCGCGGGTGACAAAGCAGATGCCGGGCTTGCCGGTCAGGCGGCCGTGACAATCGGCCATCATCGCAGCACCGCCTTCCTGGCGGCAGACGATGGTGCGGATCGCCGAATCGTGCAGCGCATCGAGCACCGCCAGATAGGATTCACCCGGCACGCAATAGATGCGGTCGGTGCCGTTGGCTTCGAGCGCGTCGACGATCAGTTGTCCGCCGGTCTTCATTGTCCAGACTTCTCCAGTTCGGCAAGGATTTCTTGCGTGTGCTCGCCCAGGCGCGGCGAGGGACGTTCATAGACGAGCGGCGTGCCAGACATGACCATCGGCGCGCGCACCGAAGGCAGAAGGTTGCCGTGGCCGTCGTCGAGATCGAGCCGCATGCCGCGGGCGATGGTCTGCGGATCGGCGAACATCTGGCCGATCGTGTTGATCGGGCTGGCCGGCACGCTCGCCGCTTCCAGCTTTGCCAGCAGCGGATCGCGATCAAAAACCTTCAGCGCCTCGATGATGCGTTCGCGCAGCTTGACCCGGTTGGCGACCCGGGCCGGATTTGTCGCAAAGTCTGGATCGACTGGCAAATCGTCCAAGCCGACGGCAGCGCAGAATTTCGCGAACTGGCCGTCATTGCCGACGGCCAGGATGATGTGGCCATCCCTGACCGGCACCACTTCGTAAGGAGCGATGTTCATATGCGCATTGCCCATCTGCACCGGCGACTTGCCGGAAACGAGATAGTTGAGGTTCTGGTTGCCGAGCGCCGAGATCTGGGTGTCGAAGAGTGCCATGTCGATCTGCTGGCCTTCGCCGGTCTGTTCGGCATGGCGTAGTGCAGCCTGGATGGCGATGACCGAATACAGGCCGGTGAAGATGTCCGAGATGGCGACGCCGGCCTTTTGCGGCTCGCGGCCAACCTCGCCGGTGATCGACATCATGCCGGCCATCGCCTGGATGATGAAGTCGTAGCCGGCGCGTGGCGCGTATGGGCCATCCTGGCCGAAGCCGGTGATCGAACAATAGACGAGGCGGGGGTTCATCTTGCGCAGACTGTCATAGTCGAGGCCGTACTTCTTCAGGCCGCCGAGCTTGAAGTTCTCGATCAGCACATCCGACGTCGCGACCAGCCGGCGGACGGTCTCGGCGCCCGCCGGCGTCGAGAAGTCGATGGCGATGGAGCGCTTGCCACGATTACAGGAATGGTAATAGGCAGCCGACAGGTTCTCGCCATCCTTGCCCATGACGAAGGGCGGACCCCATTTGCGGGTATCGTCGCCACCATCGGGGCTCTCGACCTTGATCACGTCGGCGCCGAGATCGGCAAGCAATTGCCCGGCCCATGGCCCGGCAAGGATGCGGGCGAGTTCGACGACGCGGACGCCTTTCAGCGGGGGTTCGGCCATAAATCACCGTGGTTGCTGCAATCACCTTGATTGCTGCGAATGCAGAGCCTCTATCAAGCCCTGCAATGGCTGTCACGGCTCTTGCGATAGGCCAATCCATCACGCTTTCAGGATACTGTCGGCCCAGGCGGCGAAATCGTCCATGATGATGTCGCGATTCACCTCGTTCAGGCTTTCGTGGCGGGTGTCGGCGTAAACCTTTGAAACGAGATTCGAAAAGCCCATCGCACGCATGCGACCGGCAAGGTGCGTGATCCCCTTGCCGTAATCCGAGGCGGGATCTCTTTCGCCGCCAACGATGTTGACGGGGAGGCCGCGGCGGATGCCGGCAAAGCCGGCATCCTTGCCGCCGTTCAATGCCATGCCGACGACGTCGCGCCACATCGACACCGAGGCATCCCAGCCGCACAGCGGATCAGCGATGTATTTTGCCACCTCGGCCTCGTCGCGTGACAGCCAGTCGAACAGCGTGCGGTGGTCAGGCACCGCCTTACCCCAGGCCTGGAAGGTGAGTTTCGGCAGCGCGCGCGACGGCACGTCCGAGCCGAGCCGCATCCGTTCCCAGGCAAGAATACCGAGCGCCAGCTGGCCGAGTAGGCCTTGAGAAAAATTGCCGTTCCAGATCGCCGCGGCATGAACGCGCGGCGAATGGCGCAGCAGGTAGTTCAGCGCCATAGACGCACCCATCGAATGACCAAACAGGATGACCGACCGGTTCGGGCATTCGCTGGCGATGACATCGTGAATGGCATCGATGTCGGCGATCACCTTGGCCGGGCCGTCCTTGCCGGCGAACCTGCCGAGCGGCGCGTCGGGGGCCTTGGTCGCACCATGGCCGCGATGATCGTGGACATAGACGTGGAAGCCGCGCTGGGCGAGGAAATCGGCAAAGCGGACATAGCGCGCGGCGTGCTCGGCCAGCCCGTGGTTGATCTGGACGACGGCACGCGGCCGGCCCTCGGCATGCCTGACGAAAAGATTGAGAACGGCACCGGTCGGCGAGGCAACCACGCGCTGCTGGCTGAATGACATGCCGCTCGGTCCCCAGGCTCTGGCCGCCACCGTGGCGCTGGCTTTGTTTGCGCCGGTGCCGGTTTTGCGTCAATCCGCTGTGCCTGCTTTTCCGCGACGATGTTTCTTGCATTTGGCCGCTGAAATATCGCAATTCTGACATGGAGACAGCTTCAGTCTGTCGCCCACTTTCTTCAGCCGGGGATTCTCCATGCGCATTGGTGTTGTTTTCGGATTGGCCATGCTGGCGGCGTCGCTGGCCGGTGTGGCGCATGCCGATGTCAAGATGAGCGGCAGCTTCGTTGCCGACGCCGCCTGTCCGGCGACGCAAGCCATCAAGAACGGCAAGAACCCCGGCAATGTCTCGACCGATGCCGGGCAGAGCTACCAGTTGCTTGCCGGCAACAAGGAGGCGCCGACGCATTACCTTATCCAGGTGCCGGGCGCCGATCCGGAGCGACGGTGGGTGAAGGTTAGCTGCGGCCATGTCTCCGGCAGCGCGGCGACCGTGCCGGCAGCACCAGCCGGTAAAAGCAACCCGGCAATAGCCGGAAAACCCGAATACGTCTTCGCACTGAGCTGGCAGCCGGCTTTTTGCGAGACCAAGTCGAGCAAGGCCGAATGCAAGGCGCAAAACCCGAACGAATTCGATGCCACCAACTTCACCTTGCACGGATTGTGGCCGCAGCCGAACGGCAATTTCTATTGCCAGGCCGCAGCTGGCGACAAGGCCAACGACATTCCGGCCCACTGGAAGGATCTGCCGCCCGTCAATCTGGACGCGGGCACACGCGCGGAACTCGACAAGGTGATGCCAGGCACGGCTTCGCAGCTCGATCGGCATGAGTGGATCAAGCACGGCACCTGCTACGGCAAAAGCCAGCAGGAATACTTCTCCGACGCGCTCAAGCTGATGCGTGAGGTGAACAGCTCGCCGGTGCGCGGTCTCTTTGCCAAGAACATCGGCGGCAAGCTGACGGCGGACCAGATTCGCGGCGCCTTTGACGCCGCCTTCGGTGCCGGGGCCGGGGACCGTGTACGCGTGTCCTGCGTCATCGATCCGTCGAGCGGCCGGCGGCTGATCGGGGAGTTGACACTCGGCCTCGCTGGCCCGATCGGCCCCGACAGCTCGCTGAAGGGTCTGCTGCTGGCGTCGGTGCCGACCAACAAGGCCGGCTGCCCGACCGGCACCGTCGACGCGATCGGGTTCCAGTAAGTACGGGGCGCGGCTCCGGGCGGGTCCCGGCAGTGCGCGCTTGTCCACGTGACCGCCCAGATGTGGCAAAAGCGATTGCCGTTCGCCGCCGCATCGCCTACATAGCGGCCAACCTCCACTCAATTCGACAAATCCAGTCAGTTTTCTGGATCAGTCAGTTTTTCAGGGAAAGCGCGCGTGGCACGCCAGTTCATCTATCACATGGCCGGCCTCAACAAGGCCTACGGCACCAAGAAGGTGCTCGAGAACATCCATCTGTCCTTCTATCCGGACGCCAAGATCGGCATCCTCGGCCCCAACGGGTCGGGCAAGTCGACGATCCTCAAGATCATGGCCGGGCTCGACAAGGAGTGGAACGGCGAAGCCTGGCTGGCTGAAGGCGCCACTGTCGGCTACCTGGCACAGGAGCCGGCCCTCGATCCGAACAAGACCGTGTTCGAAAACATCATGGAAGGCGTCGCCGCCAAGACCGCCATCATCGAGCGCTACAACGAATTGATGATGAACTATTCCGACGAGACGGCCGACGAGTCGGCCAAGCTCCAGGACGAGATGGACCGGCTCAACCTGTGGGATCTCGAACAACAGGTCGAGATGGCGATGGAAGCGCTGGGCTGCCCGCCCAAGGATTCAGAAGTCACCAAGCTTTCGGGTGGCGAGCGCCGCCGCGTAGCGCTTTGCCAGCTCTTGCTGCGCCAGCCCGACCTTCTGCTGCTCGACGAACCGACCAACCATCTCGACGCCGAAACCACGGCGTGGCTGGAAAAGCATCTGCGTGCCTATCCGGGCGCCGTGATGATCATCACGCACGATCGCTACTTCCTCGACAATGTCACCGGCTGGATCCTCGAACTCGATCGCGGCCGCGGCATTCCCTATGAGGGCAACTACACCAAGTACCTCGAAGCCAAGGCCAAGCGGCTCAAGCAGGAAGGCCGCGAGGACGATGCCCGTCAGCGCGCCATCGGCCGCGAGCGCGAATGGATCCAGTCGAGCCCGAAGGCGCGCCAGACCAAATCCAAGGCGCGTATCCAGGCGTTCCAGGATCTTCTGGATGCAGCCGACAAGCGGCGTCCGAGCGATACACAGATCGTCATTCCGCATGGCGAGCGGCTCGGCAATGTCGTGATCGAGGCGGAGGGCCTGTCGAAGGGCTTTGGCGATACGCTTTTGATCGACGGGCTGGAATTCAAGCTGCCGCCCGGCGGCATCGTCGGCGTCATCGGCCCGAACGGCGCCGGCAAGACGACGCTGTTCCGCATGATCACCGGCCAGGAAAAGCCGGATGCCGGCACGATCCGCGTTGGCGAAACGGTGAAGCTCGGCTATGTCGACCAGAGCCGCGATGCGCTCGATCCGTCGAAGACGGTGTGGGAAGAGATTTCCGGCGGCGCCGAAGTGGTCAAACTCGGCAAGTTCGAGGCCAACACGCGTGCTTATTGCGCGTCGTTCAACTTTCGTGGCGGCGACCAGCAGCAGAAGGTCGGCAATCTCTCGGGCGGCCAGCGCAACCGCGTGCACCTCGCCAAGATGCTGAAGACCGGCGGCAACGTGCTGCTGCTTGACGAACCGACCAACGATCTCGATACGGAAACGCTGGCCGCGCTGGAAGACGCGCTGGAAAACTTCGGCGGCTGCGCGGTCATCATCTCGCACGATCGCATGTTCCTCGACCGCCTGGCGACGCACATCCTCGCATTCGAGGGTGACAGCCACGTGGAATGGTTCGAAGGCAATTTCGAGGATTACGAGCAGGACAAGATCCGCCGCCTCGGGCCGGATGCCGTCAACCCGCACCGCATGACCTACAAGAGGCTGACGCGGTAAGGGGCAGAGCCGTTGCGGGTGATCGGCGTTTGACCTAAATTGGCCTGACGGAGCTGGACATGATCACAGTCAAACTGCCGCAAAAGACCGAGAAGCTCCTAGCCGACATGGCCAAGGCCAGCGGTCGCACGGCCGATCAGGTCGCAGTTGATGCGATCCTCGAGGCTATCGAGGATTGGCAGGACGCCAGGATTGCCGAGGAGCGCATCAGGAATGATGACGGCGTTCGTGTCCCGCTGGAGGAGATGATCCGCAAGCTTGAACTTCGTGAAGTCGAGGAGCGCGGCAAGAAGCCCGCCGCTGGATGAGTTGGCGTGTCGAGTTCACGCTGCGAGCCAAAAAAGATATTGAGCGGCTTTCGACAAAAGACCAGCGCCGAATCCTGGAATTCCTCTCTGGAAGAGTTTCGGCGCATCCCGATCCGAAAGTTCTGGCCAAGCGTCTGACCGCGACCAAAGAAGAAGCTTGGCGATTTCGCGTCGGCGACTACCGCATCATCGTCCAGTTCTGGGATAGCCGTCTTGTCGTCCTGGTCGTGGAAATAGGCAACCGTCGCGAGGTCTATCGATGAATAACGGCGGCGTTTTACAAAAGCCCGATTGGTCAGCCGCTCAGTACCTGAAATTCGAGGATCAGCGCACGCGGCCCGCGCGGGACTTGGTGGCGCAAGTGCCGGTGGATTTTCCGCGCCGGGTCGTCGACGTCGGCTGCGGGCCGGGCAATTCGACCGAGCTGCTTGTCGCGCGCTGGCCGAATGCGCAGGTAAGCGGTTTCGACACTTCGCCCGACATGATCGAGAAGGCGAAGGCGCGTCTCCCCGAGGTCACTTTTGATCTCGCCGATGCCTCAACGTGGCAGCCGGCGGAGCCGGTCGACGTGATCTTCGCCAATGCGGTGTTCCAATGGCTGCCCGAGCATCCCGCGGTCTTCCAGCGGCTGATGGGCTTCCTGGCGCCGGGTGGCGCCTTGACCGTCCAGATGCCCGACAATATGGGCGAGGACTCGCACCGGCTGATGCGGGAAACCGCCGCCGAAATGCCGTTTGCCGCCAAGATGAAGGGCGCGGCGCGCGCGCCCCTGCCATCGGTGTCGTTCTACTATGACCTTCTTTCGCCGCTCAGCGATCGGCTGGACATCTGGCACACGATCTACAACCACCCGCTTGCCGACGCCGAGGCGATCGTCGAATGGGTGAAGTCGACGGGTTTGAAGCCCTTTGTCGACCCGCTCGATGCGAATGAGAGGGCGCTGTTCCTAGACAGCTACACGGCCAAGATCGCCAAGGCCTATCCGAAGACGGCGAGCGGCAAGGTGCTTTTGCGCTTTCCGCGCATCTTCATCGTCGCCAAACGGGCCTGATTATCCACGTTGCACGGCGTAACATTGCGCCGCTTGACCGGGTGTCGCCGCCATGCGCATTTCAGTCATCCTGGGATGACAATGCCCGCGTGGCAGGGGTGGATAATGACACTGAAAAAGATGCTTTTCGGCGGTGGCGTGTGCGCGGCGGCACTTCTGGCGTTCTCGATCTCGGCGGAGGCCAAGCGGGCGCGCTGCTTCACCAGCGATGACGGTTATTTCGCCTGCAGCTATCGCTCGATTGACGGCGCCGGCAGTTTCCGCATCTCGTCACCGGGCTATCCGACCTATGTTCTGGAGATCGACGAGCCGGGCTTTGCCTATGGTTATGTCAATCTCGGCCACCGCAATGTGCCGCTGCCGGGGCAGTTCGTGCGCAGCCGCGACGATGGTGCCTGCTGGAACAACCCGCAGACCAACACCAAGATGTGCGCTTGGTGAGGATTGGCTTAAGTCGGCCTAAACCTTTGGTTTAAGCCGGTGTAAACCGCCGCGGTGAGAAAACTGTTGCGCCGGCGCATTCCGGCGTCCACATGAAGCCTGGAACGCCGGACGGACTGGATATATGCATCGCGTCATCATCAGCGGCATCGGCGTTGAAATCCCTGAAGCCACAATCACCAATGAAGAACTGGTCGCCAGCTTCAATGCCTGGGTCGACATGGAGAATGCGCGCCGCCTGGGCACCGGCGAGCCGCCGCTGCCGAAATCCGACAGTGACTTCATCGTCCACGCTTCGGGCGTGCGCACCCGTCACGTCATCGAGCGCGAGGGCATTCTCGATCCGACCCGCATGGCGCCGCGCATTCCGGCACGGCCCGACGATGCGTTGTCGCTTGAAGCCGAGTTCGGTATCGCCTCGGCCAAGAAGGCTCTCGACCATGCTGGCCTAGACCCGTCCGATATCGACCTTGTGATCTGCTCGGCCTCGCATCACCAGCGGCCCTATCCGGCGATCGCCGTCGAAATGCAGGAGGCGCTGGGCACCAAGGGCGCCGGATTCGACATGGGGCTTGGCTGTTCGTCCGCCGCGGCGGCCCTTCACATGGCAGTGAATTTGGTGCGCTCGGGCGCGCACAAGCGCATTCTGGTGACGACGCCGGAAATCATCACCGGCCATCTCAATTTCCGCGACCGGCAGACGCATTTCATCTTCGGCGATGCCTCGGTGTCGATGGTGGTGGAGGGACTTGCTCAGGGCGACAAACGGCCTGGGCGTTTCGAGGTGCTGGACACACGCATCTGGACGCAGATGTCGAACAACATCCGCACCAATCTCGGCTACCACACCCGAACCGCCCAGGACGATCCCTACATGATCAACCTGGAAGGCAATCTGATCAAGCAGGTCGGTAACAGGGTGTTCAAGGAAGTCACCGTTGCCGGGCAGAAGTTCATCGTGGAATTCCTCGCCGAGCACGGCCTGACGCCACAGGCGGTGAGGCGCTTCTGGCTGCATCAGGCCAATGCGCGGATGAATGCAATGATCCTGAAACTGTCATTCGGCCACGAGGTCGATCACGACCGCGCGCCGATGGTGCTTGAACGGCTTGGCAACACGGCGGGCGCCGGCGCCATCGTTGCACTTTCGGAGAACCACGCCGACATGAAACCCGGCGATTTCGGCCTGATCTGCGCTTTTGGCGCGGGCTATTCGATAGGCGGCGCGCTTCTCAGGATGCTGTAGAGAGCTATTCGTGTCCGACCGGTGCGAACGGCACCAGCATCGGTACCCGCCTGATGTAGTCGTCATAGGCGCTGCCCAGCTCGCTGCGCAGGAAGCGTTCCTCGAGCTTTGCCTTCATGACGATGCCGATGGTCAGCAGGATGGCGCCGGCAACACCCCAGACAGTGCCTTTCGCCGCCATGGTGGCAAGGATGGCCAAAAGCAGTCCTGTGTAGATCGGATGGCGGACGAGGCCGTACGGGCCGGTGTCGACGACACGGTGCCCGGCCTTGGCGGTGACGGTGCCCGACCACAAGCGACCGAGATGCAGGCGCGCCCACCAGCAGAGGGCGAAGCCTACGGCAATCAGTGCGACGCAAATCCAGGCTTCGGCAAGGTTGGGAGACCACAGGCGAAGCCGGCCGACATAGTTATGCGCCGGAATGAAGAGCAGGATGGTGCCGGTCATCAGAGCCGCGCGGTAAGGCGCCTCGGCCCGGAAGCCGGCACGCTTCGAGGCTTTGTCGGCCCAGAAGGCGGCAGCGGCCCACGACACCACCCAGATCAGCCAAAGAAGCGTGATTGCCGTCCCGGGACGCATGAGACCCTCCGCGATGGTTCGGAGGCATCATGTAGCCGGCACAGCGCGGCGGCAATGCGGCGCTGTGTGGGAGTGGTTCGATTCAGGTAAGAAGATCGTGACCCGCAGCGGACCTCATTCATTGGGACAGTTAAACATCCACTGCACGCCGAAGGCGTCGACCAGCATGCCGAACCTGGTTCCCCAAACTTGCCTCGCCAGAGGGACGGTGATCCGGCCAGCCTCACCCATGCGGTTGAAAAGCCCGCGCATCGCGGTCAGGTCGTCGAATTCCAGCATCAAGGCGGAGCCTTTCATTGGCTCCGCATCGTCATTGTCCGAAGCGTGGAACAGGACGCCTGGGCCTTCGAACCGCGCGTGCAGCACCTTTCCACGCATGGCTTCGGTTCGCACCGGCATATCGTTGTCGCCCCAGCGCAGCAGGATCGTCCCCCGGCCAAGGCCGCACTGCTCGTAGAAGGTCAGTGCCGGTTCGCAATTGGTGGTGAAGAACAGGGAAGGGGAGAGCCGCATGGGTTTGCTTTTTGCCGGATCAGTGCGCGGCGGCGGTGGCGGCAGTGATAAGCGCCTCGCCCGTATATTGCCTGTCACCGATCCCCCAGCCGCCGTCGGGTGCGTTGACGATGTTGATCCAGGTGTCTTCGGGCCGGTGGTTTGGCTCGCAAAGCTCGGCGACGATCCCGGCGGCTGCGGTGATGAAGCTATTTCGAGCTTCGATCGAACCGAGGCCGATGTTGGGCAGCTTCAGCTCGACCATCACGACCGGCCGATTGACGCCGCCGGCGTAGATGCGATGAAGCGGCAGGACATGGACCGTGCCGCCGACGATCGCGGTGAAGAACGGATTGCCGGTGGCGCCCGAGGCTTCGATGAGGGCGGTGCTGAGACGCGGCAGGATCTCGCGTTCTCCCGCAGGGGTCAGTACGCCTTCCGGCGCGGTCACGGTGATTGGCATTTGGCTCTCTCCTGTTCGCTGGTTTGCATAGCTTCCGGCGGATATTCGTCCGGCTTGCGATGTTTCGTATCAATTGTTACGTTACAAGAAGAAGGTGAGTCAACAGGTTTCGTATCGATCGATATGGAAGATTTGGAAAAGCCCCGTGGCGGACGGCCGCGCGCATTCGACCCCGACCGGGCGCTGGATGCCGCGATGCATCTGTTCTGGGAGCATGGCTATGAGGCGACGTCGCTGGCCATGCTACGCGAGGCGATGGGGCTGACGCCGCCGCAGATCTACAACGCCTTCACCGACAAGGAGACCTTGTTCCGCAAGGCACTGACGCGCTACCACGAAACCGAGATTGGGTTTGCGCTGGAAGCGCTGAGCGCGCCGGTATCGACGCGGGAAGCGATCCGGCGGTTGCTGCTCGGCGCGGCGGAGGCGTATTCCAGGCCCGGCAAGCCTGCTGGCTGTCTGTTCGTCAGCGGCGCGTTGGCAGCCTCGCCGCAGGCGCAAGCCATCGCCGATGAACTCAAGATCTATCGCAAGGCAAGTGAAGCGGCGATTGCAGCCCGGCTGGCCAAGGGCTGGGCAGTGGGCGACCTCCCGGAAAACCTCTCGGTCGAGGGCTTCGCCAAATACCTTGCCGGCGTGATGAACGGCATGTCGATCCAGGCTCGGGACGGCGCTTCGGTCGAAGAGTTGCGCGGTTTGGCCCAAACCGCTCTTGCGGCCTTGCCAGCCGAAGGGCAAAAGCAAGCGGCATCATCCAAGGAATGAATGAAGCCATGCTGGATCTCTTCCCCGAAGCTGAAAAGCCGGTTGAAATCGTCCCCGCGCGAAAGCTTGTCGCCAAGGCGGCAGCACTTTACGCGGCACCATCGGATCATTTCCAGACGCGCCCGGCGGACGAATTGCGGCTGGGTTTCGACGGCATAGCGGGCGATTTCCATGCCGGATCGACGCGGCGTTCGGGCGGGCGCGAGCCCTGGTATCCGCGCGGCACCGAAATGCGCAACGAACGGCAGATATCGATCGTGGCATTGGATGAACTCGCCATCGTCGCGGAACGGATGAGCCTGGCCGAGATCAAGCCGGAGTGGATCGGCGCCAACCTGGTGATCGAAGGAGTGCCAAACCTCTCAATGCTGCCGCCCGGCACGCTGCTGTTCTTCAAGGGCGGCGTGACGATCAAGGTCGACGCGCAGAACGGCCCTTGCCGAATCGCCGGCCGTTCGATCGCCGAACATGCAGAGATGGCCGATATCGAGGCCGGTGCGCTGTTGTTCCCGAAGGCGGCAAAGCGGCTGCGTGGCGTCGTCGCCTGGGTCGAGAAGCCGGGAACGATCCGGGCCGGCGAAGAGATATCGGTACGCGTACCGGAACAATGGATCTATCAAGCCTGAGAGTAGGCTACGCCGCCCATGGAGCGGCGTAGCAAAAGCGCTGGGCTTCAGCCCTTGCGGTTCTTCTTCTCGCCTTGCGCCATGATGGAAACGTGGTCCCACGTTTCCCAGGTGGCGATGCGGTTTGCATATTCCTGTTTGATCATCGGCAAGCCGCCGTCGCCGAAGAATACCCTGAGCGGCGGCTCGGCGGCGTCGACAATGGCCAGCATGGCCGGCCCGGTGGCCTCGGGATCGCCGGCGACCGAATTGGCGCGGCGTTCTGCCATCTTGGCGCGGGCGGGCGCATAGGCCTCGATCGGTTGGGAGACCTTTGCCGACGGGCCGGCCCAATCGGTGGAGAAACCACCGGGTTCGACCAGCGTGACATGGATGCCGAATTCCGCGACCTCGATGCTCAGCGACTGGCTGAGCGCCTCCAGCGCCCACTTCGAGGCGTGGTAGAGGCCGAGCGAGGCAAAGGCGTTGACGCCGCCGATCGACGAGATCTGGATGATGTGGCCGGACCGCTGCGCCCGCATGATCGGCAGCGCTGCCTGCGTGACCCAGAGCGCGCCGAAGACATTGGTTTCGATCTGGTCTCGGGCTTCCTGCTCGCTGACTTCTTCGATGGCGCCGAAATGGCCATAGCCTGCATTGTTAATGACGACGTCGAGCCGGCCAAAGCGCCTGTGCGCCTCGGCGACAGCGGCATCGACGGCTTTCTTGTCGGTGACGTCGAGCTTCATCGCGGCAATGTTTTCGCCGTACTTCTCGACGAGATCGGCGAGCGTGCCGGCATCGCGGGCGGTCGCGGCAACGCGGTCGCCACGCGCTAGTGCTGCCTCGGCCCACACGCGGCCAAAGCCCTTCGACGATCCGGTGATGAACCAAACCTTGTTTGTCATAGTGTGGAGTCCTTGCCCCTGCGGGCGTGATTTCGGTGGAAACGGAGGCTACTCCGCTTTGAGGCATATACGGTCTATCGCCTGATTTTCCAGAGGCCGAGGCGAATCTTTTTACAGGACGCCGGTCGATCAGGGATAATTCACAGGGCTCGACCATGCCGGGTCGTCGTGCTTCTCCCAGTAAAGTGCCATCAGCCGGCTGGTGACCGCGCCGACCGTGCCGTCAGCGATCCGGACGCCGTCGACCTCCGTCACCGGCATGATGCCGCCGGTGGTGGAGGTGATGAAAACCTCGTCGGCGTCACGTAATGCGGCAACGCTGACATTGGTGGCGGCGGCCGCAAGACCTTGTTCGATGCAAAGATCGAAGACGGTGCGCCTTGTGATGCCGGGCAGCACGCCAATGGAAGGCGTCGACAGTTTGCCATCCTTGACGCAGAAGACGTTGAAGCCCGGGCCTTCGGCGACATTGCCGTTGAAGTCGAGAATCAACGCGGTCTCGGCGCCGCGGTCATAGGCATCGTAGAGGCCGCGCACCAGATCGAGCCAGTGGTAGTTCTTGATCGTCGGGTCGATCGAAGCCGGCGGAATGCGCACCTTGTCGCTGATGGCGACGCGTAGGCCGCGCTGCAACTGCTCTGCATTGGCAACCGAACCGAATGGCACGGCGAACGCCATGAACCGGTTGATCGCCTGGCGCGGGTCGCGGCTGAAGGTCGGCGAGGCGCCGCGCGTGCACAGCATCTCGACATAGGCGGCGCGATGGCCGGACAGCGCCACACAATTGTGCAGGATTTCGGTCACGCCTTCGCGGTCGAAGGGGATCGTCATGCGCAGCTTGTCCAGCCCGCCGAAGAAGCGGTCCAGATGCAGGTCGAGCCGGAAGAAACGACCTTTCCAGACATGCGCGGTGTCATAAGTGGCGTCGGAATGCAGAAAGCCCCAGTCCAGCACCGAGATCTTGGCTTGCGACATCGGCAGGTATTGGCCGTCAAGGAAAGCGACGCCCTCGGGGTAAGAATGTGGGTCGAGATGGCGGTCGCCGACGATGGGCAGTTGCATCTCGTTCATCGTCTCCCTCATTGGTACCTCCTGACGCAAGGCGAGGCCAGCAGGCTAGCGGTGCTGGGCAGAAGGCATAGAGCCAACCGCTCGACGCTGTTCGGCCTCCATGATGGTCTGAACGATACATTGGATTGGAATTGCACTACCATTCCGGTTCTGAACGGAGGGGAAGATGGGCAAGCTTGAGGCCGGCGTAGCCGCCATGATGATGTTCGCCGCCGCGGGCGAAGCCAGCGCCCAGTGCGCGCGCGAAGGCGAGGAATTGTGCCAGGGCGGCCAGACCTATCGCTGCGAGAAAACCGGCAGCGAATTGACGCCGATCTTCCAGAACCTGCCTTGCGCGGTGAATGTGCCGTCGCTAAGCGGCACCTGGGTCGGCAACGGCCACCAGAGCCCGGCCGGCGATGCCGGGGCCGACTGGTCGATCTCCATGACGATCGAGGATGGCGGCGCGTCGATCGACTACCCGTCGCTCGGCTGCGGCGGATCCTTGTCCCAGACGTCGAGGGACGATACGTCGGCGGAATATCACGAGAGCATCACCTACGGTCAGGACAAGTGCATCGACGGCGGCGACGTCACCGTCAGGTTTTTCAAGGGAAACCTATCCTGGACCTGGGTCGGCCAAGCCGACGGTCAGCCTTACAATGCGGTAGCCGTGCTCGCGCGGAAATGATTGCGTTCAATCCTCCTCGTCATCGGCATCGAGCAGACGTGTCGCGCGCCAGCGGGTAAGCACGATGTTGGTCTGCTCGATGACGAAGAAACGCGCCGAGTCGCGATCGTAACCTTCGGCCAGCAGTTTCTCATAGTCGGTGTGCATGTGGCGGATGTGGGCTATCGTCGCCAGCCATACGGCGATGCCCGGCGGCAAGGCTTTCATGTGGACCGCACCGGCGTCGGTGCGGATCTTCTCCATATCGGCATAGGGCGCCAGCGGCAGAAGTGCCGTCAGCGCCTTGGCAATGGCGCGGCGGCGGCCGGTCGGCGCCGTCATGGCCGGATCCGATCGGGCTCGTCGCGCCCTTCAACGGTTGCCTCGGCAAAAGCGTCGGTCGAGGCGAAATAGGGTTTCAGGTCGATGACCGGCGTACCGTCGAGCACGTCGATGGCGTCGAGATCGATGCGGCCGGTGTCTTGGTCGAGCCCCACCAGCCTGGCCACATGCAGCCCGATGGGGTTTGGGCGGGCCGGGGAGCGCAGCGAAAATACGCCTTTCGCTTCAACTGCATGGCGCGGTTTCTGCACGATCAGGTCTCTTGGCGCGTGATGCAGCCAGGACAGGATGATGACGTGGCTGGCCCGTTCCAGCCCTTGCAGGCCCTCGCGATAGGGCGCGTCGATGGTCAGCACCGCGGGCTGTCCGGTTTCGCGCGCGGCACGCATGTTCTTCGGGCAGGTTTTCCTCGTCGCCCATGGCGAAGCGATGCGGCCGATGAAGACGATACCGCCATCCGGCGGCATCGATGCCGGATCGCTTTCCAGCCTACGCTCGCCTTCGCGTTCCTCGAACATCTCACGCGATCCGGTCATTCCGCTCATCTTTTTTGTTGGTGCATGGTCGCGATCTCAAACCGCGACATCCTTTTAGGCGACATGCATCGAGAATCACGCATGCGGCATTTTCTTGTCCGGCAGCGACATAGCGCTTGCAAGGTTTTGAAAATCGACATAAACATATGTTTATATCTTTTCAAAGAGAATACGATGATGCATGTCTCGCTCGACACCATGGTGGATACGTTGAAGGCGGCGGCCGAATCCAGCCGCTTGCGCATACTGGCACTGTTGTCGCGCGGCGACCTCACTGTTTCCGATCTTACCGAAATTCTCGGCCAGTCGCAGCCGCGCGTTTCGCGGCACCTGAAGCTCCTGCTGGAGGCCGGGCTGATCGGCCGCTATCAGGAAGGGTCATGGGCCTTCTTCCGCCTGTCGGACGCGGATTCCGCACGTGACTTCGTCATGGGGCTGGTTTCCGGCATTCGCGATGCCGATCCGCAGGTTGAACGCGACCTCGAACGGCTGGCCTCGGTCAAGCGCAAGCGGCAGGACCGGGCGGTCCAGTATTTTTCCGTGAATGCGGCGAGCTGGGACCATATCCGTTCGCTGCACGTGCCGGATCGCGCCGTCGAAGCCGCCATGCTGAAGCTGGTCGGCAAGCGGCCGTTCCAGTCCATGCTCGATCTCGGCACCGGCACCGGGCGGCTGCTCGAAATCTTCTCGCCACTCTACCGGCGCGGCGTCGGCATCGACATGTCGCGCGAAATGCTGACCGTGGCACGGGCCAATCTCGACAAGGCCGGCGTTTCAAACGCGCAGGTGCGGCAGGGTGATATCTTCGCGCCGCCGGTTGAGCGCGACGCCTTCGATCTCGTCACCATGCACCAGGTGCTGCATTATCTCGACGATCCCGCCCGCGCCATCCATGAGGCGGCGCGGCTTTTGCGCCCGGCCGGGCGCCTGGTCATCGTCGACTTCGCGCCGCACACGCTGGAATTCCTGCGCGACGAGCATGCGCATGTGCGGCTCGGCTTTTCCGACCGGCAGATCATCGATTGGTTTGCGGAAGCCGGGCTCGATCTCGAAGATGCCCAGGAGTTCGAGCCGCGCGGCGGTAACGAGGCCAGGCTCACCGTGAAACTCTGGCTTGGCCGCGACCGGCGGCTGCTGATCGCCGATCCTTCCAACGACAGCAAGCAGATAAGGGAAACCGCCTGATGAACCAGTTCCGCTTTTCCCGCCGCCCGGATATTGGCGACAAGGTCAGGGTTTCCTTCGAATTCTTTCCGCCGAAGACCGACGATATGGAGGCCAGGCTTTGGGACACAGTCACAAGGCTGGAGCCGCTGAAGCCGAAATTCGTTTCGGTGACCTACGGCGCCGGCGGCTCGACACGTGAGCGCACCGCCCGCACCGTAAAGCGCATCCTGACGGAAACCGATATTCCTGCCGCGGCGCATCTGACCTGCGTCGGTGCAACGCGCGGCGAGGTCGACGCGGTCATCCAGGACTACAAGTCGATCGGCATCAACCGGTTCGTGGCGCTGCGCGGCGACCCGGCCTCCGGCGTCGGCGAACCCTATCGCCCGCATCCCGGTGGCTACGAGAATGGCGCGGAGCTGGTCGCAGGGCTGAAGTCGATCGCGGATTTCGACATCTCCGTCGCGGCTTACCCGGAGAAGCATCCGCAAAGCCCCGATTTCGCCACCGACATCGAGATGCTGAAACGCAAGGTCGACAATGGCGCGACGCGGGCGATCACCCAGTTCTTCTTCGACAATGATCTCTACGAGCGCTATGTCGAGCGCGTCCGCCGCGCCGGCATCTACATCCCCATCGTGCCGGGCATCCAGCCGGTTCACAGTTTCAAGCAGGTCGCGAACTTTTCCGCGAGGGCGGGCGCGCATGTGCCCGGCTGGCTGGCGGAACGGTTCGAGGGCCTTGACCGGGACCCGCAGACGCATGCGCTGGTGGCATCGGCGGTGGCGGCCGAACAGGTCATGGACCTGGTCGAGCGCGGCGTCGGCGATTTCCACTTCTATACGATGAACCGGGCCGATCTGGTCTTTGCCATCTGCCATATGATCGGCATCCGCTCGCATGAGGCGGCGGCCGCCGGATCAGCCGCTGCATGAGCCAGGCTCAACAACAAAAGGCCGGGAAAAACCCGGCCTTTTGAATTGGTTGGACTATTTGGGTGCTGGTCTTCCCCGCTTTGGCGGTCAGGGAAGGAAACCCATAATGAGGGCTCCGATAAAGGCGAACGCAGCACAGATCATCAATGCGTTGATAGGCCTCGTAAGTCCCATGACATAGCCTCCTCTTAAAGAGCTATGTCCAGGAGTCTAGTTTCATTTGTGCCACAGGCAAGCGGAAAATATGCTGCATTGCGACGTGATTGTGAAATTCGCGACCCGTCTTTTGCCGTTAGGCGTTGAAACTCCTAGGCAAAAACCGGCTTCAGACCTGTGAATAAATTATGGCGGTGATGTGTCTCTGTCGTGTCATGGCAGCGCTACCCCCGCGAAAGTCGAATCGACTTTCGCGCTACGGCGCGTCCAGTTGGACGCACGGCTAACGTCTTGCGAACAGTCGTCCGTCGATGGTGACGAGGCCAAGGGCGATCAGCACCACGCCGCCGACTTCGAACAATTCGAGCCGCTCGCCGAGGAACAGGAAGCCGAGCAGCATGGCGCTGGCCGGCACGATGAGCGTGACCAGCGACGCGTTGGTGGCGCCGGCGGAGGCAACAAGGTTGAAATAGAGGATGTAGGCGAAGGCGGTGGACAAGAGCGCCAGCGCCAGCACCGCGGCCCACACCGGCGGTGAGGCCGAGAACAGGCCTGCTGGACCATAGGTGAAGAGCACGATCGGAATCATGATGATGGTCGAGGCGGTCAATTGCCCGGTGGCGATGACCGGCGAGGGCACGCCCTTGAAGCGGCGGGCGACCATCAGGGCAATGCCATAGGACAGCGAAGCGCCGATCAGCGCGAATTTGGCCCAGACCGGGCCGCCGAGCCCGGCAAGCAGCCCGGGGCCGATCATCACAGCTGTGCCGGCGATGCCGAGCGCAATGCCGGCGAGCTTGTTCCAGGAAAGCTTTTCGTCTGATGTTAACGCATTGGCCAGGATCAATGTCCAGAACGGCGTCGTCGCGTTGAGCACCGAGGCAACGCCGGCGCCAAGCTCCGTCTGGCCGGCGAAGATCAGCGAGAAGGGGACGACGTTGTTGGTGAGTGCCAGCAGGAAGAACAGGCCGGCATGCGGAAGCGCGAGTCGGAAGGAGGGGCCACGCAGGCCGAGATAGGTATGCAGCGCGACCGCAGCACCAGCACCAGTGGATGGAGTTCCGCCACAGCGATGCGGGCGAAGAAGAACGAGCCGCCCCAGATTGCACCGAGCAGCAGGAGCTGGCCCCAATCCTTGAGCACCATCGGCCCGCGTGATGCAGTCGCCCCGGCTATCGCCATGTGATCGTTCTCCCCCCAGACGGCCTGAATGCCAGTCGGTCAGGCGAAACGCATATCGGATCCGGCCACAAGGGCCACCCGAAACCTGATTGATGGCAAGCCTTCACGCCAAGACCTAGCTCCGCTGCGACAGCGCCGCGAGACACAGAATTGTTTTCATTAGCCGCTAGCTTGGATTAATTGTGCGCAGGCTAGGTCAAGGATTCGTCGATGCAGCGATTCGAAAATGCCCGCGAGGCGGCACTGGCGCTTCGTCCGGACGACCCGGTCTATTGCTTCCGCCCGCAGGTGCTGATCGCCGATGCCAAACAGTTCATGGGCATGTTCCCCGGCAAGACCGCTTATGCGGTCAAGACCAATGGCGAGCAGATCGTGCTGAAGACCCTGGTCGAGGCCGGCGTGAAGGCTTTCGATGTGGCTTCGCCGGGCGAGTTCGCCGCCGTGCGCGCGGTCTCTGCCGATGCCGAGATGCTCTACATGCACCCGGTCAAGGCGCAGTCGGACATCAAGCTGGCACTGGAGAAGTACGGCATTCGCGTCATTTCGCTCGACCATGAGGACGAGATCACCAAGCTGACCCGCGTGGTGCGGGCGCTCGACGTCGATCCGAGCTCGATCAGTGTCTTCGTGCGGGTGCAGACCAAGGGGCATGCCGCCTACGAACTATCGAAGAAGTTCGGCGCCGGGCCGGCCTATGCCATCGAACTCGCCGAGCGGCTGAACCGTACCGGCTACAAGGTCGGCCTGTGTTTCCATGTCGGCAGCCAGATCGAGGATCCCGACACCTATGAGCGGGCGCTTGCGTCGGCCGACTGGGTGCGTAACCGGCTGACTTTCGATATTGCCGGGCTCGATGTCGGTGGCGGTTTTCCCGCCGAATACGGCCATGATCCCAACCGCAAGCAGATCGAGATGCCGTCGCTCGGCCAGATTATGTCGCGGCTGTCCGGCGACCTGAAGGAATACCAGTTCGACCAGATGCCGCTGGTGGCCGAGCCCGGCCGCGTGATCGTGGCGCGCTGCCTGTCGCTGATCGTGCGGGTGCTGCTGCGAAAGGGCAAGCGGCTCTACATCAATGACGGCATCTGGGCATCGCTGTCGGATTCATGGACCGGCAAGATCACCCTGCCGGCGCGTTTCATTCCCGATCCGGCAATCCGCTCGCGCAATGGCGAGGAAAAGAGCATCGTGCCTTTCAAGGTCTGCGGCGCGACCTGCGATTCCGTCGACATCCTGTCGCGGCCGTTCTGGCTGCCGGAAACCGTCGACACCGGCGACTGGATCGAGATCGGCCACATCGGTGCCTATTCGCTGTCGCTAAGGACCCGCTTCAACGGCTTTTACCCCGACACCTTCGTCGAGGTCACGACGCCCTTCGACGAGGGCGATGTGCCGCAGGGGTTTGCGAGTCTGGAGACGATGGCGGGATAGCGAATAGCGAATAGGGAATAGGGAATAGGGAATAGGGAATAGCCAGTAGCGAATAGGGAAAGATTGCTGAGACAGCAGCAAGAAAGGCTACCTTCTATTCGCTATTCGCTATTCGCTATTCGCTAAAGCTTTGCCAATAGCTCCGGCGTCGGCCAGCCGTCCACCGGCAAACCTAGCCGCATCTGCTCCTTGCGGATCGCCTCGCGGGTGTTGGTCCCGAGGATGCCGTCGACTGTGCCGACGTCGTAGCCCCTGGCTTCGAGCTTTGTCTGCAAAGCCTTCATTTGCTCGCTCTCGAGACCGGTCTCGGGATTGCGTGGGTCGAACTGTTTTGCTCCCGCCAACCGGGCGGCGAGATTGGCCGCGGTCAGAGCGTAGGTGAAGGACTGGTTCCACTCGAGATAGACGTCGAAATTGTCATAGGCGAGGAAGGCGGGGCCTTTGCGGCCCATAGGCAGCGCCAAGCCGGCCTTGAGGCCGTTGTCGATCAGCGGCGTGCCGTCGGGGTTGGTGATGCCCCATTGTGCCCATTGCGATAGGGGCAGCTTGTTGGTGCGACCGGTCTGGTCCCACGGCATGTCTTCGGGCACGCGGACTTCCTGGATCCAGGGCTCGTCGCGTTTCCAGCCACGCGACAGTACCTTGTTGGCGGTGGTCATGATCACGTCCGGCACACTGCCGCGCAGGTCGACCTTGCCATCGCCGTCGCCATCGACCCCGCGCGCCAGATAATCGGACGGCAGGATCTGCGTCTGGCCGATCTCGCCGGCCCAGGCACCCTTGACGTCGGCCGGCACCACGCCGCGATCGATCAATTGCAGAAGCGGCATCAGTTGTGGCCGGAACAGTTGCGGTCGGCGGCAATCATGGGAAAGCGTCACCAAGGCGCTCAACGTGTGGAAATCGCCCTGTACGGCGCCGAAATCGGTCTCCAGTGCCCAGAACGCGGCGATGATCGGCGCCTGGACGCCGAACTGCCGATCGGCGCGGGCGAAGACATCGGCGTATTTCGTCAGATTCGCCGCACCTTGCTTCAGCCGGTAGGCCGAGATCATGCGGTCGGAGAATTCGATGAAGGTCTGGGTGAAGACGCCTTGGGCGCGGTCACGTGCGAGAACCTTCTCGTCAATGGCTGCGGCCTCCAGCGCGTCGAGACCGACTGGGCCAACGCCAGCCGCCTTGGCTTCCACCGCCACGCCCTGCTTCCAGGCTTCGAAGTCGCCGCCGCATTCCTGCGCCATCGCCGGCAAGGCCGAGGCGCACAGGAACAGCGCCGCGAGGGCTTGAGAACGCAGTCGCATCAGCTTCCTCTCGAAACGAATGGGGCATTTGTCGTGCTTCGCCGGGAAGCCCAACGCCCTGAATTGCCTGCGGTTGCACTCTTTACCGCTGCCTGTGTCGAAAAGCAGGCGGCAGCCCCGGTGTCAACGGTTCTTCTGCCGCAGACCTTATTCCCGAGGCTTCGCCGCCTTTGTCACGATGTCAGCGGGTGTTCTGCCGCAGCCACTTGTTCCAGGCGGCTTCGCTGCCGTTGAAGACGTTGATGTCGGACTTGCCGGTCATGCCCGGAACGATGCCGGTTCCAGTGTACTGCCAGAAGGTGAAAGGGTGGCTGCCATACTTCTCGCGCGGATGGCCGGCGACGGAGCGCAGCCAGTAGGGATACCCGCCGAAGCTCGCCAGTTCGTTGTCGTCGAAGAAGTCGACCGAGGTGTAGATGATCGGCTTCTTGCCGTAGTGCCGTTCGACGATTTCGAGGAAGGTGGTCATCTCCGCGCGCACCGTGGCCGCGTCGGGACGCAGCTTGCAGGTCGGCGATTGCGGGTTCCATTCCATGTCGAGGACCGGTGGCATTGCCGAGCGATCGACAGGGACGTTGCGGATGAACCAGCGCGCCTGCACGGCAGCCGGGGTGCAGAAATAGTAAAAATGATACGCCGCGCGCGGAATCCCGTTGGCCTTCGTGCGCGCCCAATGCTCGTTGAAATAGTCGTCGAAACGGTCGCCGCCCTCGGTCGCCTTGATGAAGGCGAAGGAGATGCCGCTGGCCCTGGCCGCTGGCCAGTCGACCGAGGTCTGGTATTTGGAGACATCGGTGCCGTGGACAGCGTAGCTCCACGGCGCGCCGCTTTCCCATTCATGCGGCTTGGAATCGGCAAAGCGCGGCGCGCGCACGGCGACCGCCTGACTGTTCGACGCGGACGGCGACAGCGGCGAGAGGTCGTCAACGGTCGAACAGGCGCCAAGCAGTGTCAGCACGAAAAGGACCGCAAGACGGCGCATCGCAACTCCCGAACCGGATTCAGCCGGTCGCTGATGGGTTTTGTTGCGGGTGGCCCCCTCGACTGGCCTCTCCGAGCGATCGCCCCACAGCATCGCCCCCAACCTATCCTTTGATCGCCGATCATGGTTGATAATCCGTTGACGGCGCTCGACAAGCCCCATGATTTGCGAAAGCAATGGCGGCAAATCGATGACGGAAGGGTCCGGCGAGGCCTGGGAGGAAAGAAAAGAAATGCGGATCGTCGTCAAGATCGTCAAATGGCTGCTTGGCCTGATCGTGCTGGCGATCGCCGCGCTTTTTGCCTGGCTTTATATCGCGCCGCCGGAATTGATCCGCGTCGGCTCGGGCTACTCGGCCAAGATCGTCTGTTCGAACGTCTTTATCGCCGGACGCAACGCGAATGAGGTGCTTGCCGTCGACGTGCAGGCGCCGGGGCACCCGCTGCTGCGGTTGATGCGGGTCTCGGTGGACAAGAACAGGGGAACGGTCTCCGCGGGCTTGCTTGGTTTCCTCGGCAAGAGCGTCGCAGTAGCCCGTGACGGGCTGGGTTGCGCTTCGGTCCCCGACGGCGATGTCGGCAAGGTGCGGCGGACGGCAATCCATGCGGGCCCCCCGGAGGTCAGCCAGGATGCGCTGTGGCCGGAAGGTGAGCGGATCGAGGCATCACCGGACCCGCTGATTGCCAAGTTGCTGGACGATGCGGCACTGACCGGTCCCGGGATGCGTGCGGTGGTGGTGGTCAAGAACGGTCGTGTCGTCGCCGAGCGCTATGGCGCCGGTTTTTCGGCAAAGACGCCGTTGCTCGGTTGGTCGATGACCAAGACGGTGAACGCCGCCATCGTCGGCACGCTGGTCAAGGACGGCAAGATGACCTTTACCGACAAGGGACTGTTCGGGCCGTGGAAGGCGGACGGCCGCAGTGCAATCAGCCTTGCCGACATGATGGCGATGTCGAGCGGGCTGGAGTTCAATGAGGATTATGGCGACGTCGCCGACGTCACACGCATGCTCTATCTCGAGCCTGACATGGCGGGCTTTGCCGAATCAAAGCCGCTGGCGGCCGACGTCGGCAAGTTGTTTTCCTATTCAAGCGGCACGGCGGTGATGCTGTCGCGCCTCTGGCAGGATGCTGTCGGCGACAAGGCCAAGGCGCTGACGTGGCCGCGCACCGCCCTGTTCGAGCCGCTCGGCATGCACAGCGCGGTGTTGGAAACGGACGAGCAGGGCACCTTTGTCGGCTCGTCCTATCTCTACGCAACCGCGCATGACTGGGCGCGCTTCGGTCAGTTCCTGCTGCAAGGCGGGGTGTGGAACGGCAATCAAATCCTGCCTGCCGGCTTCGTCGACTGGATGCGCGAGCCGGCAGCCGCATCGAAAGTCTACGGCAAGGGCCAACTGTGGATAGAGGCTCCGGGCGATGAGGAAAACCCGGGCGCGGGCGTCGCCGCAGGCCTGCCAAAGGACACCTACTGGATGGAAGGCCATGACGGGCAGACGGTCGCCATCATCCCCTCTGAGCAGTTGGTGGTGGTGCGGCTGGGCCTGACTCCGGCCAAACTCGGCTACCGGCCGCAGACGATGGTGGGCGCGCTGGTGAAGGCATTGCATTAGACTAGCGCGCCCGCAATTCTTGCTATGCAGCAGTCGCCAAAGGCTTGGCACGATCAACCCGCGCTCGCTCGTCGGGCGAGTTCATGACCTGCCAGAGGTCGCTGCGGCGCTGGACGTTTAGCCAGAAATCCGGGCTGTTGCCGAACACCCGTGCCAGAATAAGCGCGGTCGCCGCCGTCGCGTTGCGGCGGTCGTTGCACAATTCGTTCACATGCTTGCGCTGGACCCCCATCGCCTCGGCCAAGGCTGCCTGCGTAAGGCCGAGCGGTTGCATGAATTCTTCCGTGAGAATTTCGCCAACCGTTGCTGGCTTGCGTGCGGTCATCAACATGTTCTCACCTCACAACTGCCCCGCCTCACAGGGGAATTGGAGCACCATGCCTGCCCAATGGCAACATTCAGATGGCGCTCTTGATGACCGCCAGCCAGGTATAACCGCGATAAAGCGTGCGGAAACGGAAGCTTGCGCCGGTTCGCCGAGATTCCGATTCCAGAACCTCGCGCAGCGATTCACGCGGCGTGACATGGAACTTTCTGAGCCAGCCGCGCAGCAGCGCGCGAAACCAGCGCGGCAGACCTTCCTGCTGGCCGAAATCGACGACGTGCAGCGAACTGTTCGGTGACAGCGCGGCAAGCGCTGCCGATACCGTTTTTTCCCAGCCGGGGATCATCGACAGTGAGTAGGACACGAAGATACGATCGAAGCGTTCGACACCGAAGAGTGCATCGGCATCGAAATTCGTGGCGTCGCCCCTTGCCAGTACGACGCGGCCGGACAGGCCCTCGCGCGTCATCGCGGCGCCGGCCGTTTCCAGCATCTCGGCTGAGATGTCGAGGCCGAAGAAGCGCGCTTCGGGGTGTCTGCGAGCGGCGAGTATAATGTTGCGGCCGGTGCCGCAGCCCAGTTCAAGCACTGTGCCCCCGGCGGGCACATCAAGCTCCGCGATCAGCCGGTCGCGACCGAGCAGGTAGTATTTGCGGGTCAGGTCGTAGATGTGGCGCTGCCAGCGGTAGACGCCGTCCATCAATTCGGCATGGTTTGCCTTGAATTCCGGGCTGGCCGGCAGTTCGGTCATGCTCACGCTGCACTCTTCACATAGAGGTGGAAGCCGCCATAGATAGCCGAGCGGTCGCGAGTCGAGAATTCGCGCGATGCTTCATCCTGATAGACCCACTGGTCGAGCAGCGAGCTGGAGACTCGGCCCGGCAACAGGCTGGGCTCGGCGGCGGTACGGAAGATGACGCGGGCGCCGGCCGATGCGGTGCGGGTGATTTCCGCCCACAGCGCGTTGAGCTGTTCATCGGTCATCCAGTCCTGTGCATCGAGCAGGACAAAGCGGTCGACCGCGCCGGCATCCTTGCCGGCGAGGAATTCGATCAGATTGGCATGGTGAATGGCGACGCGGTCGACATTGCCGCGGATGGTCTCGTAGTTCTGCCTTTCCAAATAGGCGGGTAGGGCGGCCTCGCCGGGGTTCGGATAGCGCCGCGCGAAGGCCTGCCAGGCGAAGTAGTTGTTCTCCAGCGGAAAATCGCAAGCGAGCTTTTCCAGCCGGGCCTTCAGCACGCTGGCCATGGTGCCGTCGCCCGAGGTGATCAGCGAATCGTACTGCGCCGGCGGAATGCCGAGGCCGAACAACGAGGCCTTGCGCGACGTCGCCCATTTCAAAAGCTTCTTGTCGAAGACCGGTGCCAACTCCTCTTGGAAGAAGCGACGCTGCTCGCCTGGGTTGCGAGCCTGCATAATGCCGGCTGGGTCGACGCCGAAGAACTTTGCCGTGCGATGGCCCATGGCGATGAACAGGCCAAGCAGGCCGGTCTGGTAAAAATTGCGATCGAAGACGGCGATGCGCCTGATGCCGCGCCAGTTGCGGCGCTCCCAATAGTGACGGCTGACCGGGTCGAGATACGGCGCGATGAAGCGGTCGTAGGCTTGCGAATTGTGGCTGGTGTCGGCGGCGCCGAAGAAGCGGAACAGGTCGCCTTGCGAAGGCAGCTGGCGCACTGCCTCCAGCTTCATGCGATTCAACGCGACATGGGCGGCATTGAGATCTACGGCATCGATCTGTGCCGGCGAACGGGTGAGGTAGGCCAGGATATTGCAACCGCCCGAGGCGATGGTGACGACGCGGTGACCCCGGCCAAGCTGCATCGCCTCCATGTCGACGTCGGGGTCTTCCCAGATCTGCGGATAGACGAGGCCGGAAAACAGGAAGGCGAACAGCCGCTCCGAAATGCCTGCCTTCGACAGTGGGCGGTTCTGGTAGACGGCCTTTCCCACTTCCTTGCCGCGGCGAAAGACCAGATCTGCGGAGACGTCCGTCATGGCAAAGATGATTCCCCATTTGCTTTGCCGCAAGCGGGTAACCCAGGGTGATGACAGGCCGGTGACAGCCTGTTGATGCCTGCTTACGTCTTGCCGAACCCGCCCGGCGTCGGCGTCGTCAGGATGACGGCGTCGCCGGCTTGCAGCACCGTCTGGTCGCAGGCTTTCAGCATCTCGATCGTGCCGTCCTTGCGGCGGATCTTGGTCGAGCCGACCTCGCCATCGCCGCCGCCGTTCAGGCCTTGCGGCGGGCGGTTGCGGTGCGAGGACAGGATCGCGCATTCCATCTTTTCGAGGAAGCGGATGGTGCGTTTGGTGCCGTCGCCGGCGCTCCATTTGCCCTTGCCGCCGGAACCTTCCCGGATGTGGAAATCCTCGAGCAGCACGGGAAAACGCAGCTCCAGCACTTCCGGATCGGTGAGGCGCGAATTGGTCATGTGGGTGTGAACCCCGGAGGTGCCGGCAAAGCCGCGGCCGGAGTTCATTTGACCGGCCGGCGAGCCGGAACAGATCGTCTCGTAATATTGGTACGTCTTGTTGCCGAAGGTCAGGTTGTTCATCGTGCCTTGCGCGTTGGCCATGGCGCCCATGGCGCCGAACAGCGCGTTAGTGACGTGCTGCGAGGTCTCGACATTGCCGGCGACGACAGCGGCGGGGTAAGCGGGTTTGAGCATGCAGCCGTCGGGAATGATGATGTTGATTGGCCGTAGGCACCCGGCATTCATCGGGATCATGTCCTCGACCATGACGCGGAACGCGTAGAGCACGGCGGCGCGGGCGACCGGCTCGGGTGCGTTGAAATTGTTCTTCATGACCGGCGATGTGCCGGTGAAGTCGACCGTCGCCTCGCGCTTTTGGCGGTCGACCGTGATCTTGACCTTGATGATCTGGCCGGTGTCGGTCGGGTATTCGTACTGCGAACTGTCGGGCAGCCGCTCCAGCACGCGGCGCACGCTTTCGGCGGCATTGTCCTGGACATGGCCCATATAGGCCTCGACCACATCGAGGCCGAAATGGGTGACCATCTTGCGCAGTTCGGCGACGCCCTTCTCGTTGGCGGCGATCTGCGCCTTGAGGTCGGCGATGTTCTGGTGCGGGTTGCGGGCCGGGTATCGGTGGTCGGTGAGCAGCGTTTCCAGCTCCTTCTCGCGGAAGTGGCCGCGATCGACGATGCGGAAATTGTCGAACAGCACGCCTTCCTCGTCGACGGTGGTGGCAAGCGGCGTCATCGAACCGGGTGCCGTGCCGCCAATATCCGCATGATGGCCGCGCGAGGCGGCCCAGAAAAGGATTTCGTGTTGGGCGTCGTCGAACACCGGCGTCACCACCGTGATGTCGGGCAGGTGCGTGCCGCCATTGTAGGGGGCGTTGAGCGCAAAGACGTCGCCAGGGTGGATATCGCCGGAATTCAGCCGGATGATGGTTTCGACCGAACGGTCCATCGAGCCCAGATGCACCGGCATATGCGGGGCGTTGGCAACCAGCGCGCCCGTGCGGTCGAAGACTGCGCAGGAGAAATCCAGCCTTTCCTTGATGTTGACCGAATAGGCGGTGTTCTGCAGCGTCACGCCCATCTGTTCGGCAATCGACATGAACAGATTGTTGAAGACCTCCAGCATGACCGGGTCGGCCTCGGTGCCGAGTGCGGCCTGCCTGCGCTTTTTCTCGACACGGCGCAGGAGCACATGGTTCCTGGCGGTGATTTCGGCCTGCCAGCCCGGCTCGATGACGATCGTCTGGTTCGGCTCGATGATCAAGGCAGGACCCGCAACCGTGTTTCCCGGCCTCAGCGCCTCGCGGCGGAAGATGCCTGAAGCACGCCACTCTCCCTCGGTGAAGATTTCGCGGGTTTGCGAATGGCTTACGGCGAGGTCTTCGGTTTGCGATTCAGTTTCGTCGCGGCCGTTGCCGCCGGTGTCGATGCCTTCGACGCCGACGGTCTCGACGATCATCGGCTTGTCGTCATAGACGAAACCGAACTGTGCTCTGTGGGCGATTTCGAAATCGCGCTTGGCCTGGAAAATCGAGTCTTCCTCAAAATTCACCGGCAATGTCGTGTCGGTGCCGTCGTAACGGATGTGCAGCACCGGCTTCGCGGCAACCGCGTCCTCGGCGATGCCTTGTGCCGCGAGTTCGGCGATGACGGCTTTTTTCAAGGTGGTAATAAGGTTGTCGATCTCCGTTCTGGACTCTTCGGCAAGCGGCTTCAGCAACGCCTGCTGGCGCGAGGCAAAAACCGAAGACAGGCCAATGCCGTAGGCCGACAGCAGGCCGGAGAAGGGATGGATCAATACCGCCTCCATGCCGAGCGCGTCAGCGACCAGGCAAGCGTGCTGGCCGCCAGCGCCACCGAAGCAGTTCAAGAGATATTCGGTGACATCGTAGCCGCGCTGAACGGAGATTTTCTTGATGGCGTTCGCCATGTTCTCAACGGCGATGGTGACGAACCCTTCGGCGACAGCCTCGGGCGTGCGGCCGTCGCCAATTTCGACTGCCAGCATGGCGAATTTTGCCCGTACCGTCTCGACATCGAGCGGCTGGTCCTGGCCGGGCCCGAAAATGGCGGGAAAGAAATCGGGCTGCAGCTTGCCCAGCATGACATTGGCGTCGGTGACGGCGAGCGGCCCGCCGCGCCGGTAGGCGGCCGGGCCGGGATTGGCGCCAGCCGAGTCCGGTCCGGCACGGAAGCGGCCGGCCTCGTAATGCAGGATCGAGCCGCCACCGGCGGCGACGGTGTGGATGCGCATCATCGGCGCGCGGATGCGCACGCCGGCGACCTCGGTGTCGAAGGCGCGCTCATATTCGCCGTCATAATGGGCGACATCGGTGGAGGTGCCGCCCATGTCGAAGCCGATGACCTTGCCGAAACCGGCGAGCCTGGCCGTCTCGACCATGCCGACGACGCCGCCGGCTGGGCCCGACAGCAGCGCGTCCTTGCCCTGGAACATGTCGGCAGCGGTCAGCCCGCCGGAGGACATCATGAACATGAGGCGAGGGGATTCCCTCCCCCTCAAGGGGAGGGTGGCGGCAAAGCCGCCGGGTGGGGTCGGCTCGACTGGGTTCGACGCATCGGCGGTGCCTTCTGATAGGACCCCCTCTGGCCGCTTTGCCGACTGCCCTTCGCTATGGCTTCGGGCGTTCGTTGCTGAAAAAGCCAAATCGCTGGCTTTTTCTCTACCTTCGGTCGACCGCCCCTCACCCCCCTCGAGGGGGGAGAGGACGCCCAACTCTCCCGCCACCCTTTGCACATACCTCGACAGGATCGGCGACAAATAGGCGTCGACTACAGTGGTGTCGCCACGGCCGACCAACTTGATCAGCGGCGAGACCTCATGGCTGACCGAAACCTGGCTGAAACCAAGTTTGCGGCAGACCTTTGCCACCGCCTTCTCGTGGTCGGGATACTTCCACGCATGCATGAAGACGATAGCCACGGCATCGATGCCATCGGCCCTGGCCTGTTCGATTGCCGGCCGGCAGGCGGCGATGTCGAGCAATTGTTCGACACGGCCATCAGCGCGTACGCGCTCGTTGACCTCGATGACGCGCTCGTAGAGCTGTTCGGGAAGGATGATCTCCTTGGCGAAGATGTCCGGGCGCGCCTGATAGGCGATCCTCAGCGCATCGCGAAAACCCTTGGTGATGAGCAAAAGAACGCGGTCGCCCTTGCGCTCCAGCAGCGCATTGGTGGCGACCGTGGTGCCCATCTTGATGTCGCCGATCAGGCCGGGCGGGATGGCATCGCCGGAGGATAGACCGAGAAGGCCGCGAATGCCCTGGATGGCGGCATCGGCATAGGCCTCGGGATTTTCGGAGAGAAGCTTGCGGGGATGCAGCCCGCCTTCCGGATCCTTGCCGATGACGTCGGTGAATGTGCCGCCGCGGTCGATCCAGAAATCCCATTTTTCGGTCATGACAGCCCTGGTACTTTTCTGTTCGATCTGTGGTTCAGCACATTCTGTTAGTTCGCCATCGTTCGACCGGCAATCGCAAATGGACCAGACGATGTTACATGCGGAAACGCAACGTTACGAAACTCATGGCTATCTGATGCATTTCCCTTCGACCGTTCACGGCAACGTGAGCGTGTATCGAAGGAGAGATAATATGAAAAAGCTCATTCTTGCGTCCGTTTCCGCTTTGGCCTTGCTTGGCGTTGCCGCCTGCAGTGACAACGGTACGGATAACACCACCACCCAGAGCACCCCACCGCCGGCCGAACAGCCGATGAAGCCGGCTACGCCGCCGGCCGCGACGCCTCCGGCTACCGACAACTCGACTACGAAGAGCATCACACCCGAGAAGCCTGCCGAGCCGGCTCCGGCAAAACCAGCTCCTGCGCCCGCGCAGTAGTCGGGAACGCGGTACTTTCGCGTGAAGGCTGAGAAAGGCCGTCTGGTATCGGCCTTTCTCGTTAGTCCGACCGCCGCGGCCACATCCCGCGCCAAAGTCGGGCCGATTGTCGTGCGGAGCCTGCGGCACTGTCCCGGCTTGATAGCAAGGGGCGGTGGCACTAAGAAGCAGGCTATGTCCATTTGGGATCGCCTCGGCGAGTTCATCACCCGCGTTTCATCTTCAACCTCGTCGGGTGTTGCCGACGTCGTCGAGGCCGTGCGTACGGTTTTTTCGGGCGATGCGGATCTGCGCCGGCGTGTCGCCTTTTCGGTGGCGATGATCGCGCTGTCGGCCAAGATGGCCAAGGCCGATGGCATCGTCACCCAAGACGAGGTGCGCGCCTTCCAGGAAATCTTCGACGTGCCGCCGAAGGAGACGCGCAATGTGGCGCGGCTGTTCGATCTCGCCCAGCGCGACGTGGCCGGTTTCGAGACCTATGCCGAGCGGATGGCGCAGCTATGCGGCTCGGGGCATTCCAACTGCGTGATGCTGGAAGACATACTCGACGGCCTGTTCCACATCGCCAAGGCCGACGGGCTGGTGCATGAGCGCGAAGGCCACTTTCTGCACCGCATCGCCGAGATTTTCCGCATCGAGGAGGCACATTACGAAAGCATCATGGCGCGGCACGTCAATCTGGGCGCCGGGGATCCCTATGTCGTGCTCGGCATCGAGCGCGGCAAGCCGTTCGAAGAGGTCAGGAAGCGCTATCGAAAGCTGGTTTCCGACAATCATCCGGACCGGCTGATCGCGCGCGGCCTGCCGCAGGAATTCATCAAGATCGCAACGACCAGGGTGGCGGCGATCAATGCCGCCTATGAGATGATCGAGCGGGGTCTGCGCCACGCATGAGCGGTTTCCTGCCCGACGAGCCATGTGCCGAGGTCAGGGTATCGCCGAATTTCGGCCCGCGGCGCGAGACACTCAAGCCTGACATGATCGTGCTGCACTACACCGGCATGGCGACTGGCATTGGCGCCGAGGCGTGGCTGTGCGATCCGGCCAGCGAGGTGTCGTCGCATTATCTCGTCCATGAGAATGGCCACACCGTGCAAATGGTCAGGGAAAGCGACCGCGCTTGGCACGCCGGCAAGAGTTCGTGGTTCGGACGCGCCGACATCAATTCCTGTTCCGTCGGCATCGAGATCGTCAATCCGGGACATACGTTGGGCTATCCCGGTTTTCCCAAGCGGCAGATCGATGCGGTAATCGGGCTGTGCAGGGGGATCGCCGGGCGGCATTCGATTGCCGCCGAGCGGGTGCTCGCACATTCCGATGTGGCGCCGGGACGCAAAATCGATCCGGGCGAGAAGTTCCCCTGGAAGACGCTGTTCGAGGCCGGAGTCGGCCATCTCGTGGCGGCCGCACCGATCCGGCGAGGAGCCGTGCTCAGGCTCGGCGATGCCGGCGGTGACGTCGAGGCGTTGCAGTCGATGCTGGCGCTCTACGGCTATGGCGTCGAAATAACGAGCATTTTCGACCGACAGACGGAGTTCGTCGTCGAGGCGTTTCAGAGGCATTTCCGGCCGCGCAGGGTGGACGGCATTGCCGATGGCTCGACACTGCGGACACTGCAAAAGCTGCTTGCCTCCGTGAGACGCTGACCTGAGGGAAGCCTCTTCCAAGCAACCCCTTCCAATCTTTAAATTACAAGCTGTCACTCAAAGTGACTTGCCTGGCCTTGTTTGACACCAAATCGAGCGTCAAACGGCTGGCGTGCAGATGTCGGACCCCCAGCCCCCCGGGTTGTTCCGATATTGATTAGGCGTTGCTGCGTGAACATCTTCACGCGGTCCAGACAGAACAGGATCACATGCAGAAATTGACCGTTTTAACGGCAGCTCTTGCTGCCGGCGTAATGACTTTTGCCTTCGGTACGGCGCAAGCCGCGCCACTCAGCCCGCGGGCCGATCAAGGGCTTTCCGCCGTACCCGCAAAAAGCGGCAAGGCCACGCTGGCCACAAGCGACAAGGCAAGCCACGGCGCCGAGGCGACGAAGCGGGTTTCCGCCAAAGTGGAAAAGGCAAGCTGGTCCAAGCCCAAGAAGTCTACCGCCAAAAGGCAGACGAAGCGCGGTCGCAAGACCGTCGACATGACGACAACGGCGTCGGTTGGTCTGAGGAAGGCGGCGGCATCGACGGCCGCGGTGGCCAGCAGCGGCCAGTATTCCGCAATCGTTGCCCGCTATGCGGCGATCGAAGGCGTGCCGGTGTCGCTCGCCACTGCCGTCATCAAGATCGAGAGCAACTACCGGCCCGACATCGTCGGCAGCGCCGGCGAGATCGGCCTGATGCAGATCAAGCCGGCAACAGCGCGGATGATGGGATATAGCGGTGCCGCCAAGGGCCTGTTCGATCCCGACACCAACATCAAATACGGCATGAAATATCTTGCCATGGCGCGGAGCCTCGGCGGCGGCACGACCTGTGGTACGATTCTGAAATACAATGCCGGGCACGCCGCAACGCGGATGAACCCGGTGTCGGCCGCCTATTGCGGCAAGGTCAAAGTGCAGATGGCTGCGCTTGGATCGCCTGCATAAGTCTGCTTTTTCGTTTGCGTTTTCGAGCGTGAACCCCTTTATACGCCTTGCCAGCTGGCCGGGCGGCCGCACCCGCAAACGCCGAAAGGCCGCGGGTGAGGAAAGTCCGGGCTCCATGGAAACACGGTGCCGGTTAATGGCCGGCGGGGGCGACCCCAGGGAAAGTGCCACAGAAAGCAAACCGCCACGGTTCGGCTTTGCCGGATCCGGGGCAAGGGTGAAAGGGTGGGGTAAGAGCCCACCGCGCGACTGGCAACAGGAGCGGCACGGTAAACCCCACCGGGAGCAAGACCGAATAGGGGCGGTGCGAGGGGAAACCCTCGAGGGCTGTTTCCGGCCCACCGTCCGGGTAGGTTGCGTGAGGCGCATGGCAACATGCGCCCAAGATGAATGGCCGCCACGTTCTCGCTCCGCAAGGGGCGAGGGCCATACAAAACCCGGCTTATAGGCCAGCTGGCAATTTTTCTCGCGCGAGATCGAAGAGAACTCTTCAGCAGGTTGCGCCCTCGGGCGCGCCTGGTGATTCAAGGTTTGTTCAACGATCCACCACGCAAGCCTGGACCGGCGATTGCTTGAACTTGGGTGCGATTAAATCGTACCGTGAATCGGCAATATTTTCGGGAGCCGTCATGGGACAGGTCGATAAACGCAGCATAACGCTGTCGCCGGAATTGGCGCAGGCGGTGGATGACGTGGTCGCCGCCGGCGAATATGCATCGGCGAGCGAGGTGATCCGTGATGCGCTCAGGCAATGGAAAGACCGGCGCGACCTGCATGGCTATACGGTCGAGGAATTGCGCAAACTTGTGCAGGAAGGGATCGACAGCGGGCCCGCTCTTGAGGGGCCGCCGATTATCGAATGAGCGCGCGCCAGATATCTCAAAATGGCAGAGGCAAAAAGCTCTTAGCCGATTTTGTCAGCCGCCGATCTTGTCCAGCGACGTCTCGATTGCCTTCCAAAGCTCTTCCACCGGCTCGCAGCCGACCGAAAGGCGCACGAAGCCGGCGGGAACCGCATCGCCTCGCTTCAAGCGCCGCTCGGCAGAGGTGTGGACGCCGCCGAAGGATGTCGCGGCCTGGATCAGGTCGCAATTGTTGATGAAATCCTCTGCCTTGTCCTCCGATGCGAGCTCGAAAGAGATGAGAAAGCCGAAGCGCTCCATCTGGGCGCGAGCAAGGTTATGCGACGGATCGCTTTCCAGTCCGGGGAACCGCAGGCCGCTGATCGCGCGGTGATCCTTCAGCCGCCGCGCGATCACTTCCGCCGAGGAACACATGCGATCGAAGCGCACGTCCAGTGTCTCCAAGCCGCGATGCACCAGCCAAGCTTCGAACGGACCGGGAATGCTTCCGGAAACCTCGCGCCAGCCGGTCACGGCGGCGATGATTTCGGCATTGCGGCTGGCGACATGGCCGAACAGCACATCGGAATGGCCATTGGGTGCCTTGGTGTCGGCGGCAACGACGATATCGGCGCCATGGTCGAGTGGGCGCTGGCCAAAGGGTGTCATCGTGGTGTTGTCGACCACCAGCAGCGCGCCGGCTTTGTGAACAGCATCGGCTACGGCCGCGATATCGCAGATATCCAGCCCGGGATTGGCGGGGGTTTCGACGAAGGCGAGGCGGTATCCTTCGAAGCCGCCATCGAGGAAGGTCGAGGTCGGCCTCACATCATAGGTGACGCCAAGGGGCTTCAGGAAGCGTTCTGCCAAAGCCCGTGTCGTGTGATAGCCGTCCGAAGGCAGCAGGATGCGATCGCCGGCCTTGAGCACGGCAAAAAATGCTGCCGAGATCGCCGCCATTCCCGAAGGAAAGGCGACGCAGGGCGCGTCCTCCAGATGGGCCAGCACATGTTCGACCGCATCCCAGGTCGGGTTGCTGAAGCGGCCGTACTGGTTGAAACCGGTGGCGTCACCGGGCGCGTGAAAAATGGCGGCCATGGTCAGGGGCAGAGGGATGGAATCGCCCGTGGCAAGCCCGCTGCTACGCAGATGGGACAGTGCTGCAGCGCGACTGTTCGCTGTTTCAGACATCGATTCTCAACCCTTTAACGACGTACCGGATGCGGCGAAACGCTATGCTGGGTAGCGCCTCGCGGCAAGGCGCGTCTGGTTGGGCCAAGCGCCTCTAAACGCTTCGTTAGGCTTAATGATCCATAAAGACGAGACGTGCCGTCAAGGCTGCTCTCATTGGTCGCGGCGTGCGTGTTTGTGAAGCTCTTCCCGTTGACGCCCATAGTACCCCATGATATCCCATACAGACATCAAAGCCTTCGTTCCGCGTCAGGGTAATGCGTACGCCAATCGGGCAGCCGCGGCGGCTGCGCGTTTGCCGGTTTTTGCCCGTGCTAACGAGATTGATGCGGGGCAGCGAACGTGCCGCGGCGGCGCGTGCGACACGATGAAGAGGGGTGCGGCGGCGCAAGCGGCCGTGGCATTTAATGGACCGGTTTCTCTCGAACACGGTGAGCAGGATCGATGCGAAGGGACGGGTATCCGTTCCGGCGCATTTCCGCGCCGTTGTGCAGAAGCGCGGCTATTCGGAACTCTATGCGCTGCGCTGTCTCGATCTGCCGGCAATGGATGTCGGCGGGCTCGACCTGCTCGACCGCTACGAGCAGCGCATCGCACTCGAGGATCCCTTCCTGCAGACGGCGGACGATATGTCATTCTTCTGCCATGGCGACGGAACATTCTTGAAACTCGACCAGGACGGTCGCATCACGATGAGCGATTTTATTCGCGAACACACCGGCATTTCGGCGGAAGTGGCCTTTGTCGGACGCGGCAATTTCTTTCAGGTCTGGGAGCCGGGACGGCTTGCTGCCTATGGGGCGCAGGCGCGGGCTCGGCTTTTGCAGCTTCGGCAGGGGACGAAGGCTGGGGAGCGACCGGAATGACGGTGGGCCACGGCGATGACCTTCCTCACGCCGTCGATGGGCACGCCGTTGGCGGATCGGCCCGCCACATTCCGGTCCTCCTTGGCGAAGTGCTGGAAGCACTGTCGCCAGCGGAGGGCGACATCATCATCGACGGCACGTTCGGCGCCGGCGGTTACACCAGGGCCATTCTGGCGACGGGCGCCTCCGTGGTGGCGATCGACCGCGATCCGGATGCCATCGCCGCCGGGCGCGATCTCGAGGCGCAGTCGGGCGGCCGCCTGCGGCTGGTGCAGGCGCCGTTCTCGACGCTGGACGAACATGTCGAGAGCGCCGACGGCGTCGTGCTCGACATCGGTGTGTCCTCGATGCAGCTCGACCAGGCCGAGCGCGGGTTCTCGTTCCGCGCCGACGGGCCGCTCGACATGCGCATGGCGCAAGCTGGTTTGAGCGCCGCCGACGTCGTCAACAGCTTCAAGCCCGGCGACCTCGCCCGCATCTTCGGCTTCCTCGGCGAGGAGCGTCACGCCGGACGCATAGCTCGCATGATCGAGGCTCGCCGCGAAAAGCGTCCGTTCGAGCGCACGCTGGAATTGGCCGACGCCATAGAGACGCATATCGGCCGTGCGCCGAAGGACAAAATCCATCCGGCGACGCGCGTTTTCCAGGCGCTGCGCATCTTCGTCAATGACGAGCTTGGCGAACTGGCCAAGGCCTTGTTCGCGGCCGAGCGTGCGCTGAAGCCGGGCGGACGGCTCGCCGTGGTGACGTTCCATTCGCTGGAAGACCGCATCGTCAAGCGTTTCATCGCCGACCGTGCCGACGTCGCGACCGGCTCGCGACACCTGCCCGAGGCTCATGCGCGCACCGCGACCTTCCGCAAGGCGGGCGGCGGCGTGACCGCCGGCGATGCCGAGGTGGCGGCCAATCCTCGCGCCCGTTCGGCCAGGCTGCGCGCGGCAATCCGCACGGAGGCGCCGGCGCGCAGCAGCGACTTTTCGATTTTCGGCCTTCCAAAGCTTCCCGGTATCGACCGGCCGGGGGAGAGGTAAGCACGTGTTTCGTACCAGCGACATCGTCCTGATCGCCGTCATGGTTGGGGCGGCTGCCCTTACCTACAAGGCCAAGCGCGAGGCCGAGGAACAATTGGCTTCGGTGCAGAAGATCCATGCGCAGATTCGCTATGAGGAGGACACGATCGACCTGCTCAAGGCTGACTGGAGCCTGCTCACCCAGCCATCGCGGCTGCAGAAGCTGGCCGAACTCTACAAGTCACAGCTCGAACTCGAGCCGGTTAGCGCTCGCCAGATCGTCGGCATCGGCGACCTGCCGGCCAAATCCCTGGACATCCAGGACATCCTGTCCGGACGCCAGGGCGGCATGGCCGACAATTCCGATCAAGCGCCTCCTGGCAGCAAGGATCCCGTGGTGACCGGAGGCATCGCCCAATGATCGGCAAACTGCTGAAGCGTCGCGTGAGGACGGGTGAAGGCGGTTCGATCGTCGTCGAGGGCGCCCGCAAGGCGACCGGCGGCAAGGGCAGGACGCGCATCGTCATGACGATGGCGGTGTTCTTCGGGATCTTCTCGACGATTTCCGGGCGCCTGGTCTATCTCGGCTTCCAAACCCCGGACATGTCGGGCGGTCCGCAAAGCCGGGTGACGGCATCGCGGCCCGACATTGTCGACCGCAACGGCGAAGTTCTGGCGACGGACATCAAGACAGCGTCGCTGTTTGCCGAGCCGCGCCGCATCGTCGACGCCGACGAGGCGATCGAGAAGCTGTCGACGGTGCTTCCGGACATCGACTATGAGCAGACCTACCATAAGCTGAAGAGCGGTGCTGGTTTCGTTTGGCTGCAGCGTCAGCTGACCCCCAAGCAGCAGTCCGACATCATGCAGCTCGGCATTCCCGGCTTCGGTTTCCGCACCGAGAAGCGCCGCTTCTATCCGAGCGGCGAGACCTCGTCCTACATTGTCGGGCTTACCAACATCGACAACCAGGGCATCTCCGGGATGGAGAAATATGTCGATGAGCAGGGTTTGAGCGACCTGCAGGCATCGGGCCTCGCGGTGGCCAAGGATCTCAAGCCGGTGAGGCTTTCGATCGATTTGCGCGTCCAGCATGTGGTGCGCGACGAGATCGCCGCCGGCTTGGAGCGCTATCGCGCCATGGGCGCTGGCGCCGTTGTGCTCAACGTCAAGACCGGTGAAGTGGTGGCCATGGCCTCGGTCCCGGATTTTGATCCTAACAATCCTTATAATGCGCAAGACAAGGACCGGCTGAACCGGATGTCGGCAGGCCTCTACGAGATGGGCTCGACCTTCAAGAGCTTTACCTCTGCCATGGCGCTCGATTCGGGCAAGGCGACGATGGCGAGCCGCTTCGATGCTTCGCATCCAATCCGGGTCGGCCATCAGGCCATTCACGACTTCCACGGCAAGAACCGTGTGCTGTCGTTGCCGGAGGTGTTCCTCTATTCGTCCAACATCGGGTCGGCCAGGGAGGCCGAAATGGTCGGCATCGCGGGGCACCGCGAATTCCTGCATCGCCTTGGAATTTTGGATAAGATGCAGACCGAACTGCCGGAAGTCGCCCGCCCGACCGAACCGAAGGTCTGGAAACAGGTCAATTCGTTCACAATCGCCTTCGGTCACGGCGTGTCGACGACGCCGCTGCAAGCGGCTGTCGGCTGCGCCGCGCTGATGAATGGCGGCTTCCTGATGAACCCCACCTTCCTGATCCGTACACAGGAAGAAGCGATGGCCATGGCCAAGAAAGTGGTCAGCGAAAAGACGGTCGACGGCATGCGCTACCTGTATACGCTCAACGCGGAGAAGGGCTCGGCCAGAAACGCCAGAGTGCCCGGCTATCGCGTTGGCGGTAAGACCGGAACAGCCGAGAAGGTCATCAATGGCCGCTACTCGAAGGAATTGAATTTCAATACATTCGTCGCCGCCTTTCCGATGGACGATCCACAATACCTGGTGTTTACGATTGCCGACGCCCCGCACCCTGAAAAGCCGGGCATGACAGACGTCGCGGCATCGAACGCGGGCGTTATGGCGGGCAACATTATCCGGCGTGCGGCTGCCATGCTTGGCGTGAAGCCAGATTTCAGCCATGAAAATGGTGCAACGCTGGTTTCCTATCAGTGATTCTTAGGGCGCGCCGGTAACTGCGCGCTATTTTGTTGCGGTGAACGGGGTTCGATGAAACTAAGAGACCTAGCCGGTATCCTGCCAGTCGAAGGAATAACTTCCGCCGATCTGGAGGTCATCGGGATTTCGTCGGATTCCCGCCAGGTAAGATCGGGCGTTGTCTTTTTTGCGCTCGCCGGAACCAAGGCCGATGGTGCCGTTTATGCCGCCGACGCCGCCGCGCGTGGTGCGGCCGCGATTGTGGCCGGCAAGGGCAGCGCCATTGCTGGACTGTCGGTTCCGCTATTGGCGGTCGACGATCCGCGCCTGGCACTGGCGCTGAGCGCGGCCCGCTATTTCGGCAAGCAGCCGCAGACCATGGTCGCGGTGACCGGTACCAGCGGCAAGACGTCGGTCGCGGCCTTCACCAGGCAGATCTGGGAGCAGGCGGGTTGTGCCGCCGCTTCGATCGGCACCACCGGCGTGGTAGCACCGGGCCGCAACGATTATGGCTCGCTGACGACGCCCGATCCGGTCGCCTTGCACCAGTTGCTGCGGGAATTGGCCGATGCCGGCGTCACCCACGCCGCCATGGAAGCCTCCAGCCATGGGCTCGACCAGCGCCGCCTCGACGGTGTGAAGCTGGCAGCCGGCGGGTTCACCAATCTCGGCCGCGACCATATGGACTACCATCCGACCATCGAGGACTATCACCGCGCCAAACTGCGCCTGTTCGACACGCTGCTGCCGAAGGGCGCTCCGGCCGTGATCTTCGCCGACGATCCATGGTCGGCGCCGACGATCGAAGCGGCGCGGGCTGCCGGGCTCGAAGTGCTGACGGTTGGCCGTCATGGCGATTTCCTCAGGCTGAAGCGGGTCGAGCACGAGCGCCACCGCCAACGCGCCGAGGTCGAGGCCGACGGCGTGCTCTACGAGATCGACCTGCCGCTGGCCGGCGACTTCCAGATATCGAACGCGCTGGTTTCGGCGGGACTGGCCATTTCCACGGCAACGCCAGTTGCCAAGGCCTTGATGGCGTTGGAGAAACTGAAGGGTGCGCCGGGCCGGCTCGACCTCGTCGGCACCACCGCCAATGGCGCGCCGGTCTATGTCGATTATGCCCACAAGCCGGACGCGCTGGAAAACGTGCTGGCCTCGGTGCGCCCATTCACCACCGGTCGCGTCGTCGTCGTGTTCGGCTGCGGCGGCGACCGTGACCGCGGAAAAAGGCCGATCATGGGGGAGATCGCGACGCGGCTTGCCGATGTCGTGATCGTCACCGACGACAATCCGCGTTCTGAAGTACCGGAAACAATCCGCGCTGCGATCCTCGCCGCTGCTCCTGGTGCCATAGAGATAGGCGACCGGCGCCAGGCGATCCGCGAGGCGGTCGCCATGCTGCATGCCGGCGACACGCTGATCGTAGCCGGCAAGGGCCACGAGGAAGGCCAGACGATCGGCTCCGAGACCTTGCATTTCTCCGATCATGAGGAAGTTCGCGCAGCACTCGTAGAGCGTGCCGCATGAGCTTGTTGTGGACCTCCGAGGCGCTGGTCACCGCCATGGACGGGCGGCCGCTCGGGCCGATGCCGGACGGCATATCGGGTATTTCGATCGACAGCCGCAGCTTGCAGCCGGGCGACGCCTTCTTCGCCATCAAGGGCGAGGCGATGGATGGGCATGACTTCGCCACATCAGCCATCAAGGCCGGCGCCGGAGTGCTGGTGGTGGCTGAAGGCAAGCTGCCGTCGCTCGGCAGGCTGACGGCGCCGATCATCGTCGTCGATGATGTGCTGGTCGCGCTGGAAAAGCTCGGAGTGGCCTCCCGCGCGCGCTCCCAAGCCAAAATCATCGCGGTGACCGGTTCGGCTGGCAAGACCACCACCAAGGAAGCGCTGCGTCATGTGCTGCAAGCCGTCGGCAAGACGCACGCCTCGGCGCAGTCGTTCAACAATCACTGGGGCGTGCCGCTGACATTGGCGCGCATGCCCGCCGATTGCGACTATGCCGTTTTCGAAATCGGCATGAACCATCCTGACGAGATACGGCCGCTGGTGAAAATGGTGAGGCCGCACGTCGCCATCGTGACCATGATCGCGGCCGCCCACCTTGGCTTCTTCCGCAACCTGGACGAGATCGCCAAGGCCAAGGCCGAGATTTTCGAAGGGCTGGAGCCTAAGGGTGCCGCTGTCCTCAACCGCGACGATGCGCGCTTCAAGATTCTCGACAAAATGGCGCATGCCGCCGGCGTCGAGCACGTCTACGGCTTCGGCGAGAATGCGCGTTCGACCTTCAAGCTGGTCCAATGCGAACTGCACGCAGACCATTCCGACATCACCGCAAGGATCAGCGGCCACGAAGTGTCGGCTCGGATCGGTGCGCCCGGCCGCCATATGGTGCAGAACGTGTTGGCGGTGCTGGGAGCGGCGCATCTGATCGGGGCCGATCTCGACAAAGTGGCCCTGGCACTGACCGATCTCTCGGCCGAGCGCGGGCGCGGCAAGCGCCATGTGCTGCGCCACCCCGGTGGCTCGATTTCTAGCTACCCCGGCGGGCCGATCACGCTGATCGACGAGAGCTACAACGCCAATCCGGCGTCGATGGCTGCCGCGATGGCATTGCTCAACGCGACGCCGGTTACGGGCGAGGGCCGCCGCATCGCCGTGCTCGGCGACATGCTCGAACTCGGCGACCATTCGGCCAAGCTGCACGCCGCTCTCGCCGACCTTATCGTTGGCACCGGGACACAGACCGTCTTCCTCGGTGGCCCGGAAATGCGGGCGCTGGCCGAGATACTGCCCGGTGAAGTCAAGACGGAATACCGTGCCGGTGTCGAGGAACTGAAGCCGGTGCTGCTGGCCGCGCTGAGGCCAGGCGACGTGGTGATGATCAAATCGTCGAAAGGCATCGGCTTTACAAAACTGGTCGATGCGGTGCTGGGCAAATTCCCGCCTGAATCGACAACCAGAAAACAGACCCAGGTCGGGGGACGATAACGCATGTTCACATTACTCGTCGATTTTGCGGACAAGATCTCGGCCTTCAACGTCTTCCGCTACATCACCTTCCGCACCGGCGGGGCGTTGATCACGTCGGCGCTGATCGTCTTCATCTTCGGACCGACCATCATCAATTCGCTGCGCCTGCGGCAAGGCAAGGGCCAGCCGATCCGGGCCGACGGGCCGCAGACGCATTTCAAGAAGGCTGGTACGCCGACCATGGGCGGCCTGATGATCCTGTCCGGCATCATCGGTTCGTCGCTGCTGTGGGCGAACCTGTCGAGCATCTACGTCTGGGTGGTACTGCTGGTGACTGTGGGCTTCGGCTCGATCGGCTTCTACGACGACTATCTCAAGGTGACCAAGCAGTCGCATCTCGGCTTTTCCGGCAAGGCGCGGCTGGCGCTCGAATTCGTCATCGCCGGTATTGCCGCATGGGTGATCATGCATAACGGCCAGGCGCCGTTCTCCTCGTCGCTGACATTTCCCTTCGCCAAGGAATTCATCGTCAATCTCGGCTGGTTCTTCATTCCGTTCTCCTGCTTCGTCATCGTCGGCGCCGGCAATGCGGTGAACCTGACCGATGGTCTGGACGGGCTGGCGATCGTGCCGATCATGATCGCGGCGGCCTCCTTCGGCGTCATCGCCTATCTCTCCGGCAACGCTGTCTTCGCCGAATATCTGCAGATCCATTTCGTGCCTGGCACCGGCGAACTGGCGGTCGTGCTTGGCGCGGTCATCGGTGCCGGCCTCGGCTTTCTCTGGTTCAACGCGCCGCCGGCGGCGATCTTCATGGGCGACACCGGTTCGCTGGCCATGGGTGGCCTGATCGGCACCGTGGCCGTCGCCACCAAACACGAGATCGTGCTTGTCATCGTCGGCGGATTGTTCGTCGTGGAAATCCTGTCGGTCATCATCCAGGTCGGCTACTTCAAGATGACCGGTAAGCGGGTGTTCCTGATGGCGCCGATCCACCATCATTTCGAAAAGCTGGGCTGGACCGAAAGCCAGGTGGTGATCCGCTTCTGGATCATCGCCGTCATCCTGGCGCTGGTCGGCCTGTCAACCCTGAAGCTGAGATAGGAGTCCGCTTGGTCCCCGCCGCATCCTTTTCAGGCAAGCGCGTTTCGCTCTTTGGGCTCGGTGGTTCGGGGATTGCGACGGCGCGCGCGCTTATCGAGGGCGGCGCGGATGTGCTGGCCTGGGACGACAATCCCGAAAGCGTCGCCAAGGCCGCCGCCACCGGGATTGCAACAGCCGATCTGCGCGGCGCCGACTGGGCGAAGTTCTCGGCCTTCGTGCTCTCGCCGGGCGTTCCGCTGACGCATCCCAAGCCGCATTGGACGGTGGAGCTGGCGCGCGGTTCGGGTGTCGAGATCATCGGCGACATCGAGCTTTTCTGCCGCGAACGGATGCTCAAGGCGCCGATATCGCCCTTCATCGCCATCACCGGCACCAACGGCAAGTCGACGACGACCGCGCTGACGGCGCATATCCTGAAAGCGGCGGGACGAGACACCCAGATGGGCGGCAACATCGGCCGCGCGGTGATGACGCTCGATCCGCCTGAGCCCGATCGGCACTATGTGGTCGAATGCTCGTCCTACCAGATCGATCTCGCGCCTTCGATCAACCCGACGGCCGGAATCCTGCTCAATCTGACGCCCGACCATCTCGACCGTCACGGCACCATGCAGCACTACGCCTCAATCAAGGAACGGCTGGTGGCCGGCAGCGAGACGGCAATCGTCGGCATCGACGATTCCTGGTGCGCGCAGATCGCCGAGCGGCTGGAGCGGGCGGGGCGTCATGTCATCCGGATTTCCAAGCGGCTGCCGCTGACCGACGGCTATTTCGCCGACGGCAGCTACCTGATGGAGGCTGTGCACGGCCGCTACAGCCGCGTCGCTTTCCTCGAAGGCATCGGCTCGCTGCGAGGCCAGCACAACGCGCAGAACGCGCTGGCTGCGGTCGCCGCTTGCCTCAAGGTCGGACTGGAGCTCGGCGAGATACAGTCGGGGCTGGAGAGCTTTCCCGGCCTCGCCCACCGCATGGAGCAGGTCGGCCGCAAGGACCATGTGCTGTTCATCAACGATTCCAAGGCGACCAATGCCGATGCAGCGGCACCGGCGCTGTCCAGCTTTGCGCGCATTTACTGGATCGCCGGCGGCCTGCCCAAGGAAGGCGGGATCGAGCCGTTGCGCGGTTTCTTTCCGCGGATCGCAAAGGCCTATCTGATCGGCGAGGCCGCCCCTGCCTTTTCGGCGACGCTGGGCGAGGCCGTGCCTTACGAAATATCCGGCACGCTGGCCGCAGCGGTCGAGCACGCCTCGCATGATGCGGCACTGGACGACAGCGGCGAGGCGGTGGTGCTGTTGTCGCCGGCCTGCGCCAGTTTCGACCAGTTCAAGAATTTCGAAGTCCGCGGCGAAGCCTTCAGGCAAGCTGCGCATGCTATCGAGGGCGTGAAACCCATCGGAGGGACACGATAATGCAAAGCCGTCTCGACAAAAGTCCGGTTGCGACCTGGTGGTGGACGATCGATCGCTGGTTCCTGGCAGCGTTCCTGTCGCTGATGGGGCTCGGCATCGTGCTGTCCTTTGCCGCCAGCCCGGCGGTGGCCGAGCGCATCGGTCTCGACAGTTTCCACTTCGCCACCAGGCAGATCATCTTCACCGTGCCGGCGCTCGGCGTGATGCTGGCCGTGTCGTTCCTCGATTCCCGGCAGATCCGGCGCATGGCGCTGATCATGCTTTGCCTGATGCTGGTGCTGATGGTGGCGGTGCTCTATGTCGGCGTCGAGGTGAAGGGGGCGCGCCGTTGGGTATCGCTTGCCGGCCTGTCCATCCAGCCCTCTGAATTTCTGAAACCCGCCTTCGTCATCATGTGCGCGTGGCTGTTTGCCGAGCACAAGCGCCAGCCCGACATTCCGGGCAATCTGTTCGCCATGCTGTTGCTGGTGCTGGTCGTGTCGCTGCTGGTGGCGCAACCGGATCTTGGCCAGACCATGCTGACAACCGGCACCTGGGGCATCATGTTCTTCATGGCGGGGCTGCCCTGGCTGTGGATCGTCGCGCTGGGTGCCGCCGGCGTCGGCGGCGTCTTTGCCGCCTATACGGTGTTTCCGCACGTTGCCTTGCGCATCGACAAGTTCCTCACCGGCGAAGGCGACACGTTCCAGGTCGACATGGGGCGCGAGGCGCTGATCAATGGCGGCTGGTTTGGCGTCGGGCCGGGCGAGGGCACCGTCAAGCGGGTCATCCCGGACAGCCATGCCGACTTCGTCTTCTCGGTCGCCGGCGAAGAATTCGGATTGATCATGTGCTTCTTCATCATGTCGATCTTCGCCTTCATCGTTTTGCGCGGCCTCAACACGGCGCTGAAGGAGCATGACGATTTCACCCGTTATGCGGTCGGTGGCCTCGTCACCGTGTTCGGCCTGCAGGCCGTCATCAATATGTGCGTCAACCTGCAGCTTGTGCCGGCCAAGGGCATGACGCTGCCGTTCATCTCCTATGGCGGCTCCTCGCAGATCGCCATCGCCATCTCGATGGGCATGGTGCTGGCTTTGACACGCAAGAGGCCGGAGAAGCGCAAGCAGATGGGCTTTGCGCTGCCGCAGCGCGCGCTGCCGGCGGAGTGATATGGCCAGAGGCGTCATCCTTCTCGCGGCGGGCGGAACCGGTGGGCATCTTTTCCCGGCCGAAGCGCTGGCGCACGAGCTGAACGAGCGCGGCTGGTCGGTGCACCTGGCAACCGACGACCGTGCCGAACGGTTCGCCGGCCATTTTCCGGCCGCCGCCGTCCATCCGATCCAGTCGGCGACGATGGGTTCGAAAAATCCGTTTGCCCTGCTTGGCGCCTTCTGGAAAATCTGGCGCGGCGTGCGCCAGGCTTCCGCCATCATTGCCAGGATCAAGCCGGATGCCGTCGTCGGCTTCGGCGGCTACCCGACCCTGCCGCCGCTCTACGCGGCGACGCGTCGCAAGGTGCCGACGCTGATCCACGAGCAGAACGCGGTGATGGGCCGCGCTAACCGGGCGCTGGCCGGGCGTGTCGATGCGATCGCCGGCGGCTTCCTGCCGCAGGACACCAATGCTGCCGGCGCCAAGACGGTGACGACGGGCAATCCGGTCAGGCCTGCCGTGCTGGAAGCGGCCAAGACGGCTTATGCGGTGTCGGTCGGGGAACAGCCGTTCCGCCTGCTGGTGTTCGGCGGCAGCCAGGGCGCCCAGTTCTTTTCAGACGCCGTCCCGGGGGCGATTGCGCTGCTTTCCGATGCCCAGCGCAAGCGGCTGGTGATCACGCAGCAGGCGCGCGCGGATGACGTGGCGCGGGTCAAGGCTGCCTATGCCGCCCTCGGCGTAGCCGTCGAGGTTTCGCCGTTCTTCACCGACATGGCGGTACGCATGGCGGCCGCGCATCTGGTGATCTCGCGTTCCGGCGCTTCGACAGTCTCGGAGATCGCCGTTATCGGCCGGCCGGCACTGCTGGTGCCTTACCCGCACGCGCTCGACCACGACCAAGCGGCGAATGCAGCGGCCCTTGCCGCCGCCGGCGGTGGCGAAGTGCACCCGCAATCCTCGCTTTCGCCCGAACGCATCGCAGCCCTCGTCGGCGGGCTGATGGACGCCCCCGAGCGGCTGGTGGCGATGGCCGCGGGCGCGAAATCGGCGGGCAGGCCCGACGCGGCACGGTTGCTCGCCGATCTCACAGAGGCTATTGCGTCCAAAAAAGCCGTTTCGGATTTCAGGAAGGGGACGCAAGCATGAAGATGCCGCAGACCATAGGCCTTGTGCATTTCATCGGCATTGGCGGCATCGGCATGAGCGGCATTGCCGAAGTGCTGCACAATCTCGGCTACAAGGTGCAAGGCTCCGACCAGGCCGAGAGCGCCAATGTCCAGCGGCTGCGCGACAAGGGCATCGAATGCTTTGTCGGCCACAAGCCCGAAAACCTCGGCGATGCCGAGGTGGTGGTCGTCTCGACGGCAATCAAGAAATCCAATCCGGAACTCAAGGCCGCGCGCGAAAAGCTGCTGCCGATCGTGCGCCGGGCCGAGATGCTGGCCGAGCTGATGCGCTTCCGCCAGGCGGTGGCCATCGGCGGCACGCATGGCAAGACGACGACGACCTCGATGGTGGCGACCTTGCTCGATGCCGGCGGGCTCGATCCGACCGTCATCAATGGCGGCATCATCAATGCCTATGGCACCAACGCCCGCATGGGCGATGGCGAGTGGATGGTGGTCGAGGCCGATGAGAGCGACGGCACCTTCCTGAAGCTGCCGGCCGAGATCGCGGTCGTCACCAACATCGATCCCGAGCATCTCGATCACTATGGTAGCTTCGACAAAGTACGCGAGGCGTTCCGCCAGTTCGTCGAAAACGTGCCGTTCTATGGTTTTGGCGTGATGTGCACCGATCATCCCGAGGTGCAGGCGCTGGTCAGCCGTATCGAGGACCGCCGCATCGTCACCTATGGCGAGAACGCGCAGGCCGATGTGCGCTTCACCAACCATCGCATGGCGGGTGCCATTTCGGAATTCGACGTGGTGATCCGTGACCGCAAGACCGGCGACCAGACGACGATAGCAGGCTTGCGGCTGCCGATGCCCGGTCGTCACAACGTCTCCAACGCGACCGCCGCGATCGCGGTCGCGCATCAACTCGGCCTGTCGGCCGAGGCGATCAAGAGGGGCTTGTCGTCCTTCGCCGGCGTCAAGCGCCGCTTTACCCATACCGGGTCGTGGAACGGCGTGGACGTGTTCGACGATTACGGCCACCATCCGGTCGAGATCTCTGCGGTGCTGAAGGCGGCGCGCAGCGCCACCAAGGGGCGCGTCATCGCCATCGCCCAGCCGCATCGCTTCACCCGTCTGCATGATCTGTTCAACGAGTTTTCCGCCTGCTTCAACGACGCCGACACGGTGATGGTGGCGCCGGTCTATGCGGCCGGCGAGGAGCCGATCGAAGGCGTCAGCTCGGACGCGCTGGTGTCGCGCATCCGCGCCGGCGGCCATCGCGATGCGCGCTACATCGAGGGTCCGGTGGCGATTGCGCCCATCATCCGCGATCTGGCCAAACCAGGCGACTTCGTCGTGTTCCTGGGCGCCGGCAACATCACTCAATGGGCCTATGCGTTGCCCAAGGAGCTTGGCGGGACGGTCTCATGATGCACGGCCAGGCCCTGATCGACAGACTTGGCGACCGGCTTGCCGGCCTGCGCGGGCGCGTCACGCCGAATGCCGAGATGGACAAGATCACCTGGTTCCGTGCGGGTGGTCTGGCGGAAGTGCTGTTCCAGCCGGCGGACGAAGAGGACCTTGCCACGTTCCTCAAAGCCGTTCCGGAGGAAATACCGCTGACCATCGTCGGCGTCGGATCCAACCTTCTGGTCCGTGACGGCGGCATTCCGGGCTTTGTCATCAGGCTTTCGGCCAAGGGGTTTGGCGAAGCGGAAGTCATTTCGCCAATCAGGATCAAGGCCGGCGCGGCCACGCCCGACAAGCGCGTCGCCGCGGTGGCGCTCGAGGCCGGCATTGGCGGTTTTCATTTCTACCATGGCATTCCGGGCGCCGTCGGCGGCGCACTGCGGATGAATGCCGGTGCCAATGGCGTCGAGACGCGCGAGCGCGTCGTCGAGGTGCGCGCGCTCGACCGCAAGGGCAATGTGCAGACGCTCAGCAATGCCGACATGGGCTACGCCTATCGTCATTCGGCGGCACCTGCGGGGCTGATCTTCACCTCGGCCGTGTTCGAAGGCTTTGCCGAGGACAAGGCCGTGATCAAGGCAGCGATGGATGCCGTGCAGAACCATCGCGAGACTGTGCAGCCGATCCGCGAGAAGACAGGTGGCTCGACCTTCAAGAATCCCGAAGGCACGTCGGCCTGGAAGGAGATCGACAAGGCCGGCTGCCGCGGCCTGATGATCGGCGGCGCGCAGATGTCGCCGATGCATTGCAACTTCATGATCAACACGGGAACCGCGACCGGCTACGACCTTGAATATCTCGGCGAGACGGTGCGCACGCGGGTGCTGGAGAATTCCGGTATCCGGCTGCAATGGGAAATCAAGCGCATCGGCAATTTCCGGCCGGGACATGCCGTGCAGGAGTTTCTCGGGCAGCTGCTTTAAGGTGCGCTGATATTCAGGTGATGCCGGCCTGCAAACGACGGCTTTCTACGCTTCCGGTGCTCACGGACCCGAATGTCCGCTCCGCTCCGGTTCTCGAAAACCATCATTTTCGACTCGGCCTGACCTGAATCTCAACACATCTTACGCACGTCGAACTTCATGTGACACATTAAGTTCGACGGTGCCAAAACGGCCCGCAACCGTTGCCCCGAAGAACTCAACGACACGCTTTTCGCATTATTTTCTCAGAAAGTGAATCTCTCGGAATCGTAAGTACTTGCCAGTGAATCAACTCTCTGATTCTCTGTTCGAAAGCGTTTCCTGATTTGAGTCGTTCGACGCGTCACCCGCGTTTTCCGTCTGGGGGGCAACCTGCCGGGAGACTCGGACTCAATGTTGCGGAAAATCTTGGTTTTTGGTCCGCCGTGAGAGGGGATACCGGGGAATGAAAAGCAAGCATGTGGCTGTCCTGCTGGGTGGTTTTTCGTCCGAGCGGCCCGTGTCTTTGTCTTCGGGAAAGGCTTGTGCCGATGCGCTCGAGCAGGAAGGCTACCCGGTCACCCGCGTCGATGTCGGGCGCGATGTCGGCTCCGTACTTGCCGAGCTCAAGCCCGATGTCGTCTTCAACGCGCTGCATGGTCCCTTTGGCGAGGACGGAACCGTCCAGGGCATCCTCGAGTATCTCGGCATTCCCTACACTCATTCCGGCGTGCTCGCCTCGGCTCTGGCCATGAACAAGGAGCAGGCCAAGCGGGTTGCCAAATCGGTCGGTATCCCGGTCGCTGAATCGAAGGTCGCCAGCCGCTTCGCCATTCAGAACAAGCACCCGATGAAGCCGCCCTATGTGGTCAAGCCGGTCAATGAAGGCTCGAGCTTTGGCGTCGTCATCGTGCATGAAGGTCAGTCGCATCCGCCGCAGGTGATAGGCTCTTCCGAATGGAAATATGGCGACACCGTCATGGTCGAGCGCTACATCCACGGCCGTGAGCTGACCTGTGCGGTGATGGGCGATGTGGCGCTGGGGGTCTGCGAGATCATCCCGACCGGCCATTCTTTCTACGACTATGATTCAAAATATGTCGCTGGGGGATCAAAGCACGAATGCCCCGCAAAAGTTTCACCGAATATTTACCAAAAAATACAAACACTGGCGCTTAAGGCTCACCAAGCGATCGGCTGTCGGGGCGTTTCCCGATCGGATTTCCGTTATGACGATCGGCATTCCGAAAACGGCGAGATTGTCTGGCTCGAGGTCAACACCCAGCCGGGTATGACGCCGACGTCCTTGGTGCCTGAAATCGCCGCCCAGGCCGGGCACTCGTTTGGCGATTTGTTGAGTTGGATGGTGGAGGACGCTTCGTGTCTGCGTTGAAATGGGGACAGGGTAAGGAGAGGGGCGCGGCCGAGCCGGCGCTGTTCGGCCTGCCGTTGTCATCAGGCCATTTCGTGCTGCCGCGCGTACTTCGCCGCCCTGTGCGTATTCTGGCCCGTCTCGGTGTTGGGGAATTCCAGGCGCCGCGCTTTTCCGCGGCGATGATGTCGGCCGTTCTGATCGCCTCGAGCAGTGCCTACGGCGCCTATCTCGGCGGCCACGTCGACGGCATCGTCCAGAGCATCACCGCCCGCACCGGCTTTGCCGTCGACCAGGTCAAGGTGGTCGGCAATCGCCAGACCTCGGAGATCGATATCCTCGACAGGCTCGAACTCGACGGCTGGACGTCGTTGATCGGCTTCGATGCGGCGGCGGCGCGCGAGCGTATTTCCGGCCTGCCGTGGATCGAGGTCGCGGCGGTGCGCAAGGTCTATCCGCACACGCTGGAAGTGCGTGTCGAGGAGCGCGCCGCCTTCGCGCTTTGGCAGCAGGGTGACGAGTTGTCCGTCATCGAGAGGAATGGCGCCGTGATCGCGCCGTTCTCGGGCGGCAAGCAGGTGCTGTTGCCGCTGCTGATCGGCACCGGCGCGCCGGCGAGCGCGCCCGACTTTCTGGCCAAGATCGAAAAATATCCCGATCTCGCGAGCCGGATCAAAGGCTATGTCCGCGTCGGTGAGCGACGTTGGGACCTGAAGCTGGACAATGGCATCACCGTCAAGCTTCCCGAGGACGGCGAGGATCAGGCGCTCGCCGAACTCGTCAAGATGGACCATGACAAGGGCCTGTTGTCGCGCGATATCGCCGCCGTCGACATGCGTCTGACCGACCGGCTGGTCGTGCAGTTGACGCCCGAGGCGGCGACGCAGCGCGAAGCCGCACTCAACGAAAAGCCCAAGAGCCTGAAGCGCAAGCCGGAGACGAAGATATGAGCTGGCTTGGCGGTCATGGCGATGCCTCGTCGCGCCGGTCCGGCACCCTGACGGTGCTGGATGTCGGTTCGAGCAAGGTCTGCTGCATGGTGGCCAAGCTGAAGCCGAGCGATGACGGCAAGCTGCTGCGCGGCCGCTCGCACCGGATCCAGGTGATCGGCATCGGCCATCAGAAATCGCAAGGCGTGAAGTCGGGCGTCGTCGTCGATCTCGATCGCGCCGAGCATGCCATCCGCCTTTCCGTCGATGCGGCCGAGCGCATGGCTGGCCTGACGGTCGATTCGCTGATCGTCAACATGACCGCCGGCCGGCTGAAGAGCGAAGCCTTCTCCGCCACCATCAACCTTGGCGGCCACGAGGCCGACGAGGCCGATATCAAGCGCGTTCTGGGCGCCGGCGCCAAGCAGGCGCTGAAGGCCGAGCGCGAGGTGATCCATTCGCTACCCGTCGGCTTCTCGCTGGATGCCGAACGCGGCGTGCGCGATCCGCGCGGCATGGTCGGCGATGCACTCGGCGTCGACATGCATGTGCTGACCGGCGATGCCGCTCCGATGCGCAACCTGGAGCTTTCCATCAACCGTTCGCATCTGTCGGTCGAGCGCATGGTGGCGACACCCTATGCCAGCGGCTTGGCGGCCCTGGTGGACGACGAACTGGAAATGGGCGCTGCCTGCATCGACATGGGCGGCGGCACGACGACGATCTCGGTGTTTTCGGAAGGCAAGTTCGTCCATGGCGATGCCATCGCCATCGGCGGCAATCACGTCACGCTTGATATGGCCAAGGGGCTTTCGACCTCGCTCGATGCCGCCGAACGGCTGAAGGTGATGCATGGTTCGGCGCTGCCCGGCAGCGCCGACGACCGCGACCTGGTCTCGATCCAGCCGATCGGCGACGATGGCGACGTGCCTTTGCAGATCCCGCGCTCGGTGATGACGCGCATCGTGCGCGCGCGCATCGACGAGACGCTGGAATTGCTGCGCGACCGGTTGAACAAGTCCGGCTACGGCAATGCGGTGGGCAAGCGTGTGGTGCTCACTGGTGGCGCCAGCCAGCTTGCCGGCCTGCCGGAGGCAGCGCGCCGCATCCTGGGGCGTAATGTGCGCATCGGCCGTCCACTCGGCGTGGCCGGCCTGCCCGAAGCGGCGAAGGGGCCGGCCTTCTCGGCCGCGGTGGGGCTTCTGATCTACCCGCAGATGGCGAGTTTCGAGAGCCATCCGGCGAAAGGAATTTCCGGTCTCAGAATGACTGGAACGGGCGGAAAACTGCATCGCATGAGTCAGTGGTTGAGAGACAGTTTCTAATTGACGGGGACAGCCCCATAGGCGGCCGCGGCGGCGAAGCGGCGTGAAAGGCAAAGGACGGAGACAATGACCATCAATCTGCAAAAGCCGGACATCACCGAGCTTAAGCCGCGCATCACCGTGTTCGGTGTCGGCGGCGGCGGCGGCAATGCCGTCAACAACATGATCACCGCCGGGTTGCGCGGTGTCGAGTTCGTGGTGGCCAACACCGACGCGCAGGCGCTGACCATGTCGAAGGCAGGCCGCCTGATCCAGCTCGGCGCGCATGTCACCGAGGGCCTCGGCGCCGGCTCGCAGCCGGAAGTCGGCCGTGCGGCGGCGGAAGAGTGCATCGACGAGATCCTCGATCACTTGACCAACACCCATATGTGCTTCGTCACCGCCGGCATGGGCGGCGGCACCGGCACAGGTGCTGCTCCGGTCGTTGCCCGCGCAGCGCGCGAAAAGGGTATCCTCACCGTCGGCGTCGTCACCAAGCCGTTCCATTTCGAAGGCCAGCGCCGCATGAAGACAGCGGACTTCGGCATCGAGGAACTGCAGAAGTGCGTCGATACGCTGATCGTCATCCCCAACCAGAACCTGTTCCGGCTGGCCAATGACAAGACCACCTTCGCCGACGCCTTCGCCATGGCCGACCAGGTGCTCTATTCCGGTGTTGCCTGCATCACCGACCTGATGGTCAAGGAAGGCCTGATCAATCTCGACTTCGCCGACGTGCGCTCCGTCATGCGCGAGATGGGCAAGGCGATGATGGGCACCGGCGAAGCTTCGGGCGAGGGCCGTGCGATGGCCGCCGCCGAAGCGGCGATTGCCAACCCGCTTCTCGACGAGACCTCGATGAAGGGCGCAAAGGGCCTGCTGATCTCGATCACCGGCGGCCGCGACCTGACGCTGTTCGAAGTCGATGAGGCCGCAACCCGTATCCGCGAGGAAGTCGACCAGGACGCCAACATCATCCTGGGCGCCACCTTCGACGAGGAACTCGAGGGCGTCATCCGCGTCTCGGTGGTTGCTACCGGCATCGACAAGTCGGCGGCTGAAATCGCCGCGGCGCCGATCTCGATCCGCACGGCGCCTCCGAAGCCGGCCAGCCGCCCGGCCGTTGCCGCACCGGAAAGCCGCCCGGCTCCGGTCCAGCAGACCGCGTACGAACCGCGTGCCATCGACCCGGTCGCCGAAGCCATCCAGTTGGCCGAGGCAAATGCCGCGGCCATGGCACAGGCGCGTCCGGCTCCGGTCGCTCACGCCGAAGATTTCCGCCCGCAGAGCAAGATCTTCCAGGCGCCGCCAGCACAGCCGATGCCGCAGCCGGTGGTCCAGCAGATGCAGCCGGCTCCGCAGCCGCGCGAGATGCTGCGCGAAGCCCCGCAGCCGGTTGCCATGGCGCCGCAGCGCATGCCGCGCGTCGAGGACTTTCCGCCCGTCGTCAAGGCCGAGGTGGATGCCAAGAGCCGCCCGGCCGACCACGAGAACAACAGCGGACCGATGGGCCTGCTGAAGCGCCTGACCAACGGACTGACCCGCCGCGAAGAAGAGCCTGCACGGCTGCAGCCGGCGCAGCCACGCGAACCCAAGCTGCGCCAGGCCGCACCCGAAGTGCGCCGTCTTGCCAGCCAGGACGCGCAGCTCTACGCACCGCGCCGTGGCCAGCTCGACGACCAGGGCCGCCTGACACCGCAGGTGAGGGCGACTCAGGAAGACGATCAGCTGGAGATTCCGGCGTTCCTGCGCCGCCAGGCCAACTGATTGGTAAACGGACTGTAATAGTTGTTAACAGGCAAGCGAGGAATCGCTTGCCTGTTAACGTTTTAAATGGTGTGATTTCAATCACTTACAAAGTCATGTCTATCCCGGTTCGCGGTTACACAGAGTAAGAAACCGTGATTTGGAGTCTCCCTGCACGAACACTATCTTCGCTGCCTACCATCGTCGGTTTGCCGGGATTTCGGGGGAAGTTGCCCTGCCTGCCGATTCACACAAGAGCCGCGCCCTCGGGCTGGAGAAGCGGACCTAGGCATTACGGGCTTATGGGGATTGTTTTGCACGACTATCAGACGACATTGAAGACGCGCGCGTCGCTTACCGGCACCGGCGTCCACAGCGGCAAGGAAGTTTCCATCAGCTTCGTGCCGGCGGATGCCGACACTGGCATCATTTTTCAGCTTTTCAACGGTGTAGAGCAGGGCAGCGAGTTTCGCGCCGTGGTCTCGGAAGTCGGCGCAACCGACCTGTGCACCATGCTTGGTGATCCCGCCGGCGAGCACATCGCCACGGTCGAGCACATCATGGCGGCGCTGTTCGGGCTCGGCATCGACAATGTCGCCATCGAGATCGACGGTTCCGAGGTTCCGATCTTCGATGGCAGCGCCATGGCGTTTGTCGAGGCCATCGACCAAGCCGGCATCGAGACGCTTACCGTCAAGCGTCGCTATATCAGGATCATCAAGCCGGTGCGCATCGAGAACGGCGCCTCCTGGGCAGAGTTCAGGCCCTATGACGGCACCCGTTTCGAGATCGAGATCGACTTCGAAAGTCCGGCAATCGGCCGTCAGCTGTTCGCGTCCGACCTCAATGCCGATATTTTCCGCCGCGACATCGCGCGCGCCCGCACCTTCGGCTTCATGAAGGACGTCGAGCGGTTGTGGGCTGCCGGCTATGCGCTCGGCTCCTCGCTGGAGAACTCGCTGGTGATCGGTGACGACAACCGCGTCATCAACATGGGCGGCCTGCGCTATCCCAACGAATTCGTGCGCCACAAGACACTGGACGCGGTGGGCGACCTGGCGCTGGCCGGCGCCCGCTTCATCGGCTGCTTCCGCTCCTATCGCGGCGGCCACAGGATGAATGCCGCGGCGCTGCGCCGCCTGCTGTCCGACCGCACCGCGTTCGAGATCGTCGAGACGACACGCCGCGAGCGCGGCCGCAGTGCCGAGATGAATGCCGTCAACGCGCCGCTCTATGCGCCCTGGATGATCTGATTTTCTTCATTTCTTTCAAGTTTCGTGGCGGGCGGCTGGTGTTGCAGGAATGCACCACCTGTCGGTGAAATTGCACCGATGTTCAAGCTGTGTCTGGCCGCCATAAAAATGTGCGATTGGCCGGAGATAGCGTTGCCGGGCAAGGCGGTAATGGTTTATGGCTGCTGCCGTCGATTAGTGCATGGCGCTCAAAAGTGGGGACCAGTTTTGAGACAACGGCATGCAGCAGACATTTAAATAACGCCGAAAGGGCGGAATCCAATCATGTTCTTCAAGCGAGTCGGTCAATCGAAAGCGCCGCAGAGGGCTGTTTTCCTGGCGCTTTCGGTGGTTGTTCCATCGCTCTTCCTGTCGGCCTGCATGTCGTCGGAGAAAGATATCGACCTGTCGACCTATGTCGACCAGACCGAACCGGCCGATGTTCTCTACAATCAGGGCCTTGCCAACCTCAACGCCGGACGCCTTCAAGAGGCGAGCCGCAAGTTCGACGCTGTCGACCGCCAGCATCCCTATTCGGAGTGGGCCCGCAAATCGATGGTGATGGGCGCTTTCGCCGACTATCGCCAGGGAAATTACGACGAGGCGATCGGCTCGGCCAAGCGCTATCTCACGCTCTACCCGTCGACCGATGACGCGGCTTACGCGCAGTACATCATCGGCTTGAGCTACTACCGCCAGATCAAGGACGTGACGCAGGACCAGAAGGAAGCGCGTCAGACCGTCCAGACGATGCAGGATCTTGTGACGCGCTGGCCGACATCGGAATATGTCGACGACGCCAAGGAAAAGATCCGCTTCGCCAACGATCAGTTGGCCGGCAAGGAAATGCAGATCGGCCGCTACTATCTCGAGCGCCGTGAATACATCGCCGCCGTCAAGCGCTTCCGCACCGTTGTCGAGAACTATTCCAACACGCGCCATGTCGAGGAGGCACTCGCCCGCCTGACCGAAAGCTATTACGCGATGGGCCTGACCTCCGAGGCGCAGACCGCCGCCGCGGTGCTCGGTACCAACTACCCCGACAGCTCGTGGTACAAGGACTCCTACAAGCTCTTGCAGAGCAATGGGCTTGCACCGCGCGAAAATGCCGGCTCGTGGATATCCAAGGCCGGGAAGATGATCACCGGCGCCTGACCCTAAGCGGATTTCGCCTACGCGCAGTCCGCTTGGTTTTCCTGGTTTGTCGCGGGTTGTTGTCGCAAAACCGCAAGGCACTTTTGAGTAACCTGCTTGGAGCCATTCGGACCGAAGCGTGCATGGCGCTTTTTCGGATTGATCCGGTGCTCAAACAAAAAGATAGTGCGGCGCTGCGACTGCAAATGGTCGCGTGCCGTTCTAGATTCGGGTTCTGATGCTTTCCAGACTGTCGATCCGCGATATCGTCCTGATCGAGAAGCTGGATATCGACTTCCAGCCGGGTCTTTCCGTGCTGACCGGCGAAACCGGTGCCGGCAAATCCATCCTGCTCGATGCCTTGTCGCTGGCGCTCGGCGCGCGCGGCGACGCATCGCTTGTGCGCCATGGCGCTGCGCAAGGACAGGTCATCGCCGTCTTCGACGTGCCGCGCAACCATCCGGCCCGCATGCTGCTTGCCGACAACGCCATCGAGGATGACGGCGACATCATCCTGCGCCGCTTGCAGACGGCGGATGGCCGCACCCGCGTTTTCGTCAACGATCAGCCCTCAAGCGTCACCTTGATGCGCGATGTCGGCCGCGCGCTGGTCGAGATCCATGGCCAGCACGATGAACGCGCGCTGGTCGATCCCGGCGCGCACCGCGAGGTGCTCGACGCCTTCGGCGGCCATCTCGGCGCTGTTCGCTCGACGGGCGAGGCATGGCGGCACTGGCGCGCCTGCGAGCAGGAGCTGTCGCGACACCGTGCCAAGGTGGCGGCGGCCGCGCGCGAGGCCGACTATTTGCGCGCAGCGGTCGCGGAGCTGACAAAGCTCGATCCGCAGCCGGGCGAGGAGACCGACCTCGCAGAATTGCGCGCGTCGATGATGCGGGCCGAAAAGATCGCATCGGAAATCCATGATGCGGAGGATGTGCTGTCCGGCCCGTCCTCGCCCTTGCCGCAATTGGCGAGCCTGCTGAGGCGGCTGCAGCGCAAGGTGACGGAGGCGCCGGGCTTGCTCGATGACGTGGTCAAGTCGCTCGACGAGGCGATGCTGTCGCTCGACGCGGCGCAATCGGGCGTCGAGGCAGCGTTGCGCGCCACCGAATATGATCCGCAACGGCTGGAGAAGGCGGAGGAGCGGCTGTTTTCGCTGCGCGCCGCCTCGCGCAAGCACAGCGTCGCCGTCGATGACCTGGCGCAGCTGCGCGACACGATGGTTGCCGACCTTGCCGATCTCGATGCCGGCGAGGAACGCCTGCACGGGCTGGAAAGGCAGGCCGCAGCGGCGCGCGAGACCTATGACATTGCCGCCGCGCAGCTATCCTCGCTTCGTCATGCGGCGGCTATCGGTCTGACCAAGGCTGTCATGGCGGAATTGCCGGCACTGAAGCTCGAACGTGCCGCCTTTATCGTGGAAATGACGAGCGAGGCCGAGAGCCGCATGGAAGACGGCATCGACCAGATCGAATTCTGGGTGCGCACCAATCCAGGCACGCGGCCCGGGCCGATGATGAAGGTGGCTTCCGGCGGCGAGCTTTCGCGCTTCCTTTTGGCGCTGAAGGTGGCGCTGGCCGATCGTGGCTCGGCGCCGACGCTGGTCTTCGATGAAATCGACACCGGCGTGGGCGGCGCCGTCGCGGACGCCATCGGCCAGCGGCTGGCGCGATTGTCGAAGCGCGTCCAGGTGCTCTCGGTCACGCACGCGCCACAGGTAGCGGCGCGCGCGGCGACGCATTTCCTGATCTCCAAATCCGGTACCACCGACCGTGTCGCCACCGGCATTGCCGAGATGGACCGGCCGGCGCGGCAGGAAGAGATCGCGCGCATGCTGGCCGGTGCCACCATCACCGACGAGGCCCGCGCCGCCGCCGAGCGGCTGCTGCGTGAGAACACCGTCGCTTCCTGACGGCGCTGCTTGCGGATCGGGAATTGCTTCCAGCTGGTCAAATCCGGCGGCCCAACAGAGTCAGCATATGGCTCCATCCCGCTGTTTAGGCGTGGTTTTGTCAGAATTTCAGCTCCCGTCCATCCGAATCCTGATCTATTGTCCCGAGCCAACAGCAGCCAGGTGCAAAACCATGTCCGAGAAGCCAGTTGATGCCCTGACCGAAATCGAGGCCGAAGCCGAGCTGAAGCGCCTGGCGGAACAGATCGCCGAGCACGACCGGCGTTACCACACCGAAGACGCGCCTGTTATCTCGGACGCCGAGTATGACGCGCTGGCGCGGCGCAATCTCGCCATCGAGGAGCGCTTTCCGGCGCTGGTGCGCGAAGATTCGCCCTCGCGCAGAGTTGGCGCGGCACCGGCGGAAGGCTTTACCAAGGTGCGCCATGCGGTGCCGATGCTCAGCCTCGCCAAGGCCTATACCGACCAGGATGTCATCGATTTCATCGAGCGCGGCCGGCGGTTCTTCGACCGCGACAAGGACCTCGACATCGCCTTCACGGCCGAGCCGAAGATCGACGGGCTGTCGGCTTCGCTGCGCTACGAAAAGGGCGTGTTCGTGCAGGGTGCGACGCGCGGCGACGGTGCCGTCGGTGAGGACATCACCGCCAATTTGAGGACGATCGCCGACATCCCTGCGAAACTGAAAGGCTCGGGCTGGCCCGAAATCATCGAGATCCGTGGCGAGGTCTACATGACCTATGCGGAATTCGAAGCGTTGAAGCAACGCTCGGCGGCAGTCGGCGGCCAGGACTACGTCAATCCGCGCAACACGGCGGCCGGGTCGCTGCGCCAGAAGGATCCGTCCGTCACCGCCAGCCGCAACCTCAAATTCTTCGCCTATGCCTGGGGCTACACGACAGCGGATCCTGCTCCGACCCAGTATGATTCGGTGCAGAAGTTCGCGGAGTGGGGATTCAAGATCAGTCCTCTGATGGTACGGGCGAAATCGGCGGATGACCTGATCGAGCATTATCATCGGATCGAGGAGCAGCGCTCGGCGCTGGGCTACGACATCGACGGCGTCGTCTACAAGGTCGACCAGTTGGAGCTGCAGCGCAGATGGGGGTTCGTCACAGGCGAGCCGCGCTGGGCCGTCGCGCACAAATTTCCGGCCGAACAGGCGATGACGACCGTGCTCAAGATCGATATCCAGGTCGGCCGCACGGGGACGCTGGCGCCGGTTGCGCGGCTGGCGCCGGTCACGGTCGGCGGCGTCGTGGTCGAGAACGTCACGCTGCACAATGAGGATTACATCAAGGGCTTGGACAGCACCGGCCAGCCGATCCGCGACGGCATCGACGTGCGCATCGGCGACACGGTGGTGATCCAGCGGGCCGGCGATGTCATTCCGCAGATCGTCAGCGTCGTCATCGACAAGCGGCCGCCCGACGCCGTGCCATACGAGTTCCCGCACACCTGTCCGATCTGCGGTTCGCCGGCGACGCGCGAGATCAACGAGAAGACCGGCAAGGAAGATTCCCGCCGGCGCTGCACCGGCGAACTGATTTGTCCGGCGCAGGCGGTGGAAGGATTGCGCCACTTCGTGTCACGTGGCGCCCTGGATATCGAAGGCCTGGGGGCGGAGAACATAGACATTTTCTTCAATGCGGGATTGATCAAGACTGCCGCCGATATCTTCACGCTCAGGGATCGGCGCCCGGCGGTCACCAGGGCACTCGCTGAACGGCGCGAGGAGCAGGCGAGGCAGCGCGAGGCCGCATCGGGCAAGACGCGCAAGAATGTACGCAGCGTCGAGGATCGCAATTACGAAGGGTTAGACAAGCTGTTCGCGGCGATCGACTCGCGCCGCGAGCCGGAACTCGACCGTTTCATCTTCGCACTCGGCATCCGCCATATTGGCGAAACGACGGCCGCAGTGCTTGCCCGGACGTTCTCGACCATCGAGGAGTTGATCCGCGTCGGCAAGGAAACAGCGGCCGCTGCCGATCCGCACAGTGTCTTCCCGTCGGTCAACGGCATCGGCGACACGGTTATCAATGCGCTGCGCGATTTCTTCGGCAATCAACGCAATGACGACGCGCTCGACGCGCTGCTCAAGCAGGTCAAGCCGAAGCCTTATATCGTCAACGTCTCGGCCGACAGCGAGGTCGCCGGCAAGACGATCGTATTCACAGGCTCGCTGGAGAAGATGACACGCTCCGAAGCCAAGGCGATGGCGGAGCGTCTCGGCGCCAAGGTTGCAGGCTCGGTTTCGGCGAAGACCGATCTCGTCGTGGCCGGGCCCGGTGCCGGCTCCAAGCTGAAGCTCGCCAGCGAACACGGCATCGAGGTGATCGACGAGGACGCCTGGCTGGCGCGGATCGGCAAGGCATGACTGGATCGTTCACCGGCTTCGGCGCCAAAGCCATTCCGTTCCTTAAGGCACTGGATTTCCACCAGAGCCGCGAGTGGTTCCTGGCGAATCGCGACATTTTCGAAAAGGATTTGCGCGATCCCTTCGGCGATCTTGTCGAGACGCTGACGGAGCGCTTCGCGAAGGCCGGCATCGGCCTGCGCGGCGACCGCAAGAAATCACTGTTCCGGATCAATCGCGACGTGCGCTTCGCCAAGGACAAGCGGCCCTACAACCGGCATCTGTCGGCCATCCTGTCGCCCGACGGCACCAAGATGGAGCAAGGGGTGTTCTACGTGCATATCGGGCTGGAGCGCTGCTTTGCCGGCGTCGCCTGGTGGCAGCCGGAGCCGGCGCTGCTGCTGGCGATGCGAAAAGCCATCGCGACAAGGCCGGACGATTTTCGCGCCCTGGTGGCGGCGTTGAAGAAGAACCGTCTTGAACTCGAGACCGAAGGCCGCATGAAGCGCACCCCACGCGGCTTCGAGCATATCAGCGATGCAGATCTGGTCGCCGCTATCGGCAACCGGCATTTTGTCGTCCAGCACCTCATCGATCAGGAGGGAATTCATGAGGCTGATCTGGTCGACGAGCTCGTCGATTTCACCTTGCGTGCCAAGCCGCTGCTCGACTGGGGCCGAGCGATCGAGGGCAAGGTTTCGGAGCATTGGGCCACCCCATAGCCGTTTCGGCTTTCAAGTCGAAGCGAAGGCCGATGCACGGCCTGGTTGCTTTGTGAGTGCAGCTATGTATTTAGCCATGGTGCTGATTTGCGCCAGTAACCCGCCGCAGAGGCGGGTTTTGCGTTTCGGGTCCTGGCGCCGTCCTGCACAGCCGATGAAGCACAGGCGAGTGCGCCTGTAGGGCGCCAACTGAATCAGGGAATCACACGGCGCGCGTATCGCGGCCTTGCTAGATCAGGACATATCAGTTTCGCTGATTTGTTGGCTCAAGCGAATTCGTCTGACTTTTCAACCGCGCACCCCTAAATACCGGCGCGACGTTAGGAATGTGACATGTCGGCTGAGACCTTGACTACGAATTCCGTGAACAGCGATTTCTGGCAAGGTGTTCGGCTCTCGATGCCTGTCGTGGTGGCGTCGGCGCCGTTCGCGGTGTTGTTCGGCGCGCTCGCCGTCGACAATGGCTTCTCGGTCCTCGAAGCCTTCCTGATGAGCGCGCTGATCTTCGGTGGCGCCAGCCAGATGGTCGGCATCCAGCTGTTTGGCCAGCATGTGGCGCCGTGGTTGATCGTGCTGTCGATCTTTGCCGTCAATTTCCGCCATGTGCTCTATTCCGCCGGCATCGGCCGGCGCATCGCGCACTGGCCCGTCATCAGCCAAGCGCTCGGCTATTTCATCCTTACCGATCCGCAGTTCGCGGTGGCCGAGGCGAGGGCGCAATCCGGCCAGACGGTCGGCTTTGCCTGGTATCTGGGACTTGGACTGCCGGTCTACCTGTTCTGGATCGTCGAAAGTGCGCTTGGCGCGGTGTTCGGCAAGCTTATCCCCGACACGCATGCGCTGGGCATCGACTTCCTGCTGCCGATCTACTTTCTTGGTCTCGTGCTGGGCTTCCGCAAGCGGCCGCTGTGGCTGCCGGTGGTCATCGCCAGTGGCGCCACATCGATCATCGCCTACAAGACCGTTGGCTCGCCCTGGCATGTCTCGATCGGCGCGATTGCCGGTGTGCTGCTGGCGGTCATCCTGCCTCCCCACCACAGCGGCGTGAAGGCACGGCCATGAGCACGACATTCTGGATCATCATCGCCGGCGCGATCGCCACCTATCTCACGCGCATTGGTGGGCATCTGGTCATCTCCCGCTTCGACACCATCCATCCGCGCGTCGAGGCAGGCCTCAATGCCGTGCCGGCGGCGGTGCTGACGACGCTTGTGGCGCCGGAGCTGTTGAATGCCGGACCGGCGGAATGGGCAGCGTTGGTCGTCACATCAGTGGTTTCGCTGCGTGGCGGACTGATGTCGATGTTCCTGGCGGGGGCTGCGGTGTTGATTTTGGCGCGGCAGGTTGTGGGGTAGCTGCTCCTCAAGGAGATTTGCGAAGGTCGCGAAACTGCCAATCTCCCCCCATGTGGGGGAGATGTCCGGCAGGACAGAGGGGGGCGTGAAGGATCGCCAACGTCATTTGTCCCACGACCAAGCCAAAATAATCCCAGGGCGCAATTGCAAATCGATCGAGAGGTCGGCGGGACAGCGCCCCCCTCTGCCCTGCCGGGCATCTCCCCCACGAGGGGGGAGATTGGCTGCCTCACCGTTCAATCAAATCTTGGCGTCGTGGGGCAGCGGCGCCGTCGCTTTCTCCAGCCAGGCCAGCGTCTCGCCGTCGAGCATCGGTCCGATCTCGGCCAGCACGCGCGCATGATAGGTGTCGAGCCAATGCAGCTCGTCGCGCGTCAGCAAATCCGATCGCACCAGCCTGGTATCGATCGGCGCCAGCGTCAGCGTCTCGAAGCCGTGCATGGCGATATCGCCGCCCTCGATCGCTTCGGCCGGCGTGACCAGAATGAGGTTCTCGATGCGAATGCCGTAGGCACCTTCCTTGTAGTAGCCCGGCTCGTTGGACAGCATCATGCCTTCCAACAGTTTTTCGGTGCCGGTGCGGGCAATGCGCTGCGGCCCTTCATGCACGGCCAGATACGAGCCGACGCCGTGGCCGGTGCCATGGGCGAAGTCGCAGCCGTGCTTCCACAGCGCCATGCGGGCGACGGCATCGATTTCCGAGCCGCGCGTGCCGGCGGGGAAGCGCAGTGTGGAAATGCCGATCATGCCTTTCAGCACCAGCGTGAAACGCTCGCGCATCTCCTCAGTCGGCTGGCCGATCGGCACGGTGCGCGTGATGTCGGTGGTGCCGTCCTGATACTGCGCACCGGAATCGAGCAGGAACAGTTCGCCGGCCTTAAGCTTTCGGTTGGTGGCGCGCGATACGCGGTAGTGCATGATGGCGCCGTTCGGGCCGGCGCCGGAAATGGTGTCGAAGGCGACGTCGCGCAGCGGCATCTGGGTTTCTTCACCTGTCTGCCGGCGCGTCTCCTCCAGCCTGGTGACGACGGATATCTCGTCGAGCGAGCCGGGCTTCTGCCGCTCCAGCCAGCACAAAAGCTTCGCCACGGCGGCGCCATCACGGCGATGCGCGGCGCGCGAGCCGTTGATCTCGGCCTGGTTCTTGGTGGCGCGCGGGATGCGGGCGGGGTCGGGTGCCGCAACCACCGTGCCACCATTGGCCTCGACCAGCATGCGCAGCCTGTCAGCGGCCAGCACGGGGTCGAGCGCGATTTTCGCGCCACTCTTGGCGAGGGCCACGATCGCCGCTTCGAATTCGCTGGGCTCATGCGGTTCGGCGAGCTGGGTGAGGTAGGCCGCGACCTGACGCGAGAATTTGCGCCGGTCCATGAAAAGCTGGTGCGACCCGCCGGCGGCGAGGATGGAGAAACCAAGCGCCAGCGGCGTGTGCGGCACGTCGCCGCCACGGATATTGAAGGCCCAGGCGATGGAGGAGGGGTCGGTGAGCACCGCGTGGGTGGCGCCGTCCTTGGCGATCGCGGCCGCCAGCCGCGCCAGCTTGTCCTTGGCGAGTTCGCCGGCAAAGCCGATCGGGTGAAGTTCGACGGGTGCCACCGGCGCGTCCGGCTGATCCTTCCAGATGATGTCGATCGGGCTCTTGTCGAGCGGCACCAGCACCGCGCCCGACTTGTCGGCCGAAGCCTGCAGCGCCTTGACCTCGCTGATCGTGTGCAGCCACGGGTCGAAGCCGAGCCGCGCGCCCTTGCCTAGATTGTCCTTGAGCCAGACGGCGGGCGGGTTATCGACCAGGCTTTCGATTGCAAAAATGTCGAGATCGACCTCGCCCCGCACCTGCAGCGTGTAGCGCCCATCGACGAAGACGAAGGCGCGGTCGCGCAGGACGATGGCGACGCCGGCCGAGCCACTGAAGCCGGTCAGCCATTTCAACCGCGCCGAACGATCGGCGACATATTCACCCTGGTGCTCGTCGGCGCGCGGCACGATGAAGCCATCCAGCCCGTTGGCTTCAAGCCATTGGCGCAGCAGCCCCACGCGCGGTTTGCCGACGGCCGGGTCGCCCGCGGAATCGAAGGTCTGGAACATGGTGGCCTCCTGCAGTCAGCACAACCGTAGCGTAAGGTCGCGGAAACCGGAATCGATTTCCGGCAGCGGCAAATTGCTACGGCATCGCTTGGCTGACAACCGGCGGACCTTGGTCCAAGCTCGTTGTCGGCTTCAATGTTTGAGGTGGATCGTCACCCAGCCTTCGCGATGCAGGGTCCTGACATGCCGGAAGTTCTGGCCGACATAGGCCGAGACGACGGCGTCGCGCTGCCGCTCGAGGATGCCCGACAGCACGATCGAGCCACCGAGGGCGATGTGATCTGCCATTTGCGGGGCCAGCCGCATCAGCGGCCGTGCCAGTATGTTGGCGACGATGAGATCGAAAGGCGCGCGTTTGCCGAAGATCGGGTGGTGAAAGCCTGGAGCGGTCACCGTTTCCACCAGCGCCTTGACGTGGTTGAGCCGCGCATTGGCGGCCGCCACTCTCACCGCCACAGGATCGATGTCGGTGGCCAACACGGGAATACGCGCCAGCTTGGCGACGGCAATTGCCAGCACAGCACTACCGGTGCCGAGGTCGAGCGCGTTGCGCGGGTGCTCGCGCCGGACCACTTTTTCCAGCATTTCCAGGCAGCCGGCCGTGGTGCCGTGGTGACCGGTGCCGAAGGCGAGGCCGGCCTCTATCTCGATTGCGAACTCGCCGCTATGGCGTTTTTTGCGATCATGCGAGCCGTGGACGAAGAAACGGCCAGCGCGCACCGGCTTCAGCCCTTCCAGCGAGCGTGCCACCCAGTCGATGTCAGGCAGGCTCTCGCGCTCGATCGGCTTCGACAGGGAAAGGCCAGCAAGGATGTCCTTCAAGCGGGCCTCGACCGCATCGACGTCGCCATCGGCGTAGAGCGACACTTCGTGGATGTCATTGTCCTCGTCGACCTCAAGCAGGGCGATTGGCAGGCCTTCATCCTCGAAGGCCGCTTCGAGCGCATCGAAAATGCGGATCGACTCGATCTTTCCGATGGAGAAGTAGAGGCGCGTCTGGGTCATGAAATGATGATCAGCTTTTCGCCGCCAGCAGCTTCAGCTTGGTCATGGCCGTTTCCGAACTTTCGCCATAGGCGATGGTGCCGGCAAAGTCACCCTTGGCGTTGAGCAGCAGCACCGAAGCCGTGTGGTCCATCGTGTAGTCGCCGTCGCCCGTGTCGACCTTCTTCCAGTAGATGCCGAACGACTTGGCCATGGCATGGACCTTGTCTGGATCGCCTGTGATGCCTGTGATCCGATCGGAGAAATTGCTGACATAGGCGTTCACCACCTCTGGCGTGTCGCGCTCCGGATCGATCGAGACGAAATAGGCGTGCAGGTTCTTGCCGTTGTCGCCGAGCGTCTTCAGCCAACCGGCCAACTCGAACAGCGTGGTCGGGCAGACCTCGGGGCAATGGGTGAAGCCGAAGAAGACGACGCTGGGCTGACCCCTGAAGGCAGCCTCGGTGATCGGCGCGCCTTTCTGGTCGACCAAGGTAAAGGCGGCGCCGAAAGGCTCGCCGCCATAGTGGCCGCGGTACCAGTCGAAGGTCAGCCAGCCGATGCCGGCCGCCATCAGGACGAGAATGCCGATCAGGATAGAACGCATCATCAGTAAGGTCCGTCTTGCAATTTCTTCGGCGTGCCGGCCAAGACCAGGCGAGCCCTTGGTTCGGCGAACAGTCTTAGCGGTTTGACCGGGTACACGCAAAGGTGCCGCGTTGACGCAACCGGCCATGGCGGATGCGGCGTTTTCATCCGGAGCCGCCGCTTGCAATGCCGTGCTCTTCGCCCCACCTGAGACCGGCAAACTCGAACCCCGGAGGCTATCTTGCAAGGATCGATTGGGCGAAAACTGCTCGGCGGCGCCCTAGCCGCGTGCCTTGTCCTCGGCGCCGGTGCGGCCCTTGCCGATGAAGTCGGCAAGGTCGGGGTCGACTGGCTCGGCAACGACATCGTCGTCGAGGCGATCAAGGATCCGAAGGTGGAGGGCGTGACCTGCCACGTCTCCTATTTCGATCGCGGCATCATCGATCGCCTGCACAAGGGCAACTGGTTCGAGGATCCGTCCGATTCCTCGATCTCCTGCCGCCAGACCGGTCCGATCATCATCGGTGACATCGACGTGAGCGAGAGCGGCGAGGAAGTGTTCAAGCAAGGCATCAGCCTGATCTGGAAGAAGCAGGTGGTGAACCGCATCTACGACGAGGCCAACGAGACGCTGATCTATCTCTCGCATTCGCGCCAGGTGCAGAACGGCTCGGCCAAAATGTCGGTCACCACCGTGCCGCTCTATGGCCAGAACGTGGTCTGGAGCAAAGGCAAGCCTCAATAGGGGCTTCAGCTCTTTCGCGGAACCGGTAGACGGACGATTGGTCCCGCTTGCGGGACCAATCGCTCTGACGTAAAGCCGCCGGCATGGATCGTTCCGAAAATCTCGTCCCGAAGGATTCCGAGCCGCGCATCCATCCGACCGCGGAACTGAAGGCGTGCAAGCTTGGCCGCTATGCCTCGATCGGTGAGCGGGTGGTGCTGCGCGAGGTGAGCGTCGGCGACTTCTCCTATTTCGAACGCCATTCGGAAGCGATCTACACGACGATCGGAAAATTCTGCTCGATCGCCGCCAACAGCCGCATCAATGCTCTGGAGCATCCCATCGAGCGGCTGACACAGCACAAGGTCGGCTACCGGCCGAACGAGTATTTTCGCTGGCTGGGCGTCGATGCTGCATTCCGCGCACGGCGGCAGGCGAAAGCAGTCACCATCGGCCACGATGTCTGGATCGGCCATGGTGCGGTGATCATGCCCGGCGTCACCATCGGCAATGGCGCCGTCATTGGTGCCAACGCGGTGGTGACGCAGGACGTGGCGTCCTATGCAATCGTTGCAGGCGTGCCGGCGAAGGCGCTCAGATCTCGCTTTCCGGCCGTCATCGCGGCCCGGATCGAAGCTCTCGCCTGGTGGGATTGGCCGGTCGAAAAGCTCGCCAGAGCGGTTCCCGACATGCAGGCAATGCCGATCGAGGCATTCCTTGACCGCTGGGAAAACGAGGGGGCCTGACCTTCCGCAGATGCGGCTCAGTTGGCGGCCAATCGACGCCCAAGGCTTACCGGATCGGCGTCTCGCCACGAAACAGCGGCTGGTGCGCCCGCATCAAGGCGGCAATCCGGTCGGCTATCTTTCGTACCGGCGGGGAGTGACGTTCCTCGTGATGGGTGACGATCCATTGGTCGGTTTCGAGTTCGGAGATAGGCTGAGCGACGCGAACCAGGCGTGGGTCGCCGTCACCGACGAAGCAGGGAAAGACCGAAAGGCCGGCGCCGGCGGCCACCAGTTCGCGCACCGAATGGGTGTTGTTGCCGCGCACGGCGATGCGGTCGCCGTGATGGGCCTGTAGCCAGCGCGCTGAGGCAATGTTCGCCCCTTCGCCGGTGACGCCGACGAACAACCCGGCGGCGATGCCGTTGATCAGGTGGCGCCCGGAATAAATGGCGTGGGCGACCTTGCCGCTCTGACGGCCGGCCAGCCACTGCTCGGTCGGGCGGTCGCTGCGGATACCGATGTCGGCGGCACGGCGACCGATGTCGACCCGGTCGGTGGTGGTGACGAGCTCCACCCTTATGCCGTCGTCGACTGTCCAGATCTCGCCGATATGGGCGGAAACGAAGGCCGAAGTCCACGGCCCGGCAGACACACGGACAATGCGGTCGGGCAGGCTTCCTTCGCGCCAGCGGGTCAGCGACTGCATCGCTGCCTCGACGTCTTCGGCGCGCCGCAGCAGTTCTTCACCGACCGGGGTCAGCCGGTAGCCGGTCTGCTGACGCACGAACAGCGGTTCGCCGATTTGCCTTTCGAGCGCGGTGACGCGTCGTCCAAGGGTGGCTGCGCTGAGGCGCGTGGTTCCTGTCGCTGCACTCAAGCCACCCAGCCGCGCAACGACGAGAAACAATCTTAGATCGTCCCAGCCGATGTCCATTTTGCAGAAATGAAAAACTCCTTGCGACCGTGGCTGTAGCGCGAGCCGGTATCACGCGCAAGTATGCAGGCATTGGAAGCATTGGACAATCCTGCTTGGCGGGATAGCGACAAGCGCCTCGGCTGGCTGACGAGCCAGCGCAATCCTTTCGATCGCGCATGCGCTTCGCGCAGATGCTTTGCGCTTTCGACCAACCCGAGCGCGCGGCCACTTTGCGCGCCAAAGGAGACGATCATGTTGTACGAACTTCGATCCCATTTCGCCCGCTGGCTTGCCTATCGCCGGACGCTTGCGAGCTTGAGGCGGGCCCCGGACAGCACATTGGCAGACGCCGGCATTTCTCGCGAAGAGATCCGCGAGCGTGCCCGCCACGCCAGCTTGCGACTTTGAGACAAAGGAGGCGGGCAGATGATGGTGCTTTGGGAAGATCGCTCGGTACCACGCATCGGGATCTGGCGGTCGTGGTGCCGTCCGGCGCTTCAGGGGAACCGTTCTGCGCACTCTCCGGAGTGAAACCCCTTCCGCCATGCGGGGGTGGCGCGGCGGAAGGGGCCGCCGTGAAGCGGGAGGAGCAGGCACTCTTGCCTGCACCGTTACTGTGCCAGTAAACTCATAAAGTGTGTCTTTGCCGCTATTCTCCCTATGCGTGTGTTCAATTGTATTTTGTTTGCGCCGGGAACCTCGTGCGGTCGCCGGTTGTTTCTCATCGCGCGGCAAGGGACTTCGATAGATGGAAAAGCACTTCACCAAGATCGCCAACTGGGTCGCTCATGTAGCCGGCCTGCCGCTGACATTTGCCGTCTGCTGCCTGATCGTCGTCGTCTGGGCGATGACCGGTCCGTTCTTCGGCTTTTCGGATACCTGGCAACTGGTGATCAATACTGGCACAACCATCATCACCTTCCTGATGGTGTTTCTCATACAGAACACCCAGAACCGCGACGGCGCAGCGATCCAGGCCAAACTCGACGAACTGATCCGGGTCGGCAAGGGCCACAACCACTTCATCGGTATCGAACACCTGACCGAATCCGAAGTCGAGGAAATTCGCGAAAAATGCGAGCGTGCGGCGAAGCGGCATGACGAGAACATCGCCGCCATGGCGGCCAAGAAGGCCGTGGAGCAGAAGCGCGGGTCGAAAAAGCACGCGGCCTGAAGATCAGCCTTTCATGAACGCCGCGAACGACTCCTTGTAGTCCGGGTGCCAGCGCGAAAGGGCAGGGCGGTTTTCGATGATGTCGCCGATCGCCCACGCCATGCGCTTCTCATCCAACGGCCGCGCCGCCTCATTGTCCGGGCACAAGATGTAAAAGTCGCCCCTGGTCAGCGATTCCAGCATGAAATCAATGACCTGTTCGCCGGTCCAGGCGCCAGCCGGTTTTTCCGTCGCGCCTTCGGTCAGGCCAGTATAGGTGAAGCCGGGGATCAGCAGATGGGCTGCGACATGGGCGCCGGGTTCGTTGCGTAGTGCATGCGCCAGGCCCTCGGTGTAGGTCTTCACCGCGGCCTTGGAGACATTGTAGGCGAGGTTGCCGGGCGGCGTGGTGATGCCTTGCTTGGAGCCGGTATTGACGATCAGGCCTGGCTTGGCCGAGGCCAGCATACGCGGCGCGAAGGCCCCGACGCCATGCATGATGCCCCAGAAATTGATGTCCAGCAGTCGTTTCCAGGCATCGCGGTTTTCCCAGGGCTTTCCGGGATTGTCGCCGACGCCGGCATTGTTCATCAGCAGCGACACATCGTCGAAGGCGCCGAACGCCCTTTCGGCGAGGCGGTCCACCTCATCCGCCTTCGAAACGTCGGCGGCGACGGCAAGCACGGCATCATCTCCGGCAATCGCGGCGACGGCTCGCGAGGCGTCGTCAAGGCGCGCGCCGCCAATGTCGGCCAGCACGATCTTCATGCCCATCAACGCAAGCCGCTTGGCGGCCGCAAGACCGATGCCGCTGGCGGCGCCAGTGATGACGGCGGCGTTGCCTCGGCCAAGCGCGGGCAGGACTGTCTGGATCTCGGCGTCGGTCATCATGGGCGATGGTTCCTTCTTTCGATGGCGCCGAACTTAGCGCCCGAACGGGCTTGCGCAAGCCTCTGATCGCCCTGTTTGGGTTGACCAGTCCGGTCGAGGCTGCGCATGTTGTCCCGGCAAAAAGGAGCTTTTGCCCGGGGCAAACGGAGATTTCCTGATTGACGGACTGGGTCGCAATTCTCAGGGAACAGACCACCATCGGTGACCAGATGGGGCGCGAGGTGCCGCAGATGCTGGCCAACCCCGACATTAGCGAAGCCCAGGTGAAGACGCTGTTCTCGGCGCTGGAAAAACAGGCCGAATTCGTCGAGAAGCTGCGCATGGCGCTGGAAAAGTTCGGCCATGATTTCTCGATCATCAAGGCCGCGGAACGGCTGGAGGAGCGCTATGCCGACCTTGCCGCAGCAGTGGCGGAAAAGCTGAAGGCAATGCGCAAGTAGGAACTATTTTTCGAGCACCCGTGCGAAACGCCTATCCGGCACGAGCCATATCGTTGCGACCAGCACATACAGCGCGACGCCGATCCACTGGCTGACGAAGGTCAGCACGACGGCTGCGACGTAGATAGCCAGCGAGATCTTTCCCTTGCGGTCACGGCCCAATGCCTTGGCAAAAGCGGTGTCGTTGCCGTGCAGGCGATGCAGCGCGGCGGCCAAGATCGAATAGGCGATGGCGCACAGCACCAAGTCGATGCCGTAGACGGCGACCGGCACCGGCGCAAAGTGGTTCTCGCCCATGAAGGCCGTCGTCACCGGCATCAGCGACAGCCAGAACAGCAGGTTGAGGTTCGCCCACAGCACGCGGCCGTCGACCCGCTGCACGGTGTGGAACATGTTGTGCAGATTGTTCCAGTAGATGCCGACATTGATGAAGGACAGCACGTAGCTGAAGAAGACCGGCCACAATGGCAACAAGGCTTCGACATCCTCGCCATGCGGCACTTTCAGCTCAAGTACCATGATGGTGATGATGATGGCCACGACGCCATCGGTGAACGCCTCGACCCTGCCTTTGCCCATAAATCCTCCCTTCTGCCGGCACAGGTTACGGTACGAAATCCAAAGACGCCATCTCTCGAGTTGAGTGTTCAACAACGAGCTTGTGGCTCGGGCAACGCCCACCGTGCTGTCAGGAGGCCGGCCTGCCGGTCGGAACGTCGCGGATGAACGTGCGTTAAGGTCGCGATCCCCGAAACCGGTAATGAGGTTGGCCATGGCCATTCGCGATTTGGCCCGTACGCACAATGAAACTCGCGGCGATGCTCTTGCAATCCCCACCGTCGCCGCGATGATTGCCGTGCTGTTTGCCGGCAGCACCATGCTGACGCCGCTCTACATCATCTACAAACAGCAATTCGGCTTTTCACAAATCACGCTGACGCTGATCTACGCGGTGTATGTCGTCGGCAACCTGGCAGCACTGCTGATGCTGGGCGGCATCTCGGATGTTGTCGGGCGCCGGCCCGCGAGCCTGGCGGCCATGCTTGTCGCCATCATCAGTGCGCTTGTCTTCCTGTTTGCCGGAAACGTCGTCTCGCTCGACGTGGCCCGCATTCTGAGCGGGCTCGGCATCGGCGTTGGCGCGGGGACCGGAACCGCATGGATTGCCGAGCTTCTTCCCGGCGCGGACAAGTCGCGCGCCAGCGTCATCGCCACCAGCACCAATTTCCTCGGCCTCGGTCTTGGCGCCTTGATTTCAGGACTTCTGGCTGAGTACGAGCCCTGGCCGTTGCGGCTGGTCTTCATCGTCTATCTGGCGGCACTCGCGGTGGTGACGATCCTGGTCTGGCGCACCCGTGAAACGGTGGCGAGGCCGGGTGGCCTCAAGCACGTTTCCATCCGGCCGCAGCTCTCCGTGCCGGAGGATATCCGCGCGCGCTTCGTCGCGCCGGCGGTCACCGGCTTTGGCGCGATGGCGCTGGTCGGCTTCTATGCCGCCGTGGCGCCGAGCATACTGGCACAGCAGCTGCATGAGACCAATCACGCCGTCGCCGGCGCGCTGTTCTTCGAACTGGCGATCGTCACAGCGATCGGCATCGTGGTTCTGATGCACATGAAGAGCAACAAAGCGATGCTGGTTGCGCTGGCATTGATGATCCCAAGCGTCTTGTTGGTGGTGGCGGCACAAATGCTGGCTTCGCTGGCGTTGATGATCGTGGCGACAGCCTGTTGCGGCGTGGTGGCGGCGCTCGGCTACCGTGGTGGCCTGCAGGTGGTAAACGAGATCGCGCCGCAGGATCGCCGCGCGGAGGTGGTGTCCAGCTTCTTCATCTGCTGCTTCGTCGGCAATGCCTTGCCCGTCATCGGCATCGGCATCGTTTCGACCTATGCCAATTCTATCGCCGCTAGCCTGGCCTTCGCCGGCATGATTATCATATTTGCGGTGGTGGCGCTGGCCTTCGGGCTGAAACACAGGCGTTGAGACGAGGCGACGCTCGGGCTCAGCCGTTCGGCATTTCGGGCGCCATGTTGGCGCGCTGGCGCGGCACGCCGAGCCCGGTATCCGGTGGCTCGCCGGCAGCTGGCCTGTTCTCGATCATGTGCAAGGTGCGCCAGCCGCCGAAGCGGTAGTAGGCGGCCGCCAGAACCAGCGAGGTGATCGAGCCGGCCGGAAAACTCCACCACAGAGCCTCCTCGCCGAACACGCCGCGCATGAAATAGGCAAAGCCGGTGCGCACGACCAGCACCGAGATCACCAGGATGATCAGCGGCGGCATCACGGCGCCCGTGGCGCGCACCGTGGCAAACAGCACGATGGTGATACCGAACAGGATGAACGACCACGACGCGATGGTGTTGACGTGGCTAGCGATATCGATCGCAGCACTATCGCTGCTCAGGAACAGGCTCAGCATCGGGCGGTCGAAAACGGAAAGCACGGCAACCAGTGCGCCCGTCAGGGCCAGGTTGAAGCCGACGCCGGAGGCGGCGATGCGACCGATCCGGTCCCAGCGCCCGGCGCCGACATTCTGCGCCGCCATCGAGGAGACCGCGGCGCCGATGGCGAGCGCCGGCATCTGGATGTAGGTCCATAGCTGCGCGGCGATGCCGTAGGCAGCGGCGACTTGCGAACCGTAGGAGTTGACCATGCCCATCACAGTCAGCGCTGCTGCCGAGATGACGATCATCTGCAACCCCATCGGCAAGCCCTTGAAGACGACGATGCGCAGCAAGGAGGGGTCGGGCCGCAGCAAAGCGAGATCGGCGCTGGCCAGCCGCAACGGATGCTTGCGCCCATAGAGCACGATGAGGATGGCGATCACGCTCACCGCCTGGCCGATCAGCGTGGACGTGGCGGAACCGGCGATTCCGAGTTCGGGAAACGGCCCTATGCCGCGGATGAGCAGCGGGTTGAGGATGATGTCGAGGACGACGGCCAGCGCCATGAAGAAGAAGGGCGTGCGTGAATCGCCGGCACCGCGCAACACGGTCATGACGAAGGACAGAAGGTTCATCATCGGCACGGCGATGAAGATGATGCGCAGGTAGGAGCGGGCCAGCGGCAGGGCGTCGGCCGGCGTGCCCAGCGCGCCCAGGATGGCGTCGACCCAGATCCAGCCGCAGACCGCGAACACCACCGAGACGAGGAAGAAGAAGGTAGCGCTGGTGCCGACGATACGGCGTGCCTCCGGAAGGTCGCGGGCGCCGACCGACCGGGCCACCAGGATGGTGGCCGCCATGCCGATGCCGAACACCGTGCCGAGGATCAGGAACAGGACCAGGTTGGCATTGGAGGTGGCGGTCAGCGCCGATTCGCCGAGGAAACGGCCGACCCAGACGGCGTTGATCGACCCGTTGAGCGACTGCAGCACGTTGGAGCCGAGCACCGGCAGTGCGAACAGCAGAAGCGTGCGCGGAATCGGCCCGCTGGTCAGGTCGCCGGTGCGGCGGCGCGAGGGCATTTTTTCGTCCATGGCTGGCAACTCGGCGAAGGTTTATCTCAAGAGCGGTTCACCGTTTCACGGAAACGGCGAACCGCTCTCTCTTTGTTTCGACGCAATTCCGGACGGAAAACCGCTACGCACTTTTCCTGGAATTGCTCAAGTCCGGTCCACGATGATCGCCGATTCCACGGGACAGTCATGCCGTGATCTAATCATGTTCTCAAAACTTCCGGAATGGGATATTGATCCTTGATGCGTGGGGCCGCATTCCTACTACATCTTGGATAGCCGGGGGGTTGATGTCCGATATTCCGCTGTTTTCTGAGCGCCTGAGCCGGCGTGCGTTTCTCGGTGCATCTGCTTTGGGGGCCGCCTCCGTGGCTCTTTCGGCGTGCACCACGACGGACGTTGCGCCGCCGCCGGTGGCCGCACCGCCAAGCGATCCGGGCTTCGGCGATACCGCAAGCATGTATGCGGCGCGCACCGACGAGGGCTATCAACTGCCTGCAATCCCGGTGGCCAAGCTCGATCCGAAATTCGTGCGCCAGATCGTGTCCGACCCGACCGGAGAGAAACCCGGCACGATCGTCGTCGATACGTCCGAGCACTTCCTCTATCTGGTGGGCGATGGCGGCAAGGCTATCCGTTATGGCGTCAGCCTCGGCAAGGCCGGTTTCGGATGGACCGGCAGTGCCGTGGTTCAGGCGCGGAAGAAATGGCCGGTCTGGACACCGCCGCCGGAAATGATCCTGCGCCGGCCGGAATTGGCGAAATACAAGGACGGCATGCCGCCAGGCCCGCAGAGCCCGCTCGGCGCCCGCGCGCTGTATCTGTTCCGGGACGGCAAGGACACGATGTACCGGCTGCACGGCACGCCGGAGTGGGATTCCATCGGCAAGAACGCATCGTCGGGCTGTGTGCGTTTCATGAACCAGGACATCATCGACCTTTACAGCCGGGTCAACGGCGTCGCGCCGGTCTTCGTGCGCCCCAATCTGTCGGCTGCCGGCAAGATCATGGCCGTTTCGAGCAGGACCGCCGAGCCGATCGATGCGGGCGTGCCAAGGGACGCGGAGATGTTGAAGTAAGCCGTCACGATCCCTCAGGCGGACGCGCTCAGCGCGCCCGCCTTTGTGTTGTCGTTACTTCTTGGCCAGACCCGGCAGCGTGACCTGGTAGACCAGGAACATGGTGTCGACATCGGCGCCGTCCTCGGCCTTGTAGGGCGCACCGATCTGGAAGCCGTCCTGGGCGAGGAAGTCGTTGTCGTTGGCGACGAACAGGAAATAGTCGTCGGGCAGTTTCGGATCGAGCACGCTGACCACCGACATCGCCTCCCACTTCTCCGACAGGTTGTTCTTGTCGTTTGGCGCGCCATTATGCAGGCCGAAGCGGCCGAGTTCGGCACTATCGTTGATATCGATGAACGGCGTCAGTTTTGCCGGCGTCACCGACGGGTCGAGCACGCCCTTGGGCGCCAGCGGCTTGTCGGCGGCATCGAAGGCGCCGCCGGCAATATCGGTCGCGGCCGAGACGTCGACGACGAAGATCTGGCGCACCAGCGAGGTGTCGCCTTTCACGCCCTGGCCGTTGCCGCTGTCGCGCGCCAGCATCAGGAAGGCCTGATCCGACAACGCCACGATCTCGCTTTGCGCGGCGATCTTGGTCTTGCCCTTGGCATCCTTGAACACCGGCAGCGGCACGACATACTCATGCGCTAGCTTGAGATGGGCGAGGTCGGAAGCGTCATAGACCAGCGCCCTGGTGTTCTGGCGGGTCGAGGCGGAATCGCCGCCATCCTGCCGGGGCGCCGACTGCAGCACGGCGATCAGGAACTTGCCGTCGGGCGTCATCGCCATGCCTTCGAGGCCCTGGTTGTTCTGGCGGCCGGTATCGGGATCCTTCGGATCGGGCTCGGCCGCACCCGGGCCGGGATTGTCGGAGGCGAAGTTCGGCGCGCCGTGGCGCATCGGCACGAGGGCGGCGGGCGGCTGGGTCGCCGACAGCAGATGTCCGTCGGCGGAGAACCGGTAGATGTTGGGGCCGTATTCGTCCGAGATGAACATGGTGCCGTCGGGCAGGCGCGCGATCGCCTCGTTGTCGAGCGCCAGCTTGCCGCTGGCTTCGGGCAGGATCGGCATGTCGCCGCTTGCCGCGCGCACGCCGTTGAGCGGATCGAGGCCGGTGGCATCGGCACCCTTGTCGTCGGTGAGAAGCATGGTGTCGGCAAGCGTTGCCTTGACGCCCGTCTGCTCCTGGCCGGCAGCCGGTGCGGTGCCTGGTGCTGCCGGGGTAAACTCGATGCCGATAGTGTTGAGGCGCGGCCGGTAGTCGGTGGTGCCGACGACATTGTAACCGCGGTCCGGCAGCAGCCAGAGCGAGCCTTTGTAGCCGCCCGCATCACGTGTCCAGCTGGCGGTGTCGATCGACATGCCGGAGCCCGAGCCGAAGGTCTCGCCGAACTTGTCGCGCTGGGCGGCCGGGATGCGGCCGACGCCGACCAGTCCCTTGTTGACGAGGCCGCCGATCGTCGCGGTGCTGTCGGCGAGCGCCGGCGTCAAGGCGGCGAACAAGGCCAGCGCGACGCCGAGCGACGCGGTTCGGTGCAGGTGTTTCATGGATGAACCTCTTTGTGAGATGCGCCGAAGCGGCCGCAGGACGAAAAGCTGATAGAGGTGCAACATTGATGATGCCGCGCGCTCCCGAAACGCGGTCTACGGCGCGAACATGATGCTTGCGTGACAGCGCACGATGCATGCCTGCCGTCTTTTCTACGCGACGACAAAAAAATGCGATTGGCGGAAAGAATTAATCACTTCGTCAGGACCTGGTCGACGACCGACATCTCGAATGCGCAGGCCGCGCACGGGACCCGTCATTCCCGGATATTCATGGAATTGGCCGAGGCGGGCGAGAAGCCGGTCGATCGAAACGCGTTTATCGGACCGCGCAGCATCAGTCGCTGTCGCGCGCCACCAGCTCCAGCGGCCAGACCTCGCGCATGATCCGCGGACCATCCGGGCCGGCGAAGGCGGGCAGCGACGCCAGCAGCATTTCGGCGAGCCGCTGTCCCATCGGCTCCAGCGCCGGGCGGAAGGCGGTCAGCGCCGGCGAGAAGTAGCGGCAGAGCGGCGTGTCGACGATGACGGTCACCGCCATGTCGTGACCCGGCCTGATGCCCATCTCGGCCAGCGCCTTGCAGCCGCCAAGCGCCATCGCGTCATTGTTGAAGATGATGGCGGTCGGCGGGTCCTTGGAGCGCATCACCTGCGGCGTCATTTCGTAGCCTGCGGCCTCGTTGATGAAGCCGGACGCAATCAGCTCGGGGTCGACCTCGATGCCATGCCGCCGCAAGGCCTTGCGGTAGCCGGTCAGGAACAGATAGCCGAAATTGAGGTCGAGCGACGGGCGGATGGCGGCGATGCGGCGGTGGCCGCGCGCCACGAGGCGGTCGACCGCATCGGCTCCGGCCTTTTCGAAATCGAGGTCGAGGGAAGGGTAGGACTTGGCTCCGGAGCGGCTGCGCCCGAGCGTGGCGAATGGGAAACCGACCTGGGTGAGATAGTCGATGCGCTCGTCCTCGCGCCGCGTCCAGGCCAGCACCACTGCATCGGCCCGGCGCGTCTCGACGACACGGCGCAGGCGCTCCTGCTGATAGTCGCCCGGAGCGCCCATGACCACGATCAGGTCGAGCCCGCTTTCGGCGAGCCTTGCCTGCAGCCCGATCAGGAGCGGAATGAAGAACGGCTCGCCATATTGCTGGTCGCCCGGATGCGGCTGCATCATGAAGGCGATCGAATGGGTGGCGCCTTGCCGCAAGCTGCGGCCGGATTGGTTCGGCGAGTAGTTGAGTGTCCTGGCCGCTTCGAGCACGCGTTGGCGCGTGTCGGCATTGACGTCGGCACGGCCGTTAAGGGCGCGCGACACCGTGCCGATCGAAATGTTCAGGTGACGGGCAAGATCGTGAATGCTGGATGCCAAATGACTGTTCTCCCCCTTATGTGGCTAGCACCGGCAGCCGCCCGGGCCAAGACGACAAGACGATTTTCGCGAGCGGCCAATTGACATTCTACGCCTTCGGGTGTGTTCTCGTAAACGTTTACGGAAAAACGTTTACGGCCATGCCGTGAATACCGTGACGATCGGTCTGGAGGGACCGAGAGGGAGGAGCACTGGATGATCAATGTCGTCTTGGTCGGCTGCGGAGCGATGAGCAAGGCCTGGCTCGATGCCGTGCGGCAGATCGACCGGCTCGCCATTGTCGGCCTTGTCGACCTCGACGCCGACAGGGCGCGAGCGAGGGCGCACGAATACGATCTCACCGGTGCCGTCATTGGAACCGATCTCGACGCCGTGCTCGACCAGACCCGGCCTGACGCGGTATTCGACGTGGTGGTTCCCGCCGCCCGGCGACAAGTCGCGCTTTCCGCCTTTGCCCATCATTGCCATCTCTTGACGGAAAAGCCGCTCGCCGACACTCCTGAGAATGCGCGGGCTATCGTCAAGGCCGCTCGCCAGGCCGGGCGCGTTCATGCCGTCGTCCAGAACCGCCGCTATGTCGCCAATGTCAGGCGCATCCGGAGGTTCCTGGACTCCGGCGCCATTGGTGCCGCCACCAGCATTCATGCCGACTTCTTCGTCGCGCCGCATTTCGGCGGCTTTCGCGAAGAGATGGCCCATGTCCTGCTGCTCGACATGGCGATCCACACTTTCGACGCCGCCCGTTACATGGTCGCCGGCGAGCCGGCCGGCGTCTATTGCCAGGAATGGGAGCCGGCCAATTCCTGGTACCGGCAGGGATCCTCGGCCAGCGCCGTCTTCGATCTCGGCGGCGGCAGACTGTTCACCTATGCCGGCTCATGGTGCGGCGCCGGTTTCCGCACAAGCTGGGAGGGCAGCTGGCGCATCGTTGCCGAGCGCGGCAGCCTCATTTGGGACGGCCATGACGTGCTGCAGGCAGAGGTCGTGGCGCCAGGCCGCGACGGCCTCTTCGACAAAACCCAGCCAATCGAAGTGCCGCCGCTCGATCCTGCCGACCGCGTCGACGGCCATCTCGGCATCATCCAGGATTTCATCCGCGCCATCGAGACCGGCACCGAGCCGGAGACGCGCGGTGCCGATAACATCAAGAGCCTGGCCATGGTTTTTGGCGCCATCGAGAGCGCCGAAACCGGCCGCCGGGTGACGATCGCAGAGGACGCACAATGACGCTAAACCCGCTTCTCGACATCAGGATAGGCACCATGGTGCGGGCCAACCTCGACGATCCGGCGGCCTACATCAAGGCGATCCTGCCGCTCGGTTTCGAGAGCATCCAGCCCTTCTTCTGGCAGACGCTGGGCGGCAAGGACTTGCCGCGTCTTGCCGGCCAGATCCGAGAGGCGATCGGCGATGCCGATGTCACCGTGTCCTCGCTCGGCGTATTCGGCAATCCGCTCGAGAGCGGCGATGTCGACCGCGGCGTGCTCCAGGCCTGGGAAACGGTGATCGACAACGCGCATCTGTTCGGCACCTCGATGGTCAGCGGCTTTACCGGCCGCCTGCGCGGCAAGCCGCTGACCGACAGCCTGCCGCGCTTCAAAGAGGTCTGGGGACCGCTGGCCAGGCGCGCCGCCGACAAGGGCGTGCGCATCGCTTTCGAGAATTGCGCAATGGACGGCAACTGGGCTCAAGGAGACTGGAACATTGCCCACAATCCCGACGCCTGGGAGCTGATGTTCAACGAATTGCCGAACGACAATCTGGGCCTCGAATGGGAGCCCTGCCACCAGCTTGTCTATTTGATCGATCCGATGCCGCAGATCCGCAAATGGGCGCCGCGCATCTTCCACGTCCACGGCAAGGACGCGACGGTACGCTGGGATGTCATCCGCGAGCACGGCGTGTTCGGTCGGCTGCCTTTCGTGCAGATGCGCACGCCGGGCTTCGGCGACAGCGACTGGACGCGGGTAATCAGCGAATTGCGGCTGGCCGGCTACAAGGGCGCCATCGACATCGAAGGCTGGCACGATCCGGTCTATCGCGGCGATCTGGAAATCACCGGGCAGGTGCGGGCGCTGGAATATCTGAAGCAATGCCGGGGAGGCGCCAGCTACCTGCCAAACCCGGTGTGAGAGCAGACCGGCGGGGGGAGCCAGCCGGAAAGTCTGCGGCATACTGCCGGAACGAATGTTGAAACCCTCGGATTGCGAGGACAAAAGGGAGGAACTTGCATGAGCATCGCGAAGAGAACGACACTTCTGCGCTCGACCGTCGTGGCGGCGGCCACGGCGCTTTGCGCCACAATTTCTACCTTGCCCGCACAGGCGCTCGACGCCCAATGGTGCAAGGATGTCCACATCCGTTTCTTTGTCGGCGGCGCCGAGGGCGACGCTTTCGGCACCATCGTCTACAATGGCGCCAAGCAGGCGGCGGCCGATCTCGGACCTAAGGTCGACTACATCTTCTCCCAGTGGGACGTTGAAAAGATGGTGCAGCAATTGCGAGAGGCGGTCGCGGTGAAGCCCAACGGCATCGCCATGATGGGCCATCCTGGCGACGGCGCGATCATGCCGCTGGCCGAGCAGGCGCACAAGGATGGCATCAAGATGATGTACCAGAACGTGCCGGTGCCGAAGGTGGTGGAAGCGTTCGGCGGCGGCTATGTCGGCGCCCAGCAGGAGCAACAGGGCCGCGCGCTCGGCGCCGAGGCGTTCAAGCTCGGCAAGCTCAAGGCCGGCGACAAGGCGATCATGATCGGCCCGTTCGAGAACGAGGCCCGCGGCGCGCGCGAGCGCGGCACGGTGGCGGCGCTCAAGGAGGCCGGCGTCGAAGTCATCCAGCTGTCGTCGCCGCCAAGTGGCGAATGGGCTTCCGATCCCAATCTGGCGATTCCGGTGATCACCGCGGCACTGCTCAACAATCCCGACGTCAAGGCGGTCGGTTATCCCGGCGGGCAGATGCTCGGCAATGTTCCGACCTACATGCAGGCGGCGGGACGCAAGGCGGGTGAGATCTTCAACTTCGGCTTCGACACCAGCCCTCAGATCGTCGAAGGTTTCAAGGGCGGCTGGGTGCAACTGACGGCCGACCAGCAGCCGTTCCTGCAAGGCTATCTGCCGATCCTCAGCCTCTGCCAGCAGGTGGTGCTCGGTCTGGCGCCGATGAATGTCGACACCGGCGCGGGTTTCGTCACGCCCGACAATTACGAGATCGTCGCCGAGCTTGCCAAGCAGGCGCTGCGCTGACCTCCCAAGCCGTGGGGGGGGGGGGGGGGGGGGCGCCGCGGGGGCGGGGCGGGGCCGCGCGGGCCACAGAGGAGGGGGGGGGCGCGGGGGCGGGGCGAGTCCTCCAGGGGGGCGCGAC